>CAJJCN010000025.1 GCA_905182655.1 Flammeovirgaceae bacterium UBA4465
ATTGATAAAGGATGCTTGATCTCTGATGGCAAACTTTTCAAAACGATTGCGACTGCCGCAGTAGATTGATTTTTCTGTAATACCTAAAGGTTATTTCTGTCACAGATTATTTTTGAAGGTAAGCGATTACTAAATCGACATTTACCTCAAACGATTGAGTGGCGTCAAGCGTACATCCATCTTGGGGCGCTTCCAAAGCTGCGAATTGAGAATCAAGGAGTGAGGCGGGCATAAAATGATTTTTTCTTAAAGCAAGTCGCTGTGCAATGGTTTTTTTATCTGCTTTAAGATAAATGAACAACATGTTTTCTGAAGTTCGAATGACTTGTCTGTAGGTACTTTTTAAGGCTGAACAAGCGATGATCGCACCCCCTTCAGCCTGTTGAATCGCCAATTGATGCAGGTCTTTTAACCAGGGCCATCGATCTTCATCATTCAAAGGTATTCCTTGCTTCATTTTGCGGATATTCTCTTTTGAATGAAAATGATCCCCATCGTAAAAAGGCCTATTGAGACGTTTCGATAACACTTTTCCAAAGGCAGTTTTACCCGAACAAGTCACACCCATTAAGATCAATACCTTAGGTCCCTTCATACGCTGCATCATCTAGATACCAAGTCAAATGCCCATGTGTAGGTTTAATATATGCTGCCGGTAAATTTTCAAAATCTCGCTGATCTTTGAGAATAGATTTGATCCGAGGATATTTTGCCTTACCCGTAATTAAAAAGACGATGGATCTGGCATTGTTAATGACTGGCCCGGTAAGTGTGACTCTTTTTTGGCCACTGATAGGGTGCGTGGCCACTGCACAAACCTCTCTATGTTCCATTAATTCCATCTCATGTGGAAATATAGATGCGGTATGCCCATCTCCACCCATGCCTAAATAGATTAAATCAAAACAAGGCATTTCATTCACTAAGGGCAGTAATTCGTAAAGCAGATTACCGTATCGTTGGGCCTCTTGCTTAGGGTTATTTTCTCCCAATATCCTGAAAATATGTTCACTAGGAATATTTGCTGGATCAAAAAAGAGTGTTTTAGCCATTAAATAATTACTTTCGGAATCATCAGGGCCTACGCATCTTTCATCCCCCCAATAAAAACGCAACCGCGACCAATCATGATTTTTATATTTATTGGCTAAAATTTCAAACAGTAATTTGGGCGTGCTTCCTCCCGATAATGCGACATGAATGACCTGCTTATCAGAAGAAAGCTTTACTAGCTGATTGGCAAAAGCCGATGCTAAAGCATCGGGTGTTTTAAAGATTATTTTTTTCATTTTTTATAATTCACAATATTCACCGTCATGAGAAAGGTTTGTACTTGCATTTCTCCAAGCCATGTCCTCACCTTCAATCAATTCATTGATATGTTCGGGGCCCCAAGTGCCTGCAGGGTATCCATAAATGGGGATGTCAGGATCATTCTTCCATGCTTTTAAAATTGGATCAATAAATTCCCAAGAGTTTTCGACACTGTCACCACGCGCATACAACGTCGAGTCTCCTTGCATACAGTCTAAAATAAGTCGCTCATAGGCGTCTGGGACATAATCTTGAGTCAAGCCATCATATTGAAAATCCATATTTACGTCCTTGACTCTATTCCCCGCTCCGGGCACTTTGAGCCCAAACTTGAGTAGGATGCCTTCATTGGGCTGGATTCTGAAAATGAGTATATTATGTGCATGGTCAGAACCTTCATTTTTGAATAATTGGAGGTGGTTGGGTTTGAAGTGGATTACTACCTCTGAAACTCTTGTGGGCATTCTTTTGCCACTCCTGATGTAAAATGGGACACCTGCCCACCTCCAATTGTCAATAAAAAATTTCATGGCAGCGAACGTTTCCGTTCGAGAGGTTGGATGCACGCCATTTTCTTCTCGGTATCCCACGATTTGTTTATCTCTAACGTTGGCACTGGTATACTGTCCACGAATCACATTTTTTTTAACATCTGTAGCAGACATAGGTCTGAGCGACTGGAATAGTTTGTCCTTTTCGTTCCGAATGGCTTCTGAACTCATTTGATTTGGAGGCTCCATGGCTACTAATGAGAGCAACTGAAGCAAATGGTTTTGGATCATGTCTCTGAGTGCTCCCGCACCTTCATAATAGCCCCCTCGATTACCTACCCCAACACTTTCGGCCGAGGTTATCTCTATGCGTTGAATATAATTTCTGTTCCAAAGGGGCTCAAAAATGCTATTAGAAAACCGAGCAACCATTAGATTTTGAACGGTTTCCTTTCCGAGATAATGATCAATTCGATAAATTTGTTCCTCTTTGAATTTCAACAAAAGATCTATGTTCAAAGCTCTAGCGGTTTCTAAATCATAACCAAAGGGTTTTTCAATAATCATCCGTTTCCATCCCTCTTTTTCCGTATTAAGATCGTGAGCAGCCAAATGATGTGCGATCGTTTTGTACAACATGGGTGGGGTGGAGAGATAAAAAATAACATTTGGATCAGGGTGCCCAGGCAGTATTTGTTGCAATTTATGTTTCAACGCAGCATAAGCCGAAGGATCACTGGTATCTAGTGAGATGTAATGCACCAATTCGGAAAATTTTTGAATCTCTTTAGATCTTTTCTCCTTTTTTTTAAAATATTTATTGTTAATGACCGCTTTCTCCCGATAGGACTGATCAGAGTAATTGCTTCTTCCAACACCAATAATGGCATAATCTTCAGGTATGTATCCCTTACGAAATAGGTTGAAAATTTCTGGCAATAACTTTCTTGAGGTTAAATCGCCCGAAGCGCCAAAAATTACCAGCACTTGTGATTCTACTTCTTTGTGGCTTATCATACTTTTTGGTGAAAATGGATTCAAGTACAAACTAAATAATTACCATTTGATTTATTGTCACAGAGATTATTGTTTTATTAGTTTTGTTGAAATTTTTATAATATTTTTTCTTATGGCACAATTGTTTGATTTTGGATTGGTAGGTTTAGGCGTGATGGGAAGAAATTTTCTATTGAATGTGGCGGATCATCATTTTTCTTCGATAGGTCTTGACACAGACGCTCAAAAGGTAGCAGATTTAAAAAAAGAAGGTAATTCAGATGATATTGAGGGTACATTAGATAAAGTAGAATTCATTAAAAAATTGGCTCGACCTAGGAAGATTATGCTACTCGTCCCGGCAGGAGGACCTGTGGACCATGTTATTGCCGATTTATTGCCCTTATTAGATTCAGGTGACTTGATCATTGATGGAGGGAACTCACATTTTGAAGATACCAATAGAAGATTTACTTCTTTAAAATCCAAGGACATTCATTTCATGGGCGCAGGCGTCTCAGGGGGATCTGAAGGCGCAAGAAAAGGTCCTAGTATTATGCCTGGAGGTGACCGAACGGCTTATCAGCTCATCAAGCCTGTCTTTGAGGCGGTGGCTGCAAAAGTCAATAACGAACCATGTGTAGACTTTATGGGACAAGGTTCTGCAGGTAATTATGTGAAAATGATTCATAATGGCATTGAATATGCTTTAATGCAGCTCATAGGTGAGTCCTATCACATTATGAAGCGGGGATTACAATTGGATAACCCCAGCTTGAAACAAACGTATTATGATTGGAATCAGGGAGACTTGCAGTCTTTTCTAGTTGAAATTACCAGTCAAATATTTGATAAAAAAGATGATGTTGTGCCTGGTGATTTGGTAGATCAAATTTTAGATAAGGCCAAGCAAAAGGGTACTGGTAAATGGACTTCTCAAAATGCCATGGACCTAGGTATTGCCATACCTACGATTGATGCAGCGGTTTCGATGCGACAAATTTCGGGTATGAAAGACATTCGCATGACGGCTTCTGAAAAATATACAGAGGCATCCCATTTACCTACAAGCGATCCCAGTATTGATGAGGTGCGAGATGCCTTATATTTCGCCTTTATAATAAGCTATGCACAAGGTATGGATCAATTGAGTAGGGCATCAGAAGAATATCAATACGGTTTAAATTTGGAATGTATAGCAAAAATATGGAGAGGCGGATGCATCATTCGAGCGCGATTTTTGGAAGATATTCGCTTGGCTTATCAAAATGATCCTTCATTAGATAGCTTATTGTTATCTCCTGTGATCGTTCAGAAAATCAATGCAGTTATTGGCGCTACACGAAAAGTAGTGCAATACACTGTGGCCAAGGGAATTCCTACTTTGGCTTTGTCCAATGCCCTCAATTATTTTGATGCATTCAAGAGCGCGCATTTGCCCCTAAATTTAATTCAAGCACAAAGAGACTTATTTGGATCCCATACTTATGAAAGGCAGGATAGACCGGGTGTTTTTCATTCAGATTGGAATTAATCTGTTTGCTTTTTGAAATAATTACCCGCACTTACGGCGGCACCGATAATGCCTGCATTGTTTTTTAATTGGGCAGGAATGACGGGTGTATCACATTTTAGATACGGTTCATAAAGCTTAAATTTTTTACTGATACCACCTCCCAAAATAAACAGATCAGGCGTGAGTAAGAGCTCTACTCTTCTTAGGTAGCGAGAGAAGCGTTTTCCCCACTGACTCCAGGACAAACGCTCGGCTTCTCTTATCGAATTGGCAGCATAATGTTCTCCATACCTACCTTTAATTTTTAAGAAACCAAGTTCGGTGTTTGGATAAAGGGATCCCTCATTAAATAAGGCAGAACCAATACCTGTGCCGACGGTAAGAAAAATGAGATTACCTTTCTTATCCTGTCCAGACCCAAATGCAATTTCGGCTTTACCGGCGGCATCGGCATCATTGATGACGTAGGTAGGGCATCCGGAGGCCTCAGTTAATAAATTTGCGGCATTCAACCCAATCCATTGTCTGTCTATATTAGAGGCGGTACGAACGACTCCTTTTTGGATCACTGAGGGGAAACCACATCCAATTTCTTTTTTCCAGTCGAAAAACCGAACCAATTCAACAATAGTTTCAATGACCAATTGAGGGCTAGCGGGCTGTGGAGTAGATAGTCTTTTGCGACTTGTAACCAACTGACCCGTGACTGTATTAATTATGGCTCCTTTGATACCCGTTCCTCCAACATCTATTCCTAATAACTCCATTCATTCAAAATGTGAATAGCAATGATACTAAAAATGAGTGTTTGTAGTACTTATCCAAGGATTTTATTTATATTTATTCAATAATTATTCGAATATTGAATAATAACCAACAAACTACACATTAACTATTTTACAATGAACACATTAGAACCGATTTGGATACAATTATTTAAGAACGGCAGTTTTGCGTTTTTATTGTTGTTACTTATAAATCAAATGGTTTATTTCGTTTTACTTATGAGTAAAACAAACAGATCTGACAAGTATAAATTTGCCGTTCACAATGAAGTTAAATATCTAAAAAGGACGGCTAATTTGTTTTCAATAGCTATATTCTTTTATTTATTTGGTCTTATTTCTGGATGGTTAGGTTTAGCTCAGTCATATGAATTTATTTTTGTTGCTTTTATGGCGTTCATGATCACTTTTATGATAGGTTATGGTTTTACCATGTATTTGCAATACTATTATCCTTTCGTTTTGGAGAAACGGCTAAAATCTATTCGTTTCAATAAATTAAAATCTTCTAGTGGAAATTACATGAAGTTGTTGAATGAGTTAGAAGAAGATGAATTCATGTCCGATGAAATGATCGCTTTAGAAGATGCTTCTCAGGCAGATTTTGATGTATGGATTGATGAAGTATCAGGAGAAAAAGTCATTCAAAAATATGATATTTCAGAAAAAGCATTGATCTGTTCAAAATGCAATTTCAGAACGCTGAAGGAGCGAAATGAAAAGGTGACAAAACATGCTTCAGAGTTCGAAGAGGGCTTACTAGAAAGAACCTATAATTGCACCTATTGTAATCACAGAGAACTGAAAGAGCTCAAGATATTGAGTTGGAGTAAGAAAAGAGAGCTCGAGGAAATTTAAATAAGAGGCTTAGCAAAGAATTTTTAGGTTCATTGAATTTTTTCTTTGAACCTTCCTTTTTTAAATATTTTATGTTCACTTTTAGTGCCCCTCCTTAACTCCTTTTGCTCTTCCAAAGGTTTGGCATTGATCTCTTTACATGTGGATGTACAACAATGATCCATGGCCTCTCCACAAGTGCTGCACTGGATGAATAGTAGATGGCAGGCTTCGTTAGCACAGTTCACATGGGTGTCTGATGGTTTACCGCATTGATGACATGTGGAAATAATTTCCTTGGAGATACGCTCCGCCATTCGCTGGTCAAAAACAAAGTTTTTACCTTTAAACTTATTTTCTAAATTAAGTACTTTTACTTGTCTAGCATATTCTATGATGCCACCCTCCAATTGAAATAACTTTTTAAAGCCTTTGTGTTTGAAATACGCACTGGCCTTCTCACATCTTATCCCACCAGTGCAATACATGACGATGTTTTTATTGGTTTTATGTGGCTCAATATCTTTTTCTATTATTTTCAAGGAATCCCGAAAGGTATCTACATCTGGAGTGAGGGCATTTTCAAAATGACCTATTTCCGTTTCATAATGATTACGCATATCGACTAAAACAGTATCGGGATCAGCTATGATTTGATTAAATGCTTCTGCTTTTAGATGGGTTCCCACGTCTGTAGGGTCAAAGGTTTTGTCATCAAGCCCATCGGCCAGTATTTTTGAGCGAACTTTTATTTTAAGTTTTAAAAACGATTTATCAAATTGCTCAACGGCGATATTTAATCGGAGGCCTTTAAGAAAGGTAATATCGTCTAATGTTTGTTTAAAGTTATGAAATTGAGGGGCGGGCACAGAAAGTTGTGCGTTGATTCCTTCACTTGCAACAAAGATTCTACCCAAAACATGTAGAGCCCGCCAATGGGCATACAAGTGATTCCTAAATGATTCAGGATTACTTAAATTATGATATTTGTAGAAAGAGAGTGTCAATCTCTTTATGCCTGCTTGATCTATGAGTGCGGCTTGCTCATGCGCACTTAGGTTGTTGTATAGTTGCATCCCATACTATATTTTATTGCTCAAAGTTACTTTTTTGTCTTGGAAACAGCGATATAATGAGCGTGTTTTGAGGCTACTTATTTTAATTCTGTTATTTTAATATTTCGCCATTTTACTTTAATTCCGCCCCCGTCATGGATTTGAAGGACAATAGACCCCTTTCCTTTCCCAATAAGGCTATCATTAATGGATACCATAGGGATATTGTTGAGCCAAGTTGACACTTGATCTCCTTGTGCGACTACTTTTAAGGTATTCCATTCTCCCATTTTAAGCACCGAATCAGTTTCAGCAGGAGGTTTGATGAGCCATCCACGACCATAAGATTCATAAATACCTCCAGTTTTGTCTTTGGGATGACCCGCAGGCGCAACTTCTACTTGCCAACCACTGATTTTGGTTCCTTCTAAGGTAGACCTAAAAAACACGCCACTATTGCCATTGGCTTCCTGCTTAAATTCCAAGACCAATTCAAAATTATTATAATATTTATTGGTAGCTAAATAGCCATAATTTTGATCTGGTCCACTTTCACAAATAAGCTCACCTTCATTAACATACCATTTTTCAGTACCATACACGGTCCAGCCCTCCAGGTTTTTACCATTAAATAAATCAGAGGTTTGTGCAGTGACTTGCAGGGTAAAGAACCAAAGAAAAAGGATATTAAGGTATTTGTATTTCATGTTTTTATCTTTTTAAAAAGCTAATTAATTAAATGTAGCGGTAATAAATGATTAACACAAGTTGATTTATTGAATAGGTTAAGAATAGGAGATCATTCCTACTGACATGATTCATCTTTATAAATAAATTTTTCTGGTTTATTTAGTTTGGTCAATTAAAGAATAAGTCAACTAATTTAGTCTAATCCAATACTCGGCTCTTAGGGTTAACTTAATTCTTTGATTAAAATGACTTAATGGTTAGTTCTTTCATTAAATTATGATTTTTTTTGTGCTTCAATTAAATAAATTATGCTCGAGAGTTTTTTAGAAGGAGTAAATTATTACGACTTCCCCTCCTTAGAGGTGGCTATCTTTTCATTATTGCTCGCGTTCACACTCAGTTCCGCGATTGCACTGACTTTTCATTTTACCTTTCAGGGTGTTCATTTCCCTAATTATTTCTTCCAAGCCATTGTTTTAAGTTCCATTGTGACCTCCATGATTATTATGTCTGTGGGAAATAATCTAGCGGTCGGATTTGGAATCATAGGTGCCGTAGCTATCATTAGGTTTAGAACATTGGTTTCAGATCCCAGAAATATCATTTTCATGTTCGCAGGGATCTCTGTCGGGATCACCACGGGGGTCTATGGCTATGCTGTGAGTGTGAGCGGGACGATTTTATTTTGTTTGGTAGCCCTCATGTTGAGATTTTCTCGATATGCCAAATCAGAAAACACCTTATTTGAAGTACTCATTTCCCATGAAAATCCGATTACATTTTCGTTGCAAGAATATTTAACGCATACGTTTGAAATCAATATCGTTTCACAGCGAAAATTGTCTGATGGAAGCTTTAAGAATGAATATCACTTATTGGCAAAATCGAAAATTTCAGAAAAGGATGTTTTCAACCAACTTACATCCATAACAGGTGTGAAAGAACTTAAAGTGGTAAGGAAAAAAATAGCTTCTCAATTGTGATCAGATCTAATTTATTTGTTTTCGTGTGGCTTATGATGTTGATATCATTGGCATATCTTGGGTTCCATTATAAAGATAAGACCAAAGCAATGGTCGCTCAAGTAGAAAATCAAGTGACGGTAATTAGTTATCAAAAACCGATTCGTATCAAAGCTATTTATGTAGTCCCTGGCCAGGAAGTTAAAAAAGGAGATAAGCTTTTTGTAGCAGAAAGCACCAATTTAGAAGCAGATATATATCAAAAAAGTAGTGAGCTGAACAGCCTTAACATTCAAGAAACCGGACTGAATAACCATTATCAACTCGAACAAGATATATTGAAATCAGAGACTTCTTTTAAGATCTTGGCAATGGAAAATGAGCTCAATGAATTGATGCTTGAAAAAAGAATTCAAGATCAGAATTCGGTAAGGTTAAGATCTGTTTTTGAAGGTACGGTGAGTACGCAAGTAGATTCTATTAAGCTCGCTCGGATCCTTTTTTTAGAAAAAGAGATGGTTAATCAATCCAGACAAATGGAGGTAAGAATGATCCAAATGACCTCAAGATTTACCCAAGACACTAGCTTAATCAAAGGAAAAATAAAAATTATCAAAAACGATTTATTAAAGTTGAAAGGCGAATCAGCTGATCTTATTCAATATGCCGAGCAGACGGGAAATGTGGGAAATCTTTATGTACAATTAAACGAATTAGTTCCTCCTTATCAGTCTATTTTATCCATCTATAGCCTTAATCCTACGGTAATCAAAGCTTTTATTAATGAACGAGGTATTGCCGGGCTTAATGTAGGAGCTAAAGTTCAAGTAGAATCTACCAATCGTACGTATAGAATTTCTGGCGAGATCATTGAGATAGGATCGAGAATTACGTCCTTTCCAGAAAAGCTGAATGCCATCAATGGGATTAATTCATATGGACAAGAAATTTTTGTTAAAATATCAGAAAATAATCGTTTTCTGAATGGTGAAAAGGTTTATGTCTATATATCCGATGGCATTGAATAGGGTTAGTTCCGCCTTTCTATTATTTTTGTTAAGTGGATGGGTTTCGGCACAATCCCCCGTTGATCAGGTGCTTCAACAAGCAGTAGATGACACCCGTTTGTCATCTATTAATGAACAATTGTCATATTACCATTCAAACTCATTCAAGTCGCCAGCATTAAGAGAATTAGAACTGCGTGTCAGGGGTAAGAATCTCGACTCATCACCCGATAATTATGCCTTACGTTTGGGCATTTTAAACCCAAAGGAGCGTACCGCGAATAATGCTTTCAATGAGGCAAAAAAAAGTTATTTGTTGAAAAATAAAGATTATTTACTCAATGAGATATTATCAGAAAAATACAAAGGACTCATCAATAACTATGACCTGGTGACGACCTTATCTTTATTGCTAGACGAAAAAAAACAAATGAAGGCTTTTGAATTGGCTCAAAAGGGAGTATTTGCTTTGAACGATTGGATCAAACTGGATCAAACTTTGTTAGAATTAGAACTAAAACAAGCTGATTTTGAATCCCTAATTCATGCAAAAAATAGTGAACTCCTTATCGACGATTCCCTTTTCTTAAATGTAGATTGGGATGAGTTTGAATTGGTTGATCTTGCTGAAATTAAAAATACGATAACACCACTCAATTACAAATCCTTCTTTTTAGAAGTAGATTTAGCTTCGGAAAAGCTCAATTTAGATCGATTAAAGCTCAATATAGATTATGCTGAAAGTTGGAATATTGGATTTGTTCAGGCAGGTTACGATATAGATGGAGGGGTGGGCCTTAAAAACCAAATGGACTATCGGATCGGAATAACCATTCCCCTATTTAACGAGGACAAACCTAAGCTGAAAAGAGAAGAACTCAGTTTAATAGGTACGGCTAATGAATTGAGACATTTAGAAGAAATGAACGCTTTGATAGACCTTCAAAGAATGAAGCAATTCAATGATTTAGTACTGCGCTATGAAATGCTTCAGCAAAAGAAGCAAGAATTATCAGATTTGGCAGCGGGTGGAGTAGATGATATTGATGGATTTCTTGCCTTGAGCAAGTACATGACTTTAGTTAAGAAATCATTACATAAGACTTATGTAAAAACACTCTTGCTCTACATTGAAATCCTAGAGAAAAAAGGAATCCTTGCAACACAACCTTATCTTAATTATCTTTCGAAAGAATTAAACTCTTTTACCTTTAATTAAATTCCGAATTATTGAATTTTAAAACCTCTTTTTTTAAAGAATTTCCTCATTCCATTGTCTTACTGTTTTTTATTATTGTTGTAGCAACCCTCGCTACCCATGTTATACCAGCAGGCACTTTTGACCGCGTCTTAATCGATGGGAGATTGAGAGTGATTGCGGGTACCTATCGCTTGATCGCCAAGCAACCTCTTGGTTTAATGGATATGTTCATTGCAATGCCAAAGGGTTTTGGTGTGGCCATAGAAGTGATTTGGGTGGTGATGGCCAGTGGTATTATGTTTGGCATTTTAGAAAAGTCTAAAATGATAGAAAACGTAGTGGGTAGCCTAATTTTTAAACTGGGCTTGAAGCGTAGGTTGATGATTGTAGTGGTGCTTACCTATCTTTTTGGCTTATTAGGTGTAGTGGTTGGCTATGAGAACAACATAGCTATGATTCCGATAGCCGCTACGATAAGTTTGGCGCTTGGGGGTGATTTGATGTTGGCAGCTGCTATTGCTGTGGGTGGCGTTACCGTTGGGTTTGGTTTGTCTCCAATTAACCCGTATACGGTAGGGACAGGACATAAGATAGCAGAACTGCCGATGTTTTCAGGTGCCTTGATGAGAAGTATGTTGTGCTTTTCAGCGCTTACGGTTTTGGCATATTTCAATCGTCGTTATTTTAAAAAAATCATCAAAGATTCAAAGCTAAGCCTTACCCAAGGTATTGATCAAAGTGGGTTTGGCCTAACCAAAGACTTGTCAAGCTACCGATTACAAACCAAGGACCTGCTCATTTTGTTCATTTTCATAACCGGATTGGTTTTTATGCTATTTGGGGTGTTTCAATGGCATTGGTATTTGAATCAAATCTCAGCCATCTTTTTGATGATTTCTATCATTGCTGGATTAGCGGCAGGTATGAATGGGAGAATGATTGGTGAGACCACCTTTCAGTCGATCAGTTTAGTAGCGCCAGGTGCATTTATGGTAGGGTTTGCCGCAACCATTAAAGTGATTCTAGAGGAAGCCAGTATTGGGGATACTATTGCTTATGAATTGGCGCAATCTTTGAATGGCCTTTCCGTCTATGGATCGGCCCTCGGCATGTCATTGGCCCAATTATTGATTAACTTTGCCATACCTTCGGGTAGTGGTCAAGCCTTAGCAACCTTGCCCATCATGATACCGACGGGAGAGCTGTTAGGCTTGACAAGACAAACGACGATACTTGCCTTTCAAATCGGCGATGGTGTTTCAAATCTCATGAACCCTGCATTGGGTGGTCTGATTGCCATGTTGTCCCTGTGTAGAGTTACCTTTGATCGGTGGTTAAAATTCATTGTACCCGTCATGGGCGTTATTTTATTAATGAGCTGGTTGTATTTATTGGTAGCTGTGGCTATCGATTGGGGGCCTTTTTAATGTAATTATGAATGTAGAACAAATATTAGCAAAATTAGTCTCTTTTCCCGTTTTAGGGGGTGAGTCAAACCTTTCCATTCTGGTCTGGATAGAGTCCTATTTTACGGATTTGGGTGTAACCTCTTTTCGAGTTTACAACGAAGAGGGTAATAAATCTTCTTTGCATTGTAGGATTGGGCCTGCGGTAGATGGGGGGATCATTCTTTCAGGCCATACTGATGTCGTGCCCGTAGCAGGTCAAGATTGGGCTACAGATCCCTTTGTGTTGACTGAAATAGGGGATAAACTTTACGGGCGAGGTTCCTGTGATATGAAAGCTTTTTTAGCCTGTATCATGACTACAGCCCCTATGATGGTAAAAGCGAATTTGAAAAAACCAATCTATTTTGCTTTTTCCTACGACGAAGAAATCGGTTGCTTAGGAGCCCCTGATTTGATTGAAGCGATCGCCTTGCATTATGACGAAAAGCCAGCATATGCTTGGATAGGTGAACCCTCTATGCTCATTCCGGTAGTCGGTCAAAAAGGAATTTGCGTTCAAGAAACTATCGTTAATGGTTCGGCTGGGCACAGCAGTCGGATTAGACAAGAGGTAAGTGCCATTCATGAAGCTTCACGATTGGTTTTATGGTTAGAGGAAAAAATGAATCAATTGGCTGATCAAAGTTCAGATGCACGCTTTAATCCACCGCATACCTCCATTCATGTAGGCACCATCAGCGGTGGTATAGCGCCTAATGTCATCGCAGACCGATGTTCTTTTAAATGGGACATCCGATGCATACCACAAGACAGTATTCCTGAAATACTTGAAGAATTTGAGGCACATTGCAGGGGTCGTGAGGAACAATTAAAAAATATTTTTCCTGGTTTTGTGATTGAGACCGTAAACAATCATCCTGAAGTACCCGCTTTAGATACCAAAGAAGATCAAGATATAGCGCAACTTATCAAAGAATTAACCGAAGCCGATCAATTTGACACCGTCTCTTATGCCGCAGAAGCTGGGCAGTTTGAAGAAGGAGGTTTTCCTGCCATTATCTGTGGTCCTGGGGACATTGCACAAGCACATAGAGCTAACGAGTTTGTAAGTAAGCTTCAATTAAAAAGGGGCGTGGGATTGATTGAAAAACTGATCCTAAAATTTAGCTGAGAGATACTACCAAAGTGGCCAAATTTCCCATTCATAAATTAATCCAGATTAATTCTTTTTAAATAATAAATAATCAATTTTATTTTTTCTTTATCATTAACTTTTTAAAAAAAATACATGTTTAAAAATTTAATAAATACGCAGCTGCGACCCGGGAGAGTAAATTTTAGTTTACTGTTTTTGAGAGTGACCATAGGCGGCATGATGCTCACGCATGGTTATGGTAAGTTTTTAAAATTATTGGACGGTAATTTAAAATTTGGAGATCCTTTGGGTATTGGATCAGAACTATCATTTGTATTGGTCGTATTGGCTGAGTTTTTTGCAGCTATTGGCCTAATATTAGGTTTTTGGACGAGAATAAATGCTTTTTTATTGTCTTTCACTATGTTCGTTGCCGCTTTTATTCGTCATTTTGATGATCCTTTTTCAAAGCAAGAAAAGCCATTGATGTTTTTAGCTGTATTTTTAGTTTTGATGTTTGTGGGTGGAGGCAAGCATTCTATAGATGATAAAATCAACTAAAAAATTGTCTTTTTGAGGCTTATCCTAGCACCTTTTGGACAGGCTACTTTTTAAAAGTTAAAAAGCTTATCATCATTAGCGTAAATTAACAAATAGTCAAAGCGGTTTAGAAAAGATCGCTTTCTTCGTTCATATATTTAAATGATATCACATGTCCCATTCGGATTTTTTGCTAGTAGATGACCCCAGCGCTCAGAAAACTCTATTTAAAAAAGGAACAGTTCTTCAAAATAAAGGGGACGTTCATTTGAAAGCTTTTTATATCAAAAAAGGACTGGTAAGAAGTTATACGATTGACAGTAAGGGCAAACAGCATGTTTTCATGTTTGCGCCGGAGGAATGGATTATTGGAGATATTGAGGCGTATCAATATGAGCATCCCACAGAATTATTTATAGATTGTTTAGAGGATACGGAATTAATTAAATTAAAAATGGATCACCTAGACCAAGATCACTTAAGTCATGATCAACTTAAAAAAAATTTGCGTTTGCTGGGTAGAAGAGTCGGTTTATTACAACGAAGGGTGCTGATGCTTATGAGTGCCACTGCTGGTGAACGGTACGCATTATTCCTAAATGATTACCCCTTATTGCCCAATCGAATCCCACAATATATGATCGCCTCTTATTTAGGAATTACCCCTGAAGCCCTGAGTAAAATAAGAGGTCAAAAAACTTGATAGCATTAGTTTAGTGTTATACTTCTTAATTTAGATCAATGCACCCCGCTTATTTTTTTGAAATCTTTACGTTATAATTTAATTAAACAAAAAAGATGAGCAATTTAGATAAGACCAAGCATATTTACGCACAGGTGGAACAAGGAAAATTATTGGAAGCATTCGAAGCAAACTATGCTGAAAATGTCGTCATGGAAGAGCCTTCAGGAAGAAGAGAAGGTAAAGTGGTCTGCCGTACATATGAAGAACAATTTATTAATAATGTGGAAGCTTTTCATAGTCTTGAAATAAAAGCGATATCTGAAGATTTAGATAAAGAAAAAGTTTTTGTAGAAGTAGCCATGGATCTGACCTTTAAAGGAGGCAACCGAGTAACTATGGAGCAAGTGGCGGTGCAGCAATGGGAGCAGGGTCAAATCGTGCATGAGCGATTCTATTACAACGCCTAAGCATTTATTTTATTAAATATCTCTTCCTTGATAAGATTATTTTTTTTTATATTTGGTATTATTTACTATAAAAAATTAACAGAATGAATGTAGTTTTAAAAATATCTTGTAATGATTATAGTGCTTGGAAAAAAGATTTTGATTCGCACAAAGAACGAGCAGCCGTTTGTGACGAAACCAAGACAACCGTTGGCAAAATTGACGATAAGAGTTGTATGGTCATGCTCTATGATGTAGATATGGCGGGCATGCAGCAATTAATGAGCTCAGATTATCTGAAAAAGTTGACAGAAAAATTAGAGATAGTCAATGAAGAAATGCATTCCTTCGAACCATTAAATCAATAAATGAAAACGAATTCATAAGATCATTGAATACCCTCTCATTTGGAGGGTATTTTTTTTTGCATTTGAACTATCAAGCTAATGCTCTCAGATCAACAGGGATGACTTTTGAGATACCTTGTTCGATCATGGTGATGCCATAGATAAGGTCGGTACTGGACATGGTCCGCTTGTTATGGGTAACGATAATGAATTGTGAATCATTTGAAAATTCACGAATAATCTGATTGAATTTATCAATATTGGCATCGTCCAAAGGGGCGTCTACCTCATCAAAAATACAAAAAGGGGCGGGTTTAATCAAATATATTGCAAAGAGCAAAGCAGTAGCTGTCAAGGTCTTTTCACCACCAGATAATTGATTGATGGTCAACGGTCGTTTCCCTTTTGGCTTGGCAATTATATCAATAGGGGACTCTAAAGGGTCATCTGGTCGTGCTAAATTCAAGTCACAATCATCCTCTTCAGTAAATAAAGTTCTAAACACTTTGATGAAATTCTTTTTAATACTTTCAAATGAGCTTAAAAAAGTTTCTTTGGCCACCACATCGATTTCTTCAATAGTGGAGAGCAAGGTATCCTTTGCCTTCAGGAGATCTTCTTTCTGTGTGGTGATGAAATTATGGCGTTCTTTAATTTCATCGTAAGCTTCCATAGCCATGGGATTGATGGCTCCCATATTTTCAAGTTTTGTTTTAGAGATTTTCACTTGGTTATCAAGAGCATCAAATCCTAGCTTTTCATATTCAGGCTTTAGATCACTATCCTCTATGTTTTCCAAAACAACATCGAATTCAACCGACAAACGATCTTTAATTGAATTGAGATGAATTTTAGCATCACTCAGCTTTTCTCGCCATTCCATTAATAACTGATCTGCAGACTCTCGGTTGTGTTGAATTTCTTTGAGATTCTTTTCTTGTACTTCTATGTTTCCTCTATGCTGATAGTAGGCTTTCTCTACTTCACTTAAGGCCAATTCGTAGCTTTCTTTTTGGGCGTACATTTCTACAAGTTGGTCATCTTCTGTGACGGTATTACTTATTAAATGGTTTAGGTCTTTTTCACTATTTCTGAGTTCTTCATGATCATTTTCAATACGTTTTGTGCTATTTTGAAATGATTCTTCTTTATATAGGATTTCTTGAGCGATGCGATCTACTTTGTTTTTTTCTTGATGATACTTGACATTCGCTTCATTGTAACCCGATGAGTCTGAAGCCAACAATTGATTTAGTTTTTCAACAGATATTTTCTGTTCATTAACCGTCTGCTCCCACTTGATGAGACTTGTTTGTTGTTCCTTTTGCTTGGGCTGCAGGAGATTGAATTCTTCACGGATGACCTTTATCTGATTTTGGATATCTTCTTTTCTCGTGGTATTTGAGTTGAGTAAGTTGAAAAACTGTTCTTGACGAGTTTTAAAGGTAGCATAAGATTCATTTATTTTGTTTATTTCATCTTTTAAACCCTCTAATTCAACCAATTTATCTTTTAACTTGATCTGTTCAAATTCGTTTTGACTTTCAAGTAATTTTTGAGATAAAATTTGCTGTTGATGCTTTAATTTTTTGATTTCAGCAGATAAGGTTTCTAGATTTTTGGCCCTACCAATTCTCTTGCCTTCAAAAAGGCCTACAGAACCACCGGAGATGCTGTAGGTTTTATGAATGATTTTACCTGACTTTTCAATAAACACAAGTTCATCAGTCTCTTGGGGTTTATTGCCTTCATATATGTATACATTATGAAGCAAATACGTAATAAGCTTTGTGTATTTGACGTCATAATCAATCAGTTCAGTGGCGGATTGTAAACTATCAATGGGCAGGATGTCATGAGGTTTAAACGTTTCTAAGAGCTCGATGATGAAAAAATTAGCTCTGCCTTTGTTCGCGTCATTAAGAAGCGCTATGGCATCGATAGCATCACCGGTTTTATCAAAGACATAATAGTTCATATAAGGCTCTAGAAAATTCTCTATACAAACCCTATAATCCTTGGGACAGGCAATTACATCTGAAAGCAGGGGAGTGCTTTTCCATTGACTCTTCTTCTTTAAAAACTTAATGGCTTCTGGAAACCCTTCTAAGTTGTCAATCAGTGATTTGGTCAGACTGTATTCATTCTGTTTCGCATCCAAGCTTCTGTTGACCAAATTGAATTCATCCTTGAGAAGGTCAATTTTCCCAATCAATGATTTTTTCTTTTCATCTAAGGCCTTTTGTTCTTTAAACAAATGATCGAAGATCGTTTGTTTTTGCTCTTTTTCTAAAACGATTTCGTTGACTTTTGTTTCAAACTCCTGTAGACTGTTGTTGTGATCAGATGAATCGCTATTGGTTTTTTCAATCTCAACTTTAAGTGTATTTAATTGAATTTCTTTAATTTCTAAATTTTTGGAGTATTGAAAGACCGATTCACGTGCAGTTAAATAGTTTTGATTGCTTATATCCAATTGATCTTGTCCTTCTTGGGTAGCTTGTTTTTGAGACTCGAATTTTTCTTCTAGTAAATTTAATGATCCTAAATGGGCTTCTAAATCATTTTTTGCTGTTTCAAATGTCTTTTTCAAACCTTGAATGGCAAAAGAGGATCGATCAGCACTTTCCTGACCTTGATTAATTTGATTCTTTAGTTGGTCAATTTTATCTTGAAGAAAGCGCTGTCGAGCCACTTTAATTTTCTTTTCATTTTCATAAGATCGAATGCTGTGAACATGATCATTCAATGATTTTTGTTGAGTAGCCAGCACTTTTTCTTTGAGAATAAGATCGGACTTTAGTTTTTCTATGGCTGCTTCTTCTTTTAAAAGTTGTGTGTTTAAGGCTTGCTTTTTATCATTCTCAGCGGTTATCCGTTTTTGAGTATTATCAAAAGTTTCTTGTTGATTGAAAATCCCTTTACGAGCCATACTAATACTTAAAAGTCGATAATCTTCCTTTATTTCGTAGTATTTTTTTGCTTGCTTAGCCTGCCTCTCAAGAGATTTGAGATTTTTTTCGATTTCATAAAGGACGTCTTCAACGCGATCTAAATCGGCATCTGCATCATGTAACTTTTTTAATGTTTCTTTTTTTCTTTTTTTAAATTTTGAAATACCAGCAGCTTCTTCAAACAAGCTTCGTCTGGAATGGTCTTTGTCATTAAGTAAATCATCAATCATTTTTAATTCGATGATGGCATAGGAATTAGAGGCGATCCCGGTATCAAGAAATAAGTTGGTAATATCCTTAAGTCGACAGGTCACGCCGTTGAGTTGATATTCACTCTCTCCCGACCGATAAAACCGTCTGCTGATGGTTACTTGCGCATATTCAGTGGGGAGTAAATTTTTAGTATTATTAAAGCTGATAGATACTTCGGCTAATTGAGTAGGTTTTCTTGTTTTGGTCCCATTAAAAATGATGTTATCCATTTTGTCAGATCTCAAAACTCTTGATTTTTGCTCGCCCAATACCCATCTAATGGCATCAACTACATTGGATTTACCACATCCATTTGGACCTACAATACCCGTAATTCCCTCATCGAAATTGATAACTACTTTATCTGCAAAGCTTTTAAAGCCTTTTATTTCTAATCGCGTTAATTGCATAGGCAAAAATGATTACTGTTTTGGTGCCAAGCTAGTAAAATTAGAGTAATTTTAGATTTAATATTATGGACAACATACAAAATTGGATATATCTTATTTTAGGTGCGTTATATTTTTTATCGAAGTTAAGAAAAAAGAATAAATCAGCAGCTCCCGAATCGGATAATCAAAGTAGTACAATGACAAAAAAAGTCAAAACATTCGAAGAATTACTGGGAGAGTTTACGGGTTTAAATACGCTAGAAAAGGAAGATGATAAGGAGAAAGAGAACATCGAAGATGGAACCAGTCCTTCTAAGGAAATCATCAATGAAGTAGCCGAAAAAGAACCTAACTCAAGTATGATGCCAGTGGTCGAGAAACCAATAGAGGCTTCAGAGCTGGCTTTCCCCAAAATTGCCCCACTACATAAAGGCAAGCATCTTCAAGAATTCGCATTAGAGGACCATCAGAAGCAATCTGACAAAATCACTGCGCATGAAATCAGAACCCAACTTAAATCACCGTCGGGCATCAGAAAAGCCGTTATTTTAAGCGAAATACTTAAGAGAAAATATTAACAGTAAGGTTTAAAGACTCATTATCGTTGACTTAAAGGGACGTACTGTCTCTTCGTTTCTCCAGTATAAATCTGTCGGGGACGCCCAATAGGTTCTTGGTTTGTCCGCATTTCTTGCCACTGAGCAATCCATCCGGGTAATCTACCTAGGGCAAACATTACTGTAAACATTTCAGTTGGTATCCCCAATGCCCGGTAGATGATTCCAGAATAAAAATCTACATTCGGATACAACTTTCTTTCAACAAAATAAGGATCCGCCAATGCTTTTTCTTCTAATCCTTTGGCAATATCTAAAATAGGATCTTGCACGCCAAGGGCAGTCAACACCTCATCAGCGGCTTTCTTGATGATTTTAGCTCTTGGATCAAAGTTCTTATACACTCGATGACCAAATCCCATCAATCGAAAAGGATCATTTTTGTCTTTGGCTTTATCCATCCATTTTTGAACGTTGCCACCATCTGCTTTTATGGATTCGAGCATATCTATGACCGCCTGATTGGCACCCCCATGTAAAGGTCCCCACAAAGCATTGATGCCAGCTGAAATGGAGGCATACAAACTGGCTTGCGATGAACCTACGATGCGCACGGTAGAAGCAGAACAATTCTGTTCATGATCTGCATGAAGAATCAATAACTTATCTAATGCTTTGGTAACCACTGGATTAATATCATACTGCATGGTAGGTAAAGCAAACATCATGTGAAGGAAGTTGCTACAATAATCTAAGTTGTTATTGGGATAATTAACCGGCTGCCCCATTTTTTTCTTATAGGACCAAGCTGCGAAAGTGGGCATTTTAGCCAATAGACGAATAATACTCAAGCTTATGGCCTCTGGGCTCTTTTCTAAACTTGTACTCTGTCGATAAAAAGCATTTAAAGCCGTAACCAATGAAGAGAGCACACCCATGGGGTGAGATGTTGACGGAAAACCATCTAATATGGTTTTAAAATCTTCGTGTACTAAGGTATGCTGTGTGGTAGCATTTTCGAATGCTTTGAGTTCTACAGCAGTAGGTAATTCTCCGTAAATCAATAAATAGGAGACTTCAGTAAAAGTGGAATGGTCTGCCAGTTGCTCAATGGGATAACCGCGATAGTTCAAAATCCCGGTTTCTCCATTTAAAAAAGTAATGGCACTTTTGGTAGATCCTGTGTTTTTGAACCCAGGATCAAGTGTTATGATCCCTGATTGACTTCTAAATTTACTTATGTCAATGGCTAATTCATTTTCTGTACCTCTTATGAGGGGTAGTTCATAGGTTTTACCATCTACAATTATTTGTGCAAATTCTGACATTCTAAATGTTGTATATTTTGATTGTATTAATTATTTCCACCAAGGATGAGGGGTAAACCATCCTTGCCACTCCCAATAATAATGGTTTTAGCATTGGGAGACTTTGATAGTTCGATGGTTGCTTCAATGCCTCTCATTTTCAATAGCTCATCCGTCAAGCTATTGTTGATGATTTTATTAGCTATTGCCTCACCTTCTGCTGCGATACGTTTTCTCTCTGCTTCACTTAATTCTTTATCCAGACGGAATTGATAGGCTAAAGCCTCTTGTTCTTGTTTTAATTTATTTTCTATAGCTTCTTTAATTTGTGCTGGGAGCGAAATAGATCGAATCAGTAAGGCCCTCATGACGATACTGTTTCCAGGTGCCGCTAAAACTTTTGCAGCTTCAGTTTTGATCGCACTTTCAACCTCTGGGCGTTTAGTAGAATAAATTTCTTCGGCAGTGTACCTACCGGTCACTTGCCTAACTGTTGATCTCACTTCAGGGATAACCAAACGTCTGACGTAATCTCGCTGAAAGGTCTCATGAATTTCACCTATAGAATCATAAACAGGATGAAATCTTACCGTTACGTCGATGTTGATACTCAAGCCACTCTTATCCAGCACGTCCATAGTTTCCTCGATTTGATTCTCAGAAACATCATAAACATACACTTCATTCCAAGGCGCTTTCACATGAAATCCAGGTTCGAAAATATTATCTTTATCAAGTCCACCACTGAATTTTTTAAACATAACCGCTCTTTCGGTAGCTTGTATGGTAAAGAAGATACTATTTGAGATAGAAAAAAGGACCAGCACCGAAGCACCTAAAATTAACAAAAGGGGTAAATATTTTCGATTATCCATAAAGCGTTTTTTTATTTTGAACCGTAAATATAAGCGTCAAATATTTAGTCTGTGATAGATTCTTCGCTTTTCCTTGTTATTATTGTAGTTCACCCCATAATTTTATCATTTCCATTAAAAAAACCGATCTAAATATCTTAGATCGTAAAAAAAAAATCATTTATGAATGATATTTTCAATGCCGTACGGAATAAAATAGGTAAGCCTTACGACGACCTTTATTTTTTATTGACGGCACTAAAAGAAGTTTTAGAAGAGAATGGAGCGCTAGATATTGCCCAAGAGATTCCTTGGATCAATACGGAGCGAAAAGGAGATCACGAGTTTTCTTCAGAATATCTACAATTGTATTCATTGGTCTTCCAATTAATTAACATGGTCGAAATTAATGGGGCTGTTCAGAATCGACGTAGACAGGAGAGTAGGGATTTATCAGCGGTCAATGGACTTTGGACTTCGAATATTAAAGAGCTTCATGCGCATGGGATTTCCAACGCCGAAATTATAGAAGGTGTCAAGCAAGTTTTCGTTGAGCCGGTACTCACCGCGCATCCTACTGAGGCAAAGCGGGCCACAGTATTGGAGCATAGAAGGGAGCTTTATCTAAAAATGGTTCAGCGAGAAAACTCAATGTACAATACACATGAGCTCGGTGAATTAAGACAAGAGATCAAACAAATTCTTTATCGTCTATGGAAAACAGGTGAGATTTATTTGGAAAAACCTGATGTTGCTTCTGAATTGAGAAATATCTCTCATTATTTGATCAACGTATTTCCAGATGTAATTTCCATCTTAGATAAGCGACTGGTTCGAGCCTGCAATGACCAAGGCTTCTTGCACAATGAAGTGTCAGAAAATTATGTGTTCCCGAAAATTAGGTTTGGTAATTGGGTAGGAGGAGACCGCGATGGTCATCCCTTGGTAACTAGCGCGGTCACACAAGATACATTGTTGAAATTACGGCTCAATGCATTTGTTGTCATTAGAAGAAAATTATTAGACTTGGTTAAGAAGTTGAGTTTTGCCCATCCTTTGGAAGCATCGAGTGAAGCCTTGCAAGCCAGAATGAGTCAATTGAAGGGCGAGTTGATGGGATATGGTGAAGGAATTTTAGCGCGCAATAAAGGGGAGGTTTTTAGACAGTTTATCAGTTTGATGATCGCCAAGCTTCCTGTAGATACTAAGAGGGGTCACGCTACCGAATTATCCACCTCGTTAGGTGCGTATCTTCATTCTTCAGAATTGCTTTCTGATCTTAAAATATTACATCAAGAGTTGATTGAATTTGGAGCCCAATCTACGGCATACGATGAGGTAAACGCCACCTTGAGGATTGTTGAGATTTTTGGTTTTCATCTGGCCGCATTGGACATTCGTCAAAACAGCACTTTTCATGATCAAGCGATGGATGAGTTGTTAGAAGCCTCATTGGCAGAAAAGACCAATTTTTCGGAATGGAATGAAAACGAACGACTTGAGTTCCTAAATAAGGAATTGCTTTCTGCTCGTTTATTTACGCATTCAAAAACTGTATTGAAAACGCATGCTCAAAAAGTAATGGAATGTTATGGGGTCATTGCTATGCATACAGATAAGTATGGGATGAATTGCATAGGTTCTTTGATCGTAAGTATGACTCGGTCCTTGTCTGATTTATTGGTTGTATATGTACTTGCAAGAGAGGCAGGTCTTACGCAGATGACCCCAACAGGCTTGATTTCTAAAATCCCTGTAGTCCCCTTATTTGAAACAATTGGTGATTTAGAGGTGGCACCTAAAATTCTGCAAGGATTCTTGGATCATCCCTTTACCAAAAGGACCTTAAGTGCTTTAAAGGAAGACGAAAGTGAGCCTGTTCAGCAAGTGATGGTGGGTTATAGCGATAGCAACAAAGATGGCGGCATTATGGCCAGTCAATGGAATTTATATAAAGCGCAATATAATTTAAGTCAAGTGGGCGTAGATAATGGGGTAAGAATTCGGTATTTTCATGGAAAAGGCGGTTCGATCAGTCGAGGATCAGGGCCTACCCATTATTTCATTGACGCCCTCCCTCATTCAGCATTGAAAGGAGATGTTAGATTGACTGAGCAAGGAGAAACCATCGCGCAGAAGTATGCCAATAAAGTGAATGCCGCGTATAATCTAGAACTATTAGCAGCCAATGCATTGTCTAAAACTATTTTAGATAGACATTCTCCAAGGGTTTTCCATGCTCAAGCAGAGATTTTAGAACAATTGTCCGCAAATTCTCAAAAGACTTATGAAAAGATGATTAATGAATCAGGCTTCATGGATTTTTTCAGACAAGCTACGCCTATAGATGCCATCGAGACGAGTAAAATCGGGTCAAGACCTGCCAAGAGAACTGGGGCTAATTCACTCTCAGATTTGAGAGCGATTCCGTGGGTTTTTTCATGGAGTCAATGCAGGTTCCATATGACCAGTTGGTATGGGATTGGTACCGCACTAGATCAACTAAAAAGCGAATCTCCTGCTGATTACGATTTATTTAAATTGAAAATGAAAGATGATCCTTTCATACGATATGTATTTACAAATATAGATACCAGTATCGCGGCTACAGATGAGAAAATCATGCTTAAATATGCTGATTTAGTGGAAAATAAAGGAATTAGAGAAAAATTCACACAGTTATTTTTAAGTGAATTGGCCCGTGTGAAGTATCATTTTGACGTATTGTTAGAAAAGAGCATTGAAGAACGGCGCGTAAACCATTATTATTCAAATATGTTACGTGCCTCTTTAATGGACCCACTTCATGAGCGACAAATTAATCTATTAAAAAAATGGCGTAAAGAAAGGGTTCATGATGAAAAAAAGGCACAAAAAACACAAACAGAGATCATGCTTTCTATTAATGCCCTTGCGAGTGCTATGAGAAACACGGGTTGATGATTTTTTATTCGAATAATATCGATGCTTCCTCGTTAAACCATTGGCCATACATACTTTGATGAATCTTCTCTACGCGATTTCTCTTAATTTTGAGGGTGGGAGTAAGCAAACCATTATCGATAGTCCAATCCTCCTTCATAACAACTATTTTTTGAATTTTGGCCACGCTCTCTAAGGTTGGGTTCAGAGCCTTCATGGTTTGCTCAATACTTTCAGTCAATGCTGCTTGCTCTTTTTCTTTTCCGGTCGCCGATAAAACGATGAGTCCAATAGGTTGAGGAATACCTGTACCCACCACACATACTTGATCAATGTCTGAATTCTTCAATAATTCTAGTTCTATAGGTGCTGGAGAAATATATTTTCCTTTATCAGTTTTAAATTGATCTTTGATTCTTCCGGTAATCCAAAGAAAGCCATCATGATCATATTCTCCGATATCTCCGGTTTTTAAATAACCATCTTCGGTAAATACTTCATGAGTCATTTGTTCCTCCTTATAATACCCTATCATCAAGCACTCACTTTTGATTAATATTTCATCTTCAGGAGAAAATTTTATTTCAACACCAGGCAGCGGTTTACCTACCGAACCAAATTTATTTTTTCCAGGTAAATTAAAATGTGATAGAATACAATCTTCAGTAAGGCCGTAAGCTTGACAAATATCAATACCTAATCGTTGAAACCAAATCAGTTGACTTATTGCAATCGGAGCGGCACCTGTGAAGATAGCTTGGGTATGGAGTAGCCCCAGTTTCTTCTTGATTTTTTTTCTAATGATGTTGTTTAGGATAGGGATTGACAACAAAAGATCTAACTTTTTTTGAGGGATGGTATTTAAGATATTGTCTTGAAATTTAGTCCATATTCTAGGTACGGCAAAAAACAGATCAGGCTGGGTGGTCGCTAAATCATCGGCGAAGGTTTCTAGTGAAAAAGGGAAGGAAAAATTACCGCCTTGATACAAACCAAACATTTCTACACCTATCCTTTCAGCTATGTGGGTAAGAGGTAAATAGGAGAAAAAATTCGGCTTGTTTACTTTTAATTCAATCGCACTCACTGCCGTATTGGTCACCGCATTGAATGAGCCAACACTGTGCATGACTCCTTTTGGCGCACCGGTCGTACCAGAGGTATACATGATGGTCAGTAGATCTTCAGCTTTTTGGTCAGGAACCTCTGTCAAGGCCTCATTCTGGGCAACCATATCCTCCCAATTCAATTTTTCTTCAACCCCATAAGCTTTAACACCTATCCTAGTGTAGCCTTCTAAGCCGGCTTTTTGTGCCTCATAATTGTCTAGTTTTCCTACTATAACGGCTTTAGATTCACTATGTGCCATAATTTCGGCGATGGAGTTGGCATTTATGGTTGGGTAAATGGGGACAGAGATATGTCCCGCCATTTGGATGGCTAAGTCTGCCATGATCCAGTGACTACAGTTTTTAGATAGTAGGGCAATTCTAGTTTTTGGGGCATAGCCCAATAGCACTAAGGCATGGGCCATTTTTCTGATTTCAACGCCAACTTCTTGGTAACTCATCTTTATCGAACCCTTCGCAAATGGCTGATTAAACATTTGTTGATCAGGTGTAACTTTTTCCCAATGGGTAAACGCATGGAGTGGTGCCGTAAACTTCATTTGATGTTGTGTTTAGTTGTCATATTAAAGCTGAGTTAATATTAATCAAAGTAGATTTAAATAGCATGACATAAATACATTAAAATTTTTATAAAATATAAATTTTCCTGAGTAATCTTTTATGTATTGAAAACAACTTGAATTAAGGTTTTGATCTGTTTAAGGGATATATAAATTTTTAAATAGACATAAATGAGGGATTATATTTAATTATTAAGGAATAAAAACTTAACCTAGATGCATTTCATTACCTTTGCGCTTCATTTAAAAAAATTCCCATTGAGTACTTTTAGTAATTTAGGATTATCTAATCCATTGATTGATGTTCTTAATAATCTAGGTTTTACAACACCTACACCTGTTCAAGAACAAGCAATCCCCCTGCTTTTAAGTGATACTCCGATTGACTTTATCGGTTTAGCGCAAACTGGAACAGGAAAAACCGCTGCTTTTGGGCTTCCTCTCATCGATCTTATCGACAGTGACAACCGATCGGTTCAGGCTTTGATATTGGCACCTACCCGAGAATTAGTTCAACAAACAGCAAAGCAAGTCGCTCAATTCGCTAAAGGTGTAAAAGGAGTCAATGTAGAAGTCGTCTTTGGAGGTGCTGCGATTACTAATCAAATAAGTGCCTTAAGGAAGCCTACACAAATAGTCATTGCTACCCCTGGACGATTAATAGATTTGATCAAAAGAAAAGCCATTAAATTGGATCAAGTCCAATATGTTGTTTTAGATGAGGCCGATGAAATGCTCAATATGGGCTTCAAAGAGGACATAGATCAGATCCTTTCGTTTACCCCAGAAAAAAGGGTTACGTGGTTGTTTTCAGCGACAATGCCCAAGGAAATTAGAAGAATTGTAACTAAATACATGAAGACTCCGGTTGAAGTCTCTGTAAATTCAAAAGAACAAAGCAACAAAGATATCACCCATAAGTACGTGATTACAAAGTCATCCAACAAGGTGCCGGCCATCAGGCGATTTATGGATATTCAGTCAGACATGAGGGGGGTATTATTTTGTAGGACCAAAAGAGAAACCCAACAGATAGCAGATGACTTAGGTCATTTAGGCTATGGCGTTGAAGCGCTGCATGGTGACTTGTCTCAAGGTCAGCGAGATGCGGTCATGAAGCGATTTAAAACGCGATCCATGCAATTATTAATAGCTACCGATGTCGCGGCTAGAGGGATAGATGTAAATGACCTCACACATGTGATGCATCATACACTACCCGATCAGTTAGAGAGTTATACGCACAGGAGTGGTCGTACGGGCCGGGCGGGTAAAAAAGGCACCTCTATCGCTTTTATCACACCAAGAGAGGGGCGGAGAATCAGCGAAATTGAAAAAAGAATCAATATCAAATTTGAGAAAATTGAGGTGCCCGCGCTTGAGGAGCTCAAGTCTACAAGAATTAATAATTGGGCCAGTTTAATCATCAATACTACCGTAGATGTACAGGCTGAGAGCATCTTAAACAAACTCAATGGGCAGTTTGAGCATTTAGACAAAGATGATATACTTAAAAGATTGATCACGACTCAATTGGATCACTTAATGATTCAGGGAGGTGGTCAATCTGATTTAAACGAAGCTTCAGGGTCAGGATCAGGGTCAGGCAGGTCAGATAAGAAAAGTGGAGGTGCTTTTAATAGATATTTTGTTAATATCGGAACGATTGATGGGATGACCAAGGAAGACTTGATTCATTTTTTATCCGATAATTCAAAAATCGAGCGCAAACATTTCGGCCCTTTAAGTATTCAAAAGAATTGTGCTTATTTTGATGTGGATGCCAAGCATGACCAAAAATTGGGTGAGACTTTCGTAGGCATTGAAATCAAAGGGCGAGATATCCGGGTGAATCTTGATGAGCAGGCAAGAAAATCAAAATTTTCTGCCCCTTCGAAAAAAAGAAACTTCCGAGACAAAAGGTCTCCCAAAAAAGATCACAGAAAAGGCAGACGAAGAAATTAAGTCCTGATTTAATTCTCTATTTTTACTCCCCATTCGTTACATACAATGCCCATGGAGCCGCGGAGCTCTCAGGGTATCTTACTTCAAAGTAATCTACAGATCCCGTTTCTAATATTACCTAATTGTTAATTAAATACATCATTTTTAACAATTTCAGGATGTTATAATACCATAAGACAATAAATTTACCTTAATGTTAATTTAATATTTATGTTAGTATTAAGAAATTAAGCAACTTATCCATGTAACGGTTTATTATTTGTTTTTAAATCATATTAGTCGTTTCGGCTACAATTTATGGGAGTCATGTATCAGGGGCAGATGCTGATAAAGAACGTGGCATTATTTCTGGTTATTAAAAGGATAAAAATGGCAATCCTTTAGATTATTTGATATGGATTGGAACCGGTGAGCATTTTGAAAAGAATAAAAGAGAGACCCTTGATTTTTTAAACCATCTTGAGTCAAAAAAAGAAGTGATTTGATTCAGATAAAAAGTTTCTTGAACATGTGTTTTATAAAGTACACAGCAAGTATTTGAGAACTTTTTAGCCACTCACTGATAATACCCATTAGGATAATATAGCTCTTTTATTGAGCTATTATCAAAAACACTAATGTTTATGGCAATAATTAACCCCAAAAAGTCAATTAAGTTAAAATAATATTGAAAATATCATTACTTATCTTATGATAAGTAGGGTTATCCATTCTTTCTTTCAACTTGGAGTAATAAAAAGGGTTTGATTAAGCAATGCTCTATCTTTGAGTTTTAGTATAACTATGAAGTTTTCCCAATATAAAATTAATGCAACCCTGAAAGAGAATATTGAGGGGCAAGGATTTAAAAGACCTACAGATATTCAATTTAAATGCATTAAGCCCATACTGGATGGTCAGGATGTTTTAGCCATTGCACAAACGGGTACGGGTAAGACGGCAGCCTTTGCCATACCTATTTTGGATTTGGTAGCTGCGGACAAAGGTCGTTCAAAGGGAATCTATGCCTTAATTTTAGCGCCTACTCATGAATTGGCCCGACAGATCCATCAAACTTTTCTTTCTTTAGGAAAAGGTATGAAAGCCTCTGCGGTTTGTATTTATGGTGGCGTCGATCAAGAGGATCAAATTAAACAATTGCAATCAGGAGCATCCATTTTGATTGCAACCCCTGGCAGAATGTTTGATCTATTGAGTCAAGGAATGATCGATGTCGCACATTTGAAAATGTTGGTACTTGATGAAGCCGATCATATGTTAGACTTAGGTTTCATAGAGGATATCAGGGATCTGATACGAAAAATACCTTTAAAGAGGCAGAATTTATTTTTCTCTGCGACCATTAATAAAGAAATTAAAAAGCTAGCTTATTCAATTGTTAAAAATCCCATTCGCATTCAGATTTCACCTAATAATTCGGTAGCAAAAAGTATCGATCATGGCGTTGCCTTCATTGAAATGGACGATAAACGCTATTTTTTAGGTTCCTTTATTCAAAAGAATGAAGAAGCCAAGATTTTAATTTTTGTAAGGACCAAAGTCCGTGCAGAACGCGTAAAATTAGCCATGGATCGCGTTAATATTGAATCGGTAACCTTGCACGGAGATAAGTCTCAAGAAGAAAGGGAACAAGCCATGCAATCGTTTCATACCGGCACAATTAAAATTTTAATCACGACAGACGTGAGTGCACGAGGTATTGATGTACCTAATGTTGATTTTGTCGTTAATTATGATTTGCCCGATTCTAGTGAAACTTATATCCATCGAGTAGGCAGAACGGGAAGAGCGGGTAAGAGAGGTACTGCTATTTCTTTTTGCAGCACCGAAGAAAAGCATCTTTATGATCTCATCGAATCGGATTTAATGAGTGAAATTGCAAACATACCCATAAATAAAGCAGACTATGCGGCGACCTTAGATTTGGCCTTTGAATCAAAAAATGATTGGAAAGCACTAATAAAGGCCAATGAATTGATCATAGAAAAAAATAGAAAACAAAAAAAATTCAAAAAAAAGAAATAATTTAAGATCATTTGCCTATCATTGATGGGTAAGTGCATCTTTCAACGCAATTCATTCAAATTTTGTCTATTATTGGAACGTATTCGCACACAGTAATGTTCTAAATAAAAATTGTTAATATGGTTAATCAAGAAGATTTTATAGCCCTACCGAAATACGAAAAAGATCCAAAAAAAGAACATATTTTGGGTCAAATGGAACAGTTCGGAATTCATTTAATCATTAAGGAGAAAGGTGTTTTATACAAAAAGCGTGTAGAGCATGGAAGCCACTTCTTGAAAGAGTTACAAAAACTCGAACTGTTATCTGAAGAGCCGGTGATCAAAAGCTGGCAATACCAAGATGTTGATCCTACTCGCAGAGATTAAAAGTTCGCTGATCATTTAGGATTAAAGTAATTCGCTTCCTCTAAGTATAATCATCAATAAAGATATTGCTTTTAGAGTCAACTAATTTGTATGTATTGATTTAATCTATGCCGGTTTCAGATAATTGTCATTAACAGAGCTTGGACACTTAACTTCAATCCTAATAAGACTTATCGTACTTAAATACTGGTATCGAGTTTCTTTAAAACTACTAAATTCATAAGTAGTTTTAAAGACATTTATTCTAGGTTTTTAAATTCAGTGATTTCCCAGGTAATTTAATGTGTGCTCGGCGGCTCTTTCTCCAGAGAGCATAGCCGCATTTAAAGAGCCATTGGCGGTATGATCTCCGCACAACAGTATTTTATCTGCATAAGCCATCAGTTCAAGATTCGGCTCATAAGATACAGATCTGAGGTCAGGCAGTGCAGCGGCCAGTGTGTAATGCTTGATAAATTTAGCTTTTTTAATAGAAAAATACTTTTCAAGTTCCCCTATAACTTGAATAACCAGGACTTCAGAGGAAAATGAATGTTTCCTTACTATAGTTACTGAAAGTAACTGATGATGGGGATCAGGAGAATCTTGAACACTCGTTGGATAAAAAATATTATTAATTAAAGTATCCGGAAAGGCTGACAGATGGATGATGGGTGGTGGGGTTTCAGTGTCCGGTACACTGAAGTACAAAGTATCGCAAGCTTTCCATCTGTGTTTAACAGGATAGCCTTCTAGAAAGCTACTTGGATCCGTGGCAACAATGCACATATCATAAGGATATTGATCTCCTGAGGCCATAGTTATAAAATCAGTAGTCAATTTTCGCACTTCGTTATTTAATTGAATTTGAGTAGTCTTTAACTCACCTGCTAATTGTGTGGCTATCGCACCTATTCCAGCCTTAGGTAGGGTGGCGAAACCTTCAGCAAACATTTTGTAGATGAATTCAAACATCCTACTCGAAGTGTGAAGCTCTCGCTCTAAAAATATCCCCGAGAAGAAGGGTTTAAAAAATTGATTGATGATTTTATCTGAAAAGCCTAAATGCTGTAAATAAGCCAAAGTAGTCGTTTCTTTTCCATTGAATAGGGTTGCGATTGGCAAATGTTTTAATCGAAGATTCAGCTGAAATATTTTGAGCTTATCCAGAATAGATCCGACACTAGAAAATAGGGTAGGGAGCAGTAAAGAGCTGTCTCTAAGTGGGTCTCCAATGACATAGGAATTATTTTTGGTATAAATACGAGCACCAGGAGTCAATATTTGAAGATCTAAAGCAGCATAGTTTAAGTATTTTTTACTCATGGGATAAGCATCCAATAAGACTTGAAAACCCACATCTAAAGCCCAACCATCTATTATTTCAGTTCTTACCCGACCTCCAATATTGCCTGTGGCCTCTAAGATCGTGGGTGCATATCCTTTTTGTTCTAGATTTTGAGCAGCGATCAAACCACTAACGCCTGCTCCAATGATATAAATATTTTTGTCTTGATTTGTTTTCATGCGATATTCAAACTGTGTTACAATTTTATCCTATTCACATTTAATCATCCTTTGAATCGCTGAATTTTTATAATTAATTGAATCAGTGAACCGTTAGCAAGGTTCTTATTTGATGGGACGGGGATGAACTGATTTAGAGTTGTAAAACCTCGGATGCCTTAAATAAACTAAGCCTCAGGGAATTCATACTAGTCTCATTTTGATGAAGATTAAACGATCTGTGGCAGATTCATTAATCCATCATGTGTTGAGTATAGAATCCTTCGCATGTTTTCCGATAAATGAATTTAGATGATTAACGGATTCTGACTTCCCTCAGCAAATGATATCTTTACCTTGTTAGAAATTACAGACAAGTATTTTTGTTATTTGTGAATCGATAGCATATTTATCAAGGTGGTAGAACAATAATTACAGCTTATTTAAGCGTTTGATTTAAAGAAAATAATAAACCATTAAGTTGTTTGAAAGCAACCTAATACTCAAATCCTACATCATAGAGTCAATTGTAATCGCACATTCCAAAAAAAATATTATATGAGAATATCATTTATTGCCCTTTTGATCACGTGTAATCTCTCGATATGGGCTCAAAATAAATCTATTAACGGAAGAGTAGTAGATGCGGAGACAGGTGTAGTCTTGCCGTTTGCTAGTATTTCTTTCAATGACTACTCCAACGGTAGTGTTTCTAATTCTGAAGGAGTATATGTTATAGACATCCCTACTGATAGGATGAGTGATTCTCTGTATTTTAGCTATATGGGTTATGAAACGTTACGCGTCAGTGTTAAATCTCTGATGACAGAGGGAAGCGTATCGATGCATTCTGCACAAATCAATTTAGCCGAAATACCTGTCTACTCTCAAACGTTGAGCGCGTTAGACATTATTAAATTAGTTGAGAGAAATTTTACTGAAAACCACCCTCAAGTCAATCAAGCACAACGTCTGTTTTACCATAGCTATAATAATACCCCTTTCAGTGAAGCAAACAAAATGAGAGTAAAAAAAACAAGCTTTGTAGACATTGACCAGGAATTGGTAGATGAAGTTTTAGATGTAATCCCCGAAGACATTAAATCATACAGAGATGTGATTGTCGACTTTTATAGCCACGGAGTTGAAAGGAAAATTGTGCCCATCGAAGGGATTTCTTTACAAGAAAGCACAGCACTTTCCGTACAAAAGAAAATTGAGGAGAAATTATTGAGCCTGACGGAGGATATTGAACTCAGTTTTGAAGATGACGAATTGTATTATAAAATGGGTACGGGAATTTTTTCAACAAAACTAGAACTCGATAACTCGGATTCTGAAGATACAGATACTGTAATGACGCATGCAGATGATTCGACCTATTATTTAATGAGCACCGAATATCTTAGAAAAGATTTAAAAAACTTCCTAGTCAATACTACTGACATTACTACTGATAATTTAGAGTTTATCAATAAACCTAAAAAATATAATTATCGAAAAGAATTGACCTTATTTAACGGTGAATGGGTTTATAAAATTAGCTTTGAACCCAAAGAACAAGGTATTTTTCAAGGAGTAATGTACATAGCAGCCATGAATTATGCTGTTTTACAGTTTGATTATGAATTTGCAACAGGCAAAAGCACCGAAAACATAAATTTATTAGGAATAGGCCACAAGGTAAACTACAAAAAGGCCCAAATCATCTACGAAAAAGTGGATACTGCTTATTTTGTAAAATATGTAAATGCCGAAAAGCGAGAATTTTTTTCTATAGATCGTAACTTCTTCATGGTAAAGAAGAAAAACCGATTCTTATTTGACAAGGCTTTGAATAAAATCAAGTTTGCCTTAGACATGCAATTTGAAACAAAAAATGGATGGGAGTTATTGGTGATCCACAGGCAAAACTTGACAAAAGAAGCTTTTGAAGGCATTGAGGAGCCTAAAAAAATGGCCATTAAAAAAGAGCTCGTCTACAGTCCAGACATGTGGGAGCATGGATCAGTAATTGTCCCCAATACAGAACTCAAAAACTTCAGACGAGGGATTGAATAATGTCTAATTTTGATTTTTCAGATCATTAACCTTTTCATTATGTTCGTAACTTGGTTTGGAGTCTTAAACTTCGCATTGTGTGTTTTTTTAATACTGATTGGATATAAATATTTCGAGACGTTTTGGTCTTATAAAATCAACAAACCCTATGCTTGGGAACAAGCGGTAGCCCTGAAAACCGTACCTCCTGATCTAATTAAGATGGAACGTACTTTTCGAGATCGGGTACGCTTTTATCATCTATGGTTTCAGATTGAATATCTAAAAAAAACGGAGGTTAAAGGCGCTTTTGCTGAATTAGGGGTTCACAAAGGAGTTACAGCTAAGGCGATTCATTTTATGGATGTTGATCGGCCACTCTATCTATTTGATACCTTCAATGGCTTTGATGCTAGAGATTTGGCCATCGAATCCCAACAGGAGGATAAATTTGATCCTTCAAATTTTTCAGATACTGATATAGAGCAAGTTCGAGATTATATCGGAGGCAATGACAACCTCATTTTTAAGAAAGGGTATTTCCCAAAAACTACATTAGGTTTAGAGCAGGAGCAATTTGCATTGGTACATCTGGATGCAGATTTATATGTACCGACTCTTGAAGCCTTGAAGTTTTTTTATCCTAAAATGAACCCTGGCGGAGTCATCATGGTTCACGACTACAATCACACTTGGGATGGGATTCCTAGGGCAGTCAATACATTTGTTGAAAACATTCCTGAATCGATAATTGAGCTTCCTGATTGGCAAGGAAGTGTCATGATTGTTAGAAATAAGGTCTAGCGCATTACCGAATCAACTGATTGCAGGAATAGAAGATGAGGTTAAAGCCAATACCTTATTTATATTCGTTGGGGATAATGGTACGGACAATGAACTTTTGTGGGCTATTCAGAAGACCATGGAAAGGGACCCATCTATGAGGATGGTATATGCGTTGCTTTGATCATTGCCGGTCCCGGGGTAGGTCGAGCTAGAGCCATTGATAATATCATGATTCAAAGCCTAGATTTACCTGCACTTATATTGAATTACATGGGTGGGGCAGGTAGCTTTGGAGATGGTAAAAGCTCCTTGCCATTGTTAAATACCGCTGGTTCCCATCGTGAATATCTATACACCGAAAGTGTCAATACTAATAATTCAGTATATGCTGTTAAAGATGCTTCTTACAAATTGTGGATCAAAAATGAACGTGGAGCGCTCTATTACCACGTTAAAAACTTGAGTGAAGATGAAAACTTGCTCAACGCTGATCTTACTGATGAAGCGCAAACAAGTTATGACGCTTTAAAAAATTATATTTCAGTGCTTAACGATGAATAGCTAAATGTCTAATTAATTTTGATCTAATCCAGGAATGCTGGTGGGTGCAACGGTTTGCCAATTGTAACTTTCTATTTTGTTGTTATTTGGCCAAATTTCATCAAGATTTTCTGCCAAATAAAGTTTACCATTGATCATGACATGACTGACAGAGTTTGTATTTCGGATGTTTTCTAATGGGTTTCTGCTTAAAATGGCAATATCAGCGAGCTTACCTACTTCCAAAGAACCGAGATCTCCATCTAATCCTAACGCCTCGGCACCCAAAAGGGTAGCTACCCTCAAGGCATCGTGGTTACTCATGCCGCCACTGGCCACCGACCACAACTCCCAATGATAGCCTAATCCTTGCAACTGGCCATGACTGCCAATGCCTGCAAGCCCACCTGCCAATACCAAGTCATTCATAAATTCAGCATGTCGTTGAAAGATATGTTCTTCATCCATAAACCAGGCCCGTCTTCTTCTAGACTTAGCGGCTAACTCTTCGTAAGGCGTAAAGAATTGAAGTTTGGCATCTTCCCAAACCTTTTCTGTGGAGTAATAATAATTTTCAGCCCAGGGACCTCCATAGGAAACTAAAAGGGTAGGAGTGACCGCCATTTTAGCGTCTGCAATGGTTTTGACTACGTCGGAATAAATAGGGTATATGGGTAAAGAATGTTCATGTCCAGGGTAACCGTCCATTAACTGGGTCATGTTGAGTTTAAAGTCCAAACTCCCTTCCGTAGTGGGCATTAATTGTAATTCTTTTGCTGCCATGATAATCCATTGGCGTTGTTGGCGATTCCCTGTAACATACATTTTAATGGTCTTGGTATGGTAATAATCGCTGTATTGGGTCAATACCTTTTTGGCATGTTCAAAGCTCTTTATTTGATAAGCCCAAAAACCGACACCAGGTCCTGTGCTATAAATACGGGGTCCTAAGAGCATGCCTGCATCGACCATGTCACCGTAAGTCAAGACATCAGTCGTGCCTGTTTGAGGATCTCTTGTGGTCGTAATACCGTATCCTAAATTGGCCATGTATTGCCACACTTGGCCTTTGTGTAAGCCCCAGTGCGGTCTCAAATGGGCATGGGTATCTATGAAGCCAGGTAATAAAGTTTTTCCGCTCACATCGATTATATGGGTTTGTTTAGGGACATTCAAACTGCCAAGGACACCTACACCCATGATTCTGTTATTTTCAATGAGGACCTCTCCATTTTCAATAACTTCATCGCCATTCATCGTGATAATTCTAGCATTTTGTAACAAAATGAGTCCCGAAAGCAGGTCTTTTTCATAAAATAAATCAACCTTCATTTCTATGGGTTCATAAGTTTTTGTCATCTCAGCCTTGATTTTATTAATTTCAGCCAAGGTGTTATCAAGTGCTGTAGTGTCTTTTACGGAGCTGGCTAAGCTGTCTTTGAAGGCTTTAGCTTCGGTCAAATTCGAAATAAAATGACTGGATCCAAGGGACCAGTGCACCATCTGACTGTTTGATGACCAAGCAGGAAATTCACCTCCTATATCCGTTAATTTCATCGAGGGAAATGCCGATTTATTTGCATTTTGCAATGAGATCACTGGTGTTTTTCCAAAACGAGGGAGGGTCACCACATAGATGTCATTATTGATTTGGGCCAAGGCACTTTGTCCATTGGGGGCAATCAATATTTTTGAGGGTTTAGATGCAGTGCTCTTAGCCGCGTCACCGTCATCAGCATGGATGAGCTCAGGAAGATCAAACTCGATCGATTTCTCCAAAATATCTTGAGAACCAAAAGGGACAATGCCAGTGAGTTTAAGATGTTCTTTGGAATCAGTGCCATCCCACCGAATGGAAATGAGGCCTTTACTGGATTCATTCAAATAAATTCGATCATCAATCTTTGTGAAATGTGGCGTATTGCGCCCTTTTGCTTTATCTATCAATTGAATCGTTCCTCCCTGCGATGGAATCCAGACCAGGTTTTCTTGAGACCTGCTAGTATAGGGGCCTGGGCTGTCTTGGAAAGATTGCATACTCCCACTCAAAAAAGCTATTCTATCTGTTTGGTAAGACCAAGCGGGTTGGGTATATAAGCCAGCGACCTCTGTTAATTGGGTCAGCCTTTTTTTACCTTCTAGATTTATTTTATAAAGATGACCTCCCTGCCCTTCCCATGTGCTAAAAACAAGAGCATCCCCCTTGGGTGACCAAACAGGCATGGCTTCTGTGAAGTCGTGATGGGTCATCCGTTGAGATTGACCATTAGAGAGATTCATGACGTACAAACGATCAAGTGCCGTAAAAGCAATTTTACTTCCATCCGGAGAAGGGACCGCATCCCTTATTTGAGAAATCTCGCCTTTAGATACATCGACAATCGGATATTTAAACGCCAAGGACGGACCTAAATCTAAATTAACTTGAACACTAAAAGGAATCAATTCAGCCTTATTTTCTTCGATGGAAAGGCCATAAATCTTACCCCCATAAGAGGCTACCAATGTCTTACTGTCTGGAGTAAATGACATGCCTGGTAACACCCCTAAAGCAGCTATTGATTCTTGCTCATCATGCTGTATGGGATAAGCTAACCATTTTTCTTCTCCTGTTTCTAAATCGCGAATGATCAATCCAGTCTCTGTTTCATAACGAGTCCCGTACACCAACCATTTACCATCTGGAGACAAGGTCGGCGTAAAAGCAGAACCATATCTGGAGGTTACGACAGCCAGATCTCCATCTTCCATATCGTAAGTACCTATTTGATATTGAGGAAGTTGTGCATTGTAGTTCCAAGCAGATTTTCGCCTTGAAAAGTAGAGTAACTTCCCCTCAGCCCCAAAAGCAGGGTCAATGGTTTTTAAATCTTTTGGTTCGGTGAAAAGGGAACTACCCGTACCTCCTTCTTTGTGATAGATTTTAAATTTAGCATTTCTTCTGCCTTTAGCAGCCACAATATAATTTCCGTCACGCGTCCAAGTCGCAGAAAAAAAGTTATGTTTTTTATCATGACTGATCTGCTTTTCTTTTTTTGAGTCTAAGTCCATCGTCCAAACATTATCTGATCCACTTTTATCTGAAATATAAAGGATTGAATTACCATCAGGGCTAAATCTAGGATGTACATCGTAGGCCATTCCAGAGGTGAGGGGCGTGGCATATCCCCCCTTCAATGGCATCATATAAAGATCTCCTAATAGGTCAAAAATTATTTTCTCACCATCTGGACTCACATCCAAAGAAATCCAAGTACCTTCATTAGTAGTGAAATTGATGTTCCGTTTTGGTTCTAGTGGTAGTTCTTTGGTAGCTTGTGAGGCTGAGTCTTCATTATTTATTTGAGCAACGGATGGGACGTATATCAAGATGGCTAGACCACACAAGAAGTAAGCGATAACAGACTTATTCATTTAAATTTAGTTTAGTATTTAAACATCAAGATAAATCAATCAAAAAAATAATAACCTATCTGTTTTCTAAACGGTAAAAATTTAACCTTAATGGTGTACTCAGCAGGGATGGGTTTCAGGCAGGCATCTGAACGAATATACTTTTATGGATGGATGAAGGCTTACAGAGGTGCGAAATCAGAGAGGTAATAACCGATTTCTTCATCTGCGATCATCACATCCATATCAAAACTTGCTATAGTAGGGAAGCCATACGTTTTATCATACTCTATCACTGCGCTGGCAGGATTTTGACTCATACGATTATTGATTTCTTCAAACAAGTCATCTATCGATAGGGAATAATATTCATAACCCCAAAAGGATTCACCATAGGCAGCTTCCATTTCCTCTATATATCTTTGATCTTCATCAGAAGTATAAGTGACTTCAATACTGATTACTTCATTATTCCCAACGACAATATGATAAGGGAGGTAATTCATACAATTACAGCTGACAGTTAAATCCATTTCGTAAGAACTGACCGCTTGACAAGCCCAAAGCGTTTCTGCCTCTATGAGGGTAGATGGGTTTGAAGCACATGTTTGATTAACAGCATCTTCTACTTCAGAACAAGCAGCGAATAGAAAAGTTAAACAAAGCAAAAGAAACAGAGATTTAAAAAAAGGCATGAGGAATATCTTATTTGAACCGATGTTTTTTAAAGTAGAAAGAATCAATCTAGTGGTAAAAATAGACCTTATCAAGGATCATTAAAAAATAATCGCCGTTTTCTTGTAATAAAAGGAAGTGCACAGAAGGGATATAGAAATCATTAAAATGATAACAGGCATCCATATGAGGTCCAAAGAAAGATTTAGATCAGATTGAATAAAGAAGTTATAATAATGCTGCAACAGAACACCCAACAACGAACATCCCAAAAAGTTAATTGACCAAGAGCTTCTCAAGAGCAGCGCAATGCACCCGGCGCTACCTCCAAAAACTGCCATCGCATAAGATCCTGTCACCCAAGCGGGGAGGTGCAAATAATAATTTTGTAGCTCAGGAGCTAACCTCATCTTATCCAAATCGGATAGATAGACTTGAACCAAATACTGATAAACTCCTATAAAATTCCAGATGAGCGCTAAACTGTTGATGATCCAATACTTTTTGGATGTCTTATTCATGGTTAAATTTTCAATCAAACTTTAGGTAATAACAGATACTTTTTATTGATGCATTATTTTTAATAAGGGATCACAGAGGTTCTTCAATACGTTATACTTCAGTTAATAATTTTAATGCTAATTACTGATAAATTTATCAAATAATTATTAAAAATGACATATTCAATGTAAATTATGAATATTTAAATAGAAATTAATATAAATTTAACAAAACAAATACACAGATATGAATTTAAAAAATATTTTCAAAATTGGAGCGGTAATCATGACGATCAATGGGCTCAGCCTAATCTTTTCTACCGCCATGTTTATGGAGATGGCGAATATGGAAATGTCACCTTCCTTGTTAACTATAGGTCAATTTATGGGGGTTACTTTTTTAGCGATGGCACTCATTGCATGGAAAACTGCTGATTTGGCCAATCATGCCTTGCCGGCTTTCGGTCAAGTATATGCCATAGCACAAGCCATGTGGGTAGCCATCATTGGATATCATGTAGCCATAGGTGCCGCATCCGGTCCAACCGCCTATGCTAACCTAGGTGTTACCGCTGTCTTAGGTGTTCTTTTCTTTGTTTATAGTAAAAAATAATCTAAGAAGTACGGAGAAAGTGGTCAAAGACTGCTTTCTCCTTCTTATTGAAATAGGTAGACACCTGCTGCATTTATCCCCTTTTATTAATGGCATTCAAAGATTGATTGTTTCTGCTAGTTTTTTACCTACCAGATTACCTATTGCCACACCCATTCCTCCCAATCTCACACCACAATATAGTTGATCAGAAAACGCTTTTATCAAAGGTGTTTTTTTATCTCCTATGCCCATGATTCCACTCCAACGATAATCAATTTTAAAAGGTGTCTGTGGTAGAATTACAGATTTTAAAAGTCTTGACAACGTTTCTTGTATGGGTGTATTCAAACCAAATTCAGCTGTTGTCTCTCCTTCCAAGTCCAATTGACGGCCACCGCCAAACAAAATTCTATCATTGATATTTCGAAAGTAATAATACCCTTGATCCATATGAAAGGTGCCCTTGATAGCTAAATTTTCGATCTTATGGGTAATCAAGACTTGAGCTCGGGCCGGTACTACCGGCACATTTAAAAGTTGATTGGCAAAACCATTGGTTGCTACGATGATCTTTTTCCCCTGAATTTCAAAATCGTTTTGAAGATAGACTTTGCCATCGGTAGATGTTTTATTTACATTCATACCTGTCAGAATATGAGCACCTAAACCTACGACCTTTTTGATTAAGGCATCCATCATTTTTCCCGTATCTATTTGTCCTTCAAAGGGATTAAAAAAGCAGTGATGATGTACCTTTTCAAAGTTAAAAGGAGTGGGCTGCTCTAAAAAAGCGGGGGCATTAAAAATAGGAAGTAAAAGTTTATTGATATGTTCTAAATGCTCACGACAGTTGTAAAACAAAGGGATATCCTTTTCTAAAAAAAGTTCATAACTCCCATGGCATTCGTAACCCATCTGCTCATCCCCAATTAAGGCCCTCATTGAATTCAATCCTTCCCAACGCAACCGAATCAAATCAATCACTTCCTCTGGACTGTGGCTATCTAGATCATGGATCAGCTCTGAAAGACTTCCAAAACAAGCAAATCCCGCATTTTTAGTACTTCCTCCTTGTGGCAAGATACCTTTTTCGAGGATCAAAACTTTTCGATGAGGGTTAGACTCTAGTATATGAATGGCCGTACTTAAACCGACAATACCACTACCAATAATGATGACATCCAGATCGTCAAACCATTCGTTTTTTTCCCAATAACTTAAATTCATAATTTTTTCATGGTCTGCTCAATACTCAAATTTAGAGGAATCAAAATACATCGCCTAAAATCTAAAAAAAAATCATGCACAGTAAATTCGAAGAATAAACCTGCTAGAAATTTTTCTAAATGATTAAGATTGCCGCTGGCAACAATCTGACTAGATAATGCCTTCTTCAACTATTAATTTAGCAACTAATCAAGGGTATTTTTTAAATATATTTATTAATGAAACCGACTTCATAAATAAAATGGGAGGACTTGTTTACATTTTTTTTTTATTAGATATCTTCGCATTACTAATCAAAGTAACTCCGCTAAAACTTACACATTATGGTATTTGATATTGAAATGATCAAAAAAGTTTACCAAACAATTGCACAAAGGGTTGAAAAAGCCAGGGCATTGAATGATCGACCGTTAACCTTATCAGAAAAAATACTCTATTCACATTTATTTAAAGGAGCACCTAGCGAGGTATTCAAAAGAGGAGATTCATATGTCAATTTTGCTCCCGATCGCATTGCCCTACAAGATGCGACGGCACAAATGGCATTGCTCCAATTTATGCAAGCGGGTAAGGAAAGGGTAGAAGCCCCCACGACCGTACATTGTGACCATTTGATTCAAGCCAAAATGGGTGCTAGTACCGATTTACAAAACGCTCTGAATACAAGCAACGAAGTTTTTAACTTCTTGGAGGCTGTATCCAACAAGTATGGCATAGGATTTTGGAAACCTGGTGCAGGAATCATCCACCAAGTAGTTCTTGAAAATTATGCC
>CAJJCN010000026.1 GCA_905182655.1 Flammeovirgaceae bacterium UBA4465
ACAGTACTTTAGATAATTTGATATGAAGCGTTACGGACTTGTGGGTTATCCTTTGGGGCATTCTTTTTCGCAGAAGTATTTTTCGAAAAAGTTTGAAGGGCTCAACATTTCTCAATCCCATACATACCATGTTTTTGAAATAGAAACCCTCAGCGATTTCCCTGAGATTTGGGATCGGTATCCAGATTTGGAAGGGGTCAATGTTACCATTCCTTATAAAGTTGAGATCATGCCATTTTTAGATGAAATAGATGTCTCAGCAGCGGGAGTGAAAGCAGTCAATGTAATCAAAAAAAAAGGGAACAAACTTATAGGTTATAATTCTGATGTTTTTGGTTTTAAACAATCTTTAGATACCTGGTTGATGGGGGTAGAAGTGGAGGCTTTGATTTTCGGTTCAGGGGGCTCTAGCCTGGCAGTCCAGGCAGGCTTGCATGCGCTCAATATTCCTTTTAAAATTGTATCTCGGGAGGCCACAAAAGGAGATCTTACCTACCAACAATTGCATCAAGATCCATCGATTTTCGATCGACATCATTTGCTCATCAATACTACGCCAAAAGGGATGTCTCCCAATATTGAGGAGGGGCCGCCGATTCCTTACGATAGGATCAATCAAAATCACTACTGTTTTGATTTGATCTATAATCCTGAGGAGACCTATTTTATGAGACAAGGAAGACAGCACAGAGCCCGAACCAAAAACGGTTTAGAAATGTTAGAATTACAAGCTGAGAAGTCATGGGAAATTTGGACTAAATAACGATGGAATTCAAACTAATCTCCAATTTTGAACCCAAAGGAGACCAACCTCTGGCCATACAAAAACTCGTTCAAGGCGTCGAGTCTCAAGAATCAGATCAAACACTTTTGGGGGTTACGGGGTCAGGTAAAACCTTTACGATGGCCAATGTCATCGCGCAAACCGGACGACCCAGTTTGATACTCTGCCATAATAAAACTTTAGCGGCGCAGTTGTATGGTGAGTTTAAGAGTTTCTTTCCGGAAAACGCGGTAGAGTATTTTATTTCTTATTACGACTATTACCAACCGGAGGCCTACATACCCACTACAAATGTGTATATAGAAAAAGATTTATCTATCAATGATGAGATAGAAAAATTAAGGTTGAGTGCCTCTTCAGCGTTATTGTCAGGTAGGAGAGATGTAATTGTCATCGCTTCTGTTTCATGTATTTATGGGATCGGTAATCCTGAGGAATTTGGCAAGCATGTCATACATATCCAGCAAGGGGATGAAATTCCGCGCAATGTCTTTTTGCTGAAATTGGTCGATATACTCTACAGTAGAACAGAAACGGAATTTAAGCGAGGTACTTTCAGAGTGAAAGGAGATACTGTAGATGTATTTGTGGCGTATGCTGATTTTGCGTATAGATTCATTTTTTGGGGAGAAGAGGTGGAATCGATTCAAAGAATTGACCCCCTGTCTGGGGCCAAGATTTCAGATGAAAAATTGATTGCCATATTTCCAGCGAATCTTTTTGTAACGGGTAAGGACCATCTCAAACAGGCCATCAAGGAAATACAAGATGACATGGTTGAGCAAGTACAGTTCTTTGAAGATGACCGGCGTTTTTTAGAGGCCAAAAGAATCAAGGAGCGGACGGAGTTTGATCTTGAGATGATCAGAGAGATTGGCTATTGTTCTGGAGTAGAAAATTATTCTAGGTATTTTGACCGAAGAAAGCCAGGATCAAGACCTTTTTGTTTAATTGATTATTTTCCTGATGATTTTTTAATGTTTATTGATGAGAGTCACGCATCCATTCCACAAGTACGGGCCATGTGGGGAGGTGACAGAAGTCGCAAAGCTAACTTAGTTGATTATGGGTTTAGGCTACCTTCCGCATTGGACAATCGACCTTTGACCTTTGACGAATTTGAAGGCCTCATAGGTCAAACCATTTATGTCAGTGCTACGCCCTCTGACTACGAGTTGCGAGCATCTGACGGCGTAGTGGTGGAGCAATTAATTAGGCCCACGGGATTATTGGATCCTGTGATTGAGGTAAGACCTACCCAACATCAAGTGGACGATTTGATGGAAGAAATTTCAGGTCGAATACAAATGGGAGACCGAGTTTTAGTGACCACAATAACTAAGAGAATGGCTGAAGAGCTCTCCAAATACTTATCTCAAATGGGAGTAAAGACCAAATACATTCACAGTGAGGTAGCCACCTTAGATCGTGTTGAAATACTAAGAGAATTGCGCTTAGGAATTTTTGATGTTTTGGTGGGCGTTAATTTACTCAGAGAAGGATTGGATCTCCCTGAAGTTTCCTTGGTAGCTATTATGGATGCTGATAAAGAAGGTTTTCTAAGAAATGAAAGATCGCTGATTCAAACGATCGGTCGTGCCGCGAGAAATGACCATGGCTTGGTCATCATGTATGGGGATAAGATTACTGGATCGATGGAACGGGCGATGGATGAAACCGCGCGACGGAGGGTCATTCAGAAAGCGTTTAATGACAAGCACAACATCACGCCTCAAACGATATTAAAAGATAGAGAGGCTATCATGAGTCAGACTTCGGCTGCAGACAGCAAGAAAGGCCCTAAATCTTATCAACCTGACACAGGTTCTTCCCTTGCTGCTGATCCTGTCGTGGCATATATGGATTTGAATCAGCTTAAGAAATTTGGCCTTGAGACCCGAAAGAAAATGGAAAAAGCTGCTCAGGACTTAGACTTTGTAGAAGCGGCCAGATTGAGGGACGAAATGCTTGAGATAGATCGGATGGTCAAAGAAGAAAAAGTATGATCACTTGTTGAAGTAAGTGCTGATCAATGCTTTGAGATCTGCAGGCATTTTCACAGGTCTTCCCTTGGACATATTAATAAAGACCAATGTAGTTTCTCCGGTATTGAGTAGTTGCGCTTCTTCATTATAAATTTCATATTCATAGCGAATGCGTGCGCGGGGCATTTCAGGAATTTTAACGATGATTTTTAGTAAGTCATCATATTTGGCCGGTGCATGATAGTATGATTGCATATGAAGTACTGGCATGCCTATCCCATTAGTTTCCAAATTTTTATAGGAAAAACCTAAGTTTCTAAAAGCTTCTACTCTTGCAACTTCGTAGAAGGCGGCATAATTGCCATAATAAACGAAACCCATTTGGTCTGTATCGGCGTATCTTACTCGGAGTTGTACTTCGTGTTGAAACATTATTTATAAATTTTTTTCTTATTCAGCGCTAGATGAAGCAATCGGGCATTTTTATTATGTTGTGACAAGGTACGAGCAAATATATGATTTCCCGTAAAGTCTGGATTTGCGCAAAAGTATAAATAGTCATTCTTTTCATAATTCAGGACGGCTTCAATGGCTGCAATTGAAGGGAGGTTTATGGGTCCTGGAGGCAATCCTGCATATTTATAGGTATTGTACGGTGAGTTCACCTGCATGTGCTCATAAAGGACTCTATTAATGGTGTAGTCGCCCAAAGCAAAAATCAATGTTGGATCTGCCTGTAATTTAATATTTTTATTGAGCCGATTGATATAGACGCCGGCAACGCTGGGCGCTTCATCCATTTGATTGGTTTCTGCATCGACGATGGAAGCTAAAACGATGACTTCTTCTGGACTTAGATTTATGGCTTCGGCTTTACTTATACGTTCTGGATTCCAAAATTTTTCGTAGACCGAATAAATTCTATCGAGTACCGTAACCGGTTGGTCGGTAATATATACTTCATAAGTATTGGGCAGAAACATGCACATAAAAGTTTCTTTAGTGAATCCATAAGATGAAGCCACTACGCTATTTGATAGACTTGACATCATAGCCGCCGAATCAAATTCTAAATAAGCTGCGATTTTTGCTGAAAGATCCTGTAGACTTCGGGCATTTGAATAGGTTAATTTGATCGGGACTTGATCTCCGGACCGGAGCATATTTATGGCATCCCTATTGGACATATCTGCTTGAAGCAGATAAGATCCGGGTTTGATAGATTGATCGTAACGCTTCAATTTTGATAAAAAACTGAAAGATACCAAGTCATTGACAATACCCAGATCATACAATGAGTTTTGGACATATTTAAAATCAGAACCACTGGGAATATTAAAAACAAGGTCTTCTTTATCTATTAAAATATTTGGCGTATAAACGACTTGCCAAAAATAAAAACTAAAAGAAGAGACAAGCATACTTCCAATAATCAACCCAAAGGCAAGGAAATTTTTATTTTTCATAGTTGGCAAAAATAGTGATAGAAAACATTATAGCTAATTTTTTTAAATTGAAACGATTATAATTACATTTAAATGGAAGCAACATTCATTCGTATTTATAAAGAAAACCCTGATCCCCGAAAGATTACTCAAGTTGTAAATGTACTTCGAGGTGGGGGATTAATCATATATCCTTCTGATACTATTTACGGTTTAGGGTGTGATATATTTAATCAAAAAGCGGTTGATAAGGTAAGAAGGATCAAAAACGGAAATGATAAAAAGATGGAGTTGGCTTTTATTTGTTATGATTTGAGTCATTTATCTGTTTATGCAAAAAATGTTTCTACTCCTGTTTTCAAATTAATGAAAAAAGTACTACCAGGACCCTATACCTTCATTTTAAATGCGTCTAGTAAAGTGCCCAAAATCCTGAAAGTAAGAAAGAAAAAAGTAGGGATAAGAATTCCTAACAATAGCATTCCCAGAGAGATTGTAAAAGAGCTTGGGAATCCCATTGTCACTACTTCATTACATGATGACGATAAAATATTAGAATATGCCACCGATCCTGAGTTGATTTACGAGCAATACAAAAATCAGGTTGACCTGGTCATAGATGGTGGCTATGGTGATAATCAAGCCAGTACCATCCTAGATTATTCAGGAGAAGAGCTAGAAATAATAAGGCAGGGGAAGGGTGAGATAAATAATTTTCTCTGAGCATGAGTAGATCAGCCTTATGTATTGAACCTCATTATTTGGGGAACTTAGAATTTTTCACCAGACTCATAGATTCAAAAAAAGTCATCTTAGAAGTCAGTGATTATTTTATGAAGCAGACCTATCGCAATCGGTGCTATATTATGGGGCCTAATGGGATTCAAATGTTAACCGTTCCTGTGCATTACTATAAAAAGTCATTTTTTCGTGATGTCACCATTGATTACCATCAAAATTGGGTGAAAGATCACCAAAAAGCAGTTCAGGCCGCCTATGGTAAGGCTCCTTTTTTTGATTATTTTTATGATCTTTATGATCAAGTTTGGGTCTCAAAGCCTAAGTTCCTTTTGGACTTATCCATATCAATGATGACAGTTTGTCTTGATATCTTACAAATTGACAGGTCTTTTGATTTAACCACTTCTTACGCGCAGGAGACCCAAAAAGATATTTTGGACCTTAGAAATCTAATATCCGCTAAAAAGCCTACGCAATCAAAGAGCTTTTATCAGCCGGTATCCTATATTCAAAATTTTGGCAGCAATTTTGTAGGCAATTTGTCTATTATAGACTTGTTAATGTGTGAAGGGCCCAACGGCTTAAATATTTTACAACAGTCTAGGAATGACTAAAAGTTGGAATTATACTGATAAATATTTGTTTAAAAATCAAATACGCTCGGTTTAAAGCAAATTTGAGTTTATTTTTACAGGAATAGAGATTCGCAAAAAAAGCCGATTATGGAAGCTAAGTTTTCAAATAGAGTAAAAGAAGTTATTTCTTTGAGTAGAGAGGAGGCCTTAAGACTGGGTCATGATTACATTGGCACAGAGCATCTACTGCTGGGTATGATTCGTGAGGGAGAAGGAGTCGCCATTGGATTGCTTAAGAAATTAGGTGTTTCTTTAGACGAGTTACGAAATTCGGTTGAGCAAGCGACCAAAGGAACGACCACAAGTAATGTCAAAAACTTAGCAAATATTCCATTGACACGTCAATCAGAGAAGGTGTTAAAGATCACTTATTTAGAGGCTAAAATTTTTAAAAGTCATCTGATTGGAACGGAACATTTATTACTCTCAATTCTTAGAGATGAGGACAATCTAGCTACACAGATTCTAGATAAGTTTGAGGTAGGCTACGATGTGGTTAAAGAAATGCTAGAATATCAAACCGAGAATCCCATGGCTGAATCGGATACCGATGATCCCGACGATGATGGAGGGAAAATGTTCGGAGCGGGTGCTACTCCAGGAAGTGGAAGGGGAGAATCTTCGGCCAAGGGGGGTGAAAAAACCAAGACCCCAGTGTTAGACAATTTCGGAAGAGATTTAACAAAATTGGCCGAAGAAGACAAAATGGATCCGATAGTGGGTCGAGAGAAGGAAATTGAACGAGTGGCTCAAATCCTCAGTCGTAGAAAGAAAAATAATCCCATATTAATAGGAGAGCCAGGTGTCGGTAAAACCGCCATAGCTGAAGGCTTAGCC
>CAJJCN010000027.1 GCA_905182655.1 Flammeovirgaceae bacterium UBA4465
GTTGTTTATTTGAAAGTCGTTTGTAGGGGTGCAAGCGGCTTTTTTTTTTGCCCTTCTGCCTAAATCTGGTCACCCTACCCAAAACAACTAAAAAAGAAAATAGAGGGTTCCGAAAAAGAGAAATTGAATAATTAAAATATGCAAGGACATTTTAAAATGTCCCTTGAATTGGACAAGTTCCAACAGGCTATGAATCAGTATTGAATAAATAAGCCATCCAATATAATTGCTGAGCGGTGCGACCATCGTATCAAAAGACCAATAGTCAAGTCGTGGTGCGAGGGGTTCTATTAGAATATCAAGACTAACCATAAGTACCGAAGAAACTAATATTTTCATGACAGGAAGTTCAAAAAATCTTTCAATGATCCCGCGCGTGGCTAAAGACAAAATGATCCAATTAATACCTATTATGATGGGGACATCATCTATTTTTATCCCCAAATTAGCACCATAGCTATAGTCTCCGAATAAAAAACCAAATTTAACGCCCAACCATTCGGCTAAAAATCCAATAAAAAAAATCGTGGGTATAGGCCATAATTTTTTGATGTTTTTTTGGGGAAGACTATCTACTAAGAACAGAAAGATTAAGAAAAGAATGGCCCATGTTTTACTCAAAAACCATTGAACATAACCCAAATACATACCCATGAGTGCTGAGAAATGAATAATGTAGAGGGCGTAAACTAAAACAGAGCGCTTTAGATGAATGTGTTTATGGATCATGGTCATTTGAGGCTAGTGATCTGTTCACTTACAATTTTAGCAGATAACAAGGACAAGGGTATACCCCCTCCAGGATGGACGGATCCACCGCAGAAGTACAAATTTTTTAATTCATTTGAGAAATTTGGATGTCGTAAAAAGGCGGCAAATTGGTTATTACTCGAGGCACCATAGAGGGCGCCTTGATGTGAACTTGTTTTTGATTCTATTTTGAGGGGATCTAGAATTTCTTCTCCTTCTATATAATCCTCAATTTCAACGTTTAATGTACGGTTTATTTTCTTAATAATATTTGAACGGGCATCTCTTTTAATTTGGTCCCAGTCTTGGTTGAAATTTCCTGGGCAATTGATCATTACAAACCAGTTTTCACATCCTTCGGGGGCATCTTTTTTTTCTTCCTTACTTGAGATGTTGATATAAATGGTAGGATCATCAATAAGGGTTTTCCTTTCAAAAATATGCTTGAATTCTTCTTCATAGGATTCGCTGAACAAAATATTATGAAGGTCAAGTTGTTTGAAGGTCTTTTTAATACCCCAATAAAATATTAAGGCTGAGCTCGATCGCTCCTGAGCCAGGGTTTTCTTTGGTTTGATGACGTCTTTAAGTAGTCGTTGATAGGTAGCGTAGATATCCATGTTACAAATAATTAAATCGCTTTCATGTTTCTGTGCCCCGGCCACAACACCCGTGATTTTGCTTCCATCATGAAGAATTTCCGTTACCGCATTGGACAACTGAAATTCTGCCCCTTTCGATTGGCATAAACGATAGAGGCTTTGACTGATCTCATGCATGCCTCCATGAGGAAAATAGGTGCCTAATCCCATTTCTAAATGGGGAATCATTGACATGATACCTGGGGTTTTATAAGGGGAAGAGCCATTGTAAGTTGCAAATCGATTAAAAAATTGGATCAGTTTCTTATGTTTTAATTTTCGTTTATTAAGTTGATCAAGGGAGTCAAATAAATTTAAATGAGCCAAGTTAAATAAAGCTTTAATCGTTGAAAAAGAAAAATAAGTAGCCCAACGATGTAGTGATTTTTCAAGAAATATGGGTGCGGTAAGGTCGTATTTTAACTTAGATTTTTTCAGATAGTCTGTAATGATTACAGGGTCAATCTTAAAAACCTGACTCACTTCTTTCACAAACAGTGATGGGTCTGATTTTGCAGAAAAGGTGGTGCCATCTTCCCAAAAATAATTGCAGAGAACTTCCTTTTTATTGTAATTGAAATGGTCTTTGGGGTTTTCTCCAAACAATTCAAATAATTCATTTACGTATTGTGGCATAGTAAACAAAGAAGGCCCCATGTCCCATCGATAACCTTTGCTTTGAAAACTGGTGATTTTACCACCCACATAATCATTGGTTTCAAAAGCTTTTACCTGATAACCTTTTTGCAACAATCTCAGAATCGATGCAAGACCTGCGATGCCTGTCCCTATGACGATGGCTTTTTTTCTCATAAATGCACGTTAATAAATGCAAATTAAGCGAATAGGACATTTTGAATTTTCATTTTAGGCTATTATTAATGAAAATATTTACTCTAAAGCGTGGCGAGGGTGTAGGCAAATGTTTTTACCAAACCACTTGTTTTTACTAATATTTTTACTATTATTGCTAATAATAATAGTAAAATAAGAAATCATGGAAATAGAGGAGATAGACTCGCTATTAAAATTGAACGATCATTTTGATCTCAAAATAGAATCGAAGAGGTTGATTTCGGGCAATTTTCAAGTGAAGTTTTTTGCACGGTTAAGACAAAAAAAACCTTTTTATGGTTACATTTTGGTAGACGCAGCTAGCACATTGAAAGAAGTTGTTTTGAGGATAAGAAATAAATTATCAATTATTCAAAGTCAAAAGGACTTTAGGCAGACGCATCTTTATTCCATAGGTAAATCTTCAGATTTAGATTTAAATTTCATCATATTTGATCAGTAAAGTTTCAATTCACACATTCAGACCGAGAGCATATGTCCATAGCCGAAAATCTAAAATTTTTAAGAAAAAAAGCGGGGTACACCCAAGAGCAGTTTGCGCAGGAATTAGGGATCAAGCGTTCTTTAGTGGGG
>CAJJCN010000028.1 GCA_905182655.1 Flammeovirgaceae bacterium UBA4465
CTTCTCACAAATGAGTTGCCATGGAACAATATTAGAATGATGTTCCATACAAGATATCAATACTTCATCACCTGGTTTTAGTAGAGACCCACCTAGGGATTGCGCCACCAAATTGATACTGTCTGTAGTACCTTTGGTAAAGATGATTTCCTCAGACTCGTTGGCATTGATAAACTGGGCAATCGATTTTCTGGTATTTTCATAAGAGGTAGTGGCGCGTTCTGCCAGAGTGTGGATCCCTCTGTGAATGTTTGCGTTGTCCTCAGTATAATAGCGACTGACCTCATTGGTTACCGCAAGGGGCTTTTGTGTCGTCGCAGCATTATCAAAATAAATCAGTGGGTTTCCATTTACCGATTGATCTAAAATGGGAAATTGTTTTCTAATAGTGTATAGCTCAAGTTGATTTTTTAAGGTCAATGTCATCCTATCAATCGTTTTCTAATTAAGGTATCAATTTCTTCCTTTACAAATTCAAAAGGGATATATTCTAAAGATTGTTCCGAGAACGCTATGAGAATCAGTGCTTTAGCTTGATTTTTCCCGATACCCCTAGCTCTTAAGTAAAAAAGGGCCTCTTCATCCATTTGTCCTACCGTACAGCCGTGTGAACATTTGACGTCATCTGCCCAAATTTCAAGTTGAGGTTTGGTATGGATGCTTGCCGAATCAGATAGATTTATATTTTGATTAGACTGAAAAGCATTAGTTTTTTGGGCTTCCGGTCGTACGAAAATCTTCCCATTGAAAACAGCACGTGCATTTTCATCTAGAATACCTTTGTATAGTTCATTACTGTACGAATTGGGTTGGGTATGATTTACTGAGGTGTGATTATCTACATGTGAGTGGCCGGTGATTAGATAAAGACCGTGCATATGTGATTCACAATGTTCACCCAACTGATTTATACTCAGATTATTTCTGATTAATCCTCCCGCAAACGAATAAACATTGCTGTTAAACGTACTTTGGGCATCTTGGTTTACTTCAAGATTATAAACCTGAAAAATATGTTTTTTGTAATTTTGAATTTTTGTAATATTGACTTGAGCATTGGCCTTCACATGCACCCCTACCTTTTTGTTGATGAATACGGGATGGGTTCCCGTACTTATTGTTTTTTCCAGGATTTGAATCCGTGTGTTTGAATGCGCAGTGATCTGAATGTTTGGGTTACCAAAAACCTGACCTTGTTCGCTATCGTAAAAATAATAGATAAAAAAGGGCTGCGGTCTATAATGCTCGTTCACTTCAATCTTAAGGCTGTTCTTACAAAATGCCACGTTGAGTGCATCAAAGACGTCTTTGAAAGTTTGCTTCGAATCTACTTCTGTCTGACAGCAAATGTCATTGAGGATTATCGATTGGGCAGGTAGGTAAGTTCCGTTAAGGAAAACCAAATGATTGCCTTTTAGTTTGTAAAAATGATCTTTAAAATTAAGATGTGTTGAATTTGAGGTTACGATTTTTTCAAAATCGAAATTTTTTTTTAAAATCCTATTGACGGGAGTGTACTTATATTCTTCATCTTTCCGATCAGGTAAGTCATGAAGCAATACAAAGTCTAATGCAGATTTTCTATGGGTCAACGAAGCGGCCAGATAGGTAGCTTCGTTTTTGTTAAATTGTTCTTGTATGCTATTGATCACAGATATATCCATTATAAAATTAAATGGTCTCTAAGGAACCATGTTCAGCTTTGATCCAATCATAACCTTTTTTCTCTAGTTCCATTGCCAAAGATTTGTCTCCGGTCTTTACAATTTTTCCGTCGAACAATACATGAACAAAATCAGGAACAATGTAATCTAGGAGTCGCTGGTAATGAGTAATGAGAATACTTGCATTGTCTTTTGATTTCAGACTATTGACGCCATGTGCTACAATTCTTAAGGCATCAATATCGAGTCCAGAATCCGTTTCATCAAGTATGGCCAATTTGGGTTCTAACATGGCCATTTGAAAAATTTCATTTCTTTTTTTCTCGCCTCCAGAAAAGCCTTCATTCAACGATCGACTGAGCAGTGCTTGATCAATTTCAACAAGCTTCATTTTGGCCTTCATCAGTTTTAGAAAAGCAACGGCATCTAGGCTTTTTTCACCTCGATACTGACGAATTTGATTCATCGCAGTCTTTAAAAAATTTGTGGTACTGACACCTGGGATTTCTACGGGATATTGAAAGGCCAAAAAGATACCTTCTCGTGCGCGCTCTTCGGCTTCTAAATCAAGGAGGTTTTTGTCTTCGAAAACAACACTGCCCTCCGTGATTTCATAACCATCTCTACCCGCTAATACGGAGGCCAAGGTGCTTTTTCCAGACCCATTGGGACCCATTATTGCATGTACTTCCCCAGATTTTACTTCTAAGTTAATACCTTTGAGGATCTCTTTACCCTCGATATTTGCATGGAGATTTTTTATGGATATCATTTGATTTGTTATACTGACTTGATATTTATTTTTATCCTACACTTCCCTCAAGGGTAAGTGCCAATAATTTTTGGGCTTCTACGGCAAACTCCATGGGTAGGTTATTCATTACTTCCTTGGCAAATCCATTAACAATCAAGGCAACGGAGCTTTCTTCATCTAGCCCTCTTTGCTTACAGTAAAAGATTTGATCCTCACCAATTTTAGAGGTAGTAGCTTCATGTTCAATTTGAGAGCTGCTATTTTCAACATCTATGTAAGGAAAGGTGTGTGCACCACATTGATTTCCCATAAGTAATGAATCGCACTGAGAAAAATTTCTTGAATGGGTCGCTCTTTTTGAAATATTTACATGACCTCGATAGGAGTTTTGAGACTTTCCTGCTGAAATCCCTTTGGATACGATTCTTGATTTGGTATGCTTTCCCAAATGGATCATTTTAGTTCCCGTATCGGCTTGCTGATAATTGTTGGTTACCGCAACGGAATAAAATTCTCCTATGGAATAATCTCCCTTCAAGATACAAGAGGGGTATTTCCAAGTTACCGCAGAGCCTGTTTCAACCTGAGTCCAAGAGATTTTGGCATGATCTCCGGCACAAATTCCTCTTTTGGTGACGAAATTATAAATACCACCTACGCCTTCTTTGTTACCGGGATACCAATTTTGTACGGTGGAGTATTTCACCTCAGCATTTTTGGCAGCATAAATTTCTACCACAGCCGCATGAAGTTGGTTTTCATCTCGCATGGGTGCTGTACACCCCTCAAGGTAGCTCACATAGCTGTCGTCTTCAGCAACGATCAACGTTCTTTCAAATTGACCCGTATTGGCAGCATTAATTCTAAAATAAGTAGAAAGTTCCATGGGACATCTCACCCCCCTAGGAATGTAACAAAAAGAGCCATCTGAAAATACCGCAGAGTTGAGCGCAGCATAGTAATTATCAGCAGCAGGGACTACTGAGCCTAAATATTTTTTGATCAGTTCGGGATGCTCAAGTACCGCTTCACTGAAAGAGCAAAAAATAATTCCTAATTTCCCAAGCGTTTCTTTGAAGGTGGTAGCTACAGAAACTGAATCGATAACGGCGTCTACTGCAATTCCAGACAAACGTTTTTGTTCATTTAATGATATACCCAAACGTTCAAATGTTTTGATCATTTCGGGATCAAGTTCATCCAAGCTTTTTACTTTACCGCCTTTTTTTGGCGCCGAATAATACTTCAGGGCTTGGTAATCTATCTTTGGGTAATGAACATTACCCCATTTAGGTTCTTCTAACTGTGCCCAATAACGAAATGACTTAAGTCTCCAAGCAAGCAACCATTCGGGTTCGTTTTTCTTGTGTGATATAAATTTTACAATATCCTCATTGAGACCCATTGGAGCTTCATCTGCTTCAAAATCCACAGACCAGCCATGTTCATATTCTTTGGAGGTAAATTCTTCTAAAACTTGATCATCTGTACTCATCTATCCTTCTTCAATTTATATTACAAATTTACTACTTATTTATACAGATTCTAAATAAGTCGAAAAAAAATATCGTTTTGTAACCGCAATTCTAGTTAGCCACCCAAGTCAATATCTACTTTTAGTTTTGTAGGAAAAAGTAAAAACCGATTTATGTATCATTTCGAGTGGTGTGGTCTGAAACTTATGAAAAAGACAAATGCCTATTAAGACTTTCTTCTAAGCTTATAAAAGTTTCTGTGCGTTCAATTCCTTCAACTTTTTGAATCTTGTCATGTAAGACATCTTTTAGGTGTCGGGTGTCTTTACAATGTATTTTTATGAAAATATTGTAGTTACCCGTTGTGTAGTGAACTTTAACTATTTCTGGGATTTCCTTTAAGCTATTAACCACGACATCATAGAGTGAGCTTCTTAGCAGGTAAATGCCCATAAAGCAGGTTACATCAAATCCTAGTTTTGAGTAATCCATTTTGAGCGTGGTCCCTGTAACAATACCCATTTCCTCTAATTTTTTCATTCTAACGTGAACCGTTCCACCAGAGACAAAAACTCTTTTTGCTACTTCTGTGTAGGGTATTTTGGCATCTTCCATCAAAATATTGAGTATTTTGAGATCTACGTTATCAATTTCGTAATTTTTACTCATCTTAAAGTTCTATTTTATTAATTATGTAAATTTTTTGCCATATATGGCTGTTCGCACTAAATATTATCCAAATTTATTAAATTATTTTTAATATAATACAATTTATATTTAAATTTGTGTGTATTTCTTTTAGGAAAAACTCAAATAAAAGAAATTTTTTGTAGGATGATGAAACTGGCAGACATGCCCTCCTATCTCGGGGGTGAAGGTTCGGGATAAAGCACATATGGAGCTCGTATGTGTCTAACCACTTCGTG
>CAJJCN010000029.1 GCA_905182655.1 Flammeovirgaceae bacterium UBA4465
ATATCTTGGGTTTGTAGCCATTGATTTTTGGTGATTAAACCTCTAATTTTAAGACAAGAGGAATCATTTATAGAAATCTTTAATTGCCCTATTCTTTTAAAAAAATGAGAGCCCAAGCGCCTCACTGCGATGTGCGAAGCCGTCTCGGTCATTCCGTAGGTAGCGTATATTTTAGTAATAATGGAAGTGTCAGAGGCAATCTTTTGTTCAAGCTTGGGATCCATCGTTGCGCCGCCGATTAAGAGGTGATTAAAATCATTGAGATGACTTTTTAAATCCTTATAGAGCTTATTTAGCTGTAAGGGCACCATAGAGACAAGATCATATTTTGTATGATCTATGTCTAATATCCTTTCAGGAGCCAAAACATCGAGTTGGCCCTGGTTGACATAAGCCCGTACCACCTGCATGGCACCTCCGATGAATTGTGGATGAATACACAGTAGGAAGCGAGCACCCGGTTTTATAGAAAAATGGGACAAGGTCGTTTCGGCACTCTGTATCAATTGATCCTTACTTAAGTTTATTATCTTGGGTACTCCTGTTGAGCCTGAGGTTTGAAATGAAAAATCAGCCACACCCTCTTGTAGTTTTGCAGCCATTTCTAGGATCCACAGCTCTTCTGAGGTCAAGGATGCTAGAAGGCTGGCGCGTTTTAAAATAGACCTAAAATCATCTTTTTGTAGTGTTAAAGAAAGACGTTTAAAGTGAATGAGCACAAATTTTTGATTGAAATCGATAAATATTGTGCCCTAAATTTAGCCAATTATCATTGCTTTGAAGTGTTTTGTACTCTGAGATTTATGCGCTTGATTGATTTAGAATTGGGTTTTAAAAAAAAGTATTCACATCTTTGCTTTTTACACTGTATGGGTGCGAGCATTGTGTGATTTCAAACTCATCAAGCCTTAAAGAAGATAAGAAAAAAATGTTGAAGCAATTAAAAAAAATAAATAAAAGAACATATGTGTTAATGGCCTTTTTTTTGGCCATAATACTTGCCCTATTTTATCGGAATGAACCAGCAGTTTCAGAAACCGGTCTAACGACGCCTATGGCCGTAACGCCTAAGACGGATTCCAAATTGTATAAATCATCACAATTGACGCCTCAACAAGTCTCACCGAATCAACAGACGTATAAGATGGAGGGATTGGCCTATTTTGAGGCCCGAGAAACAGAAAGTAAACCACTTGTACTAACGACCGATTTGGCGGAGATAACGGCTGTAAATGCTATTTTCATCCTCGAAAGCAACGCGAAAGAGACTAATGTAACGGTAGCTGAGGGCTTGGTGAAAATCACACAAAATAGAAATAATTATCGGGGCAATCGTACCTCTTTAAACATCAAACCGGGACAAATTGGTCGGATCAAAGCCAATACGCGAGGGGCCATTAAAACAGTCAATAAAGATCCCAACTTTCTAGCGTGGGCCAATCAAATATTGTTCTTTCAAAACACCCCACTCAGTCAAGTGGCTTCAGTGATGGAGCGGGTTTATGGTTATCAAGTCACATTTGTAGACAAAACAGCGTCCAAATGTCGTCTAAGTCGCAGTTATGAAGAGCAGACGCCCAAAGAAATTGCTGCAGCGATTGCCGAGGTATTTGGTTTTGATTATCAGATAGTGGATCGAACCATTACGTTTGCAGGGTCTTGTTTATAAGGATCAGGGAAACTTCGGAAATTTTTTGAAATCAGGAGCCCGCTTTTCTAAAAAAGCATTCTTACCTTCTTGAGCCTCTTCCATCATATAATACATGAGGGTTGCGTCTCCTGCAAATTCCATCAGACCTCTTTGACCATCCAGCTCAGCATTAAGTCCACGTTTGATCATCCGTATGGCCATGGGACTTCGTTGCATGATGGTTTGGCACCACTGCACGGTGATGGCCTCCAATTCATCCAATGGCACTACTTTATTGACCATGCCCATAGTCTCTGCTTCCACTGCTGTGTATTGTTCACATAGAAACCAGATTTCACGGGCCTTTTTTTGACCTACATGTCGCGCTAGGTAAGAGGATCCAAATCCTCCATCAAAGCTGCCCACCTTAGGGCCCGTCTGGCCAAATTTAGCATGGTCAGCTGCAATGGTTAAATCGCAGACTACGTGTAAGACATGTCCACCACCAATGGCGTACCCATTGACCATAGCGATGACCGGTTTGGGGATTTCACGAATTTTTTTGTGTAAATCCAGTACATTTAATCGTGGGACACCATTTTCACTGATGTAACCCCCCACGCCTTTGACATTTTGATCCCCACCCGAACAAAAGGCCTTATCTCCAATGCCCGTAAAGACCACCACACCCACATCTTGTCGTTCTCGAGCGATGTCCATAGCGTCCATCATCTCTATATTGGTCTCGGGTCTAAAGGCATTGTATACCTCGGGTCGATTGATGGTGATTTTAGCAATGCCATCGAAGAAATCAAACTTGATGTCTTCGTAGGATTTGATGGAGGTCCACTTAAATGAATGGGTAGTCATAAATGATTTTTTTTAATGCTTGAAAAGCTTGTTTATTTATGGGGTGTTGGGTCTGAATCTCTAACAATTTTCCTTTGCTAGAAGGTTCAAAAAAATGGGTCAATATTCTATTTAATTCTGACGCGTCCATACATTTTTCGTAGTCAAAACCTAAGTCCAAGGCGCTATGACTTAGGTCTTTTTGATGTGGTGTCGTCAAAAATTTATCTTTTTCTGCTGGATTCAAGGCTTCTGGACCTGGGATTAAGTCAAAGATGCCGCCACCAAAATTATTAAATACGATGATTCTCATATGGGATAAATCCTCATTATGAAAAAAAGCATTGCGGTCATAGAGGAAACTTAAATCGCCCGTTAGTAGTAGGGACAATTGATCTGAAGAGAGGGCATGACCCACCGCAGTGCCATTGCTACCATCAATACCACTGGTGCCGCGGTTCGCCCAAACTGTAGTATTGGATGGTGCGATGCCCAGAAAATTGGCATATCTCACAGGCATACTATTGCTGAGGTGTATTTGGATATCTCCAGGTACTTTTTTCAAAACCTCCCGCATCGCTGAGAATTCGCTAAACGGGGCTCGATATTGGCTGAGGAGTTTGGCTGTTTGTTGTTGGGCTCCTTGCCATTGGTTGGTAAAGGTTGAAGTGGGCTGACCCGGATCGATGAGTTTATTCAATACTTGTTCTGGGGTCCCTTCTATCACACCCAAAAGATGCTGATAGGGGTCTTGGAGCTCAGGTTGGGGATCGATATGCCATTGAATGGCTGCGCTCTTTCTTAAAAAAAATTTGAGATTTTTTGAAATGATAGACCTTCCAAAAGTCAGCACCAGATCAGGTGTTAAGGAGTCTTGAAGGGCGCTATTGTTGAGGAAAAGATCTTGGTGTTGAATCACATCTGTCAACGCGTGTCCGTTTGAAATGATGTCTGCTATGATCGGAATGCCTTGACTGGCCAAGCGACGCAGTTGATTTTTACAATCTTCAGATAAAATCCCTTGTCCAATGACAATGATTTTTTTTGTAGCCTTCGCCCAGTCATGTATCAACCCCTCACAGTTGGCTTGCTTTTTAGCAGGATAGCTTTTGATGATTTTGAGGTCTTGACTGAACGCAAGTTTT
>CAJJCN010000030.1 GCA_905182655.1 Flammeovirgaceae bacterium UBA4465
TTTGACAACTTAGGTAACTTTGCATGAGGTCGAGGAGTGGTAACCGGCTTGACCAGAGATTTTAGCTTTTTCGCCATCTTATCTTTATATTAAGCCCTAAGAAATAAAGCGCACTTAACTACTGAGTCAAGTGCGCTTTATTCTAAATGAAAGATTTGTTAAGGTGTTGTAAACTCAATACCTTCATGAGCCAGAACCAATTCTTCAACAGCAACTTCACTACTAGAAGAATTTAAATCCGTACCCACTACCTTCATAGGGAAAGCATTGGTCAAGGTCCAAACAATTTCAGCCTCTCCGGCCTCATTTAACAGTGATATTATGACTGTTTTCCTTTCTATTGTATTCATTGAAATAGAATTAAACCACTCATACATTCTGATATCACCCGTAAAGGTTCCTTTCTTCAAGGAAATATCACTTGACTTTCTCAAACCAGGCATTTTGATCGTTGAAAACTCCGGACTGTCACCATGACGATATTCAATAATATCAACTTCGGCGTCCATTCCTGAAATTTCTTGAAAATTGGCCTCTAATTCATCAACCTCTAGTTTGAAATGAAATTTTGGTAAGGGCCATATATTATCTTGTACTTCTCCAGCCATTTTTTTGTTGTTTTAGTTTTTAGTAAATTTTTATTTTATAAATATGTTTCTAGTTAATTATGACTTCTGCATTTGCTGCTGGAAGGTAATTACTATAAATTCAGCAGGTCTTGTAACTGCTAGTTTCACTGTAATCCTCATAATTCCATCCAATATATCAGTCGCTGTCATAGTAGATCCTAATCCTACATCTACTGAGAAGGCATCATCTGGTGACGATCCTGCAAGCGCACCTTGCTTCCATTGATCTCTTAAGAAATTGAACATCGTCCCTTTGATCGCCACCCAAGTGTTGACTTCATTAGGTTGGAACACATAACTTTCAGAAGCAATTTTCAATGATTGCTCAATCATAGTAACGGTTCTTCTGACACTTAAATATCTCCAATCTTGACTGTTTCCGTCTAGGGTTCTTGCTCCCCACACCAAAACTCCTTTACCCGCAAAAGAACGGATCGCATTGATTGCTTTTCCTGTCAAAGGAAGATTTAAATCTTCTTGATCTTTTGCCGTTAAATTCACCGTTGGACTTACAACCGATCCCATGGAAACATTTGCTGGAGATTGGAATACACCTACCGTACCATCCACCATTGAAATGACTCCGGCCATACCTCCACTTGGGGGTAAAACGTTTAGAACATCTTTCATCTCACCTAAAACAGCTTTATATAAAGGTAATTTGGCCACTAAGGTTTGATTCAAACTTACGGCATCATTTTCTCCTGCTAATTTAGCTATCTCGTCTTTGATGATTTGAGCATCATCTCCATAAATAGCATCTGCTTCTGCATCCAATAAAGGAGTTAGCGCATCTAAATTACTAACGTTCGAAAAATCAATCTCATCACCTTGAACGATGGTTGTGTTGACATAAGGATAATAAGAAGCTCCCCATTGTAAGAAATTATTCCCTAGTCCTTCTCTTGATTTGGTTATAATATCATTTTCATCATACGATCTTTCCTGATCACCATTGAAAACATCCAGAATAGCTACCCTACTCTTCGTCGCATTACCACAATGCATAAGCATCGCCTGCTGCAATGATGCACAGTCATTTTCTTCGAGCAAAACAGCATCTGGAATAACCAGCATAGTAGGTTCAGGGGCCTTTAATAAAGTAGGAATTCCTTTTTCCTCTGCCTCGTCATTGAGATCCTTAGCACTTACTCCACTTGAATAATTGCCTACTGATACGATGTAACATACACTCCCTCCATTGGCAAAAAAGAGCCTCATAGAACGGTATAAATTAAATTTCGTTGCTGCATCTACAGCCACTGAAAAACCCATTGCATCATCTGCTGCTACGGTAAATGTAGTTTTTGGAGCTCCTCCAAAAAACTGATGAAATTCACTTAAAGAAGTGAGACGCGTTGGTTTGTTAACAATTGATTTATTGTTCTTAAGTGCCTTTTCGGTATATCCCACAAAAGCGGGCACAGCGGTCGCAACTTGGACTGCCGAACTGGGAAATGCACTTTTTTCTTCGATGTAAACGCCAGGCGTTGCCAAAACTTGTGCCATAAACTTTATATTTAGAGTGGTTAATTAAAAAAAAATTATAGCATTAAATCTATTATGAAAATATCCAAATTGCAAACTGCTTGAAAAATATTTTCATAAATTTTGGATGTACATCTCTGAATAATATCGGATATCACCGTTATTCACCACTGCTTTTATGAGTTGAATATTTGGTGTGGGTAAATATATTTTATTAATGCCAGCCGCTTCCTTTGATCCCTGAGCAGTATCTCCTAGTTCTGCATATATTTTTGGCCCCTCATAAAATTTTGATAAAGATATGGCGGTTTGAGAGGTTACTTTTGTAGCCGCTTGACCATTGGGTAGGATTACTGGTTCTGGGTCAGAAAAGGTCACTTTCTCTTTTCCTCTAAAAATGTCAATATTTTTAAAATGCTTGTCACTTATAGAAACAAAATAATAGGTCCAAAATACTTTTCTCGAATCTATATTTATTTTAAAGTGCGATCCAATAACTTTTTCATACTGAGTCTGTGTTGACGATTGTAGCAAAATCTCAATAATTCCCCAGCTTTTATTCAACTCAGGATCCAAATAAAAAACTTCATCTACTTCAGCTGCTGCCGAAGTATTGACTTGAAATGAGCCATAATCATCACTCAATAATTGCCCTAATTGGGTGGAATCGTCTATTTCACCTTCAAAATAATTACCTTTCTCATCAGAAATAGTCAGCTCACTCCCCCAGATTTTATTAGGCTTAAAGCTACCTGACAAACAAAAATTGAAATTATCATCGCTTAATAATTTACCTGAATGCAAAATGACATCTTGTGTCTTGGACTCCTTATTCCTATTTTCTTGATAAACCTCATTGCGAAATATATATTTCATATAACGCTCCTGAGGCAGGATTTTACTAAAGTTTTCGAAATATCTATTTTTCATCTGTATTCCGAATCTGAACTTGATAGCCTCTTTGGACGACGATAATAAGAAGGATTGGTCTGACTTACCCAAAACAGTAAACCCTGCTGCCGTTTTTTTAAAAATAAGCTGATATGACTTCATCATCGCCTTCAAAGAGGAGGTCATTATTATTTCATAATCTTTCGCAAAGGGTCCTGAATAATATTTATGATTCAGTGATACCTCAAAAAGAACTTGATACTGAACCATTTAATTATTCTTTATCATTATCCTTACCCGCTGTAGGTGATTTATCACGATTTCTTGATTTATCAAATGGATCCTCATCCAAATCAGTATCATCTTGATCATTGGCATTCGCTTTTTCCTTAGCCTCATTTACCCGTCGTCTTCCCCTATCGAAAGCACTTTCAGAAGCGCTCTGACCATCTGCACCTTCGGCCCCATCGGAAACATCATCGTCTCCTTCAGGAGCAATACCAATTCCAGCAATTGATGGAATAGTATCTTCCATATTGTCTGTAGAGAAAGTCAACATTCGGATACGGTAGACTACTGAAGGCAAATACTTTGAACCCATCATTTGAAATACTGCACTCAAATCATGAAAAGATAAAGATGTCAAATCAAATACCGCCTTCTCAATATTATCTGAAAGCCCTGGAGTGTTGTCATTGGTAAAGACCGGCTTCCCTTGAAAAAAATAGATGACACCCGATAAAAACTTCAAGGCCTCCACATAATTTTTGCCTATAAAGTAACTAGAAAACATGACCGTTAAATTCACATAAATATCTGGGCTACTTTTAACAAAAGCACCTCCTGATGAGGTCGTTCCTGCCGTTGCCTTTAAGGTAGTCTCCTCCTCAACATTTACCAAAGAACAAACTACCGTATTAGAACCCTCTAAAGCAATTGAACCATCTTGATTTATTAAGTTAGAAAGGATAAGTCTGTCTTCCCTTACTCCATATCTCGATTTAAAATAATCATTAAGTTCTGAACAAACTACGGGTAACAGGTTATGAATCATTTTATTCGTCTATTATAATTTTAGTAATGGCCCATATAACCAAGCGCATAATGTATGTGAAAATAATTCCAATGATCCCTCCCGAAATAAATAATTCCATTTCAAACGTTTGTTCTTGTATCGTCGGTTGATTGCCTGTTGGACTCAATGACATGTATTGTATAAATAAATAAGCCACGGGAAGCGCTAGAATGATGGCGGTAATAAACCAAAGAAATTCTCTTGCAAAAATTTTCATGCTTTCTTTATCTTAAGTTTCTCCGATTTTGACTAAATAATATATTGATTAATATCACACCTAAGGCTCCCACAAAAACGCCCAAAACGATAGACCATTGGGGGTTTGGAAATAAGAAATATTGTAAACCCAGGATACTGAGTAGCATGAATATCATACTGTAAACCACACGAAAGGACTGATTTACAAACAGTGCATCACGAACACGCCAATCGGTCAATGCATAAACAAAACCCATAACTAAAAAGCCTACAAAAATCAAAAAGCCCAACCCAATCATTTTTTTGTTATTAGAAATTTTCAAGGCTAAACCATAAGGCCCTGAAAGTTTTGAACTAATCGGGTCAATCCTTACCAAGGAATCTACTCCAAAGCTTTTCGAAATCCCTTGCCAAATATCACTTGAGCCTTGGCTGTAACCCATAGCCCACAAACCAACCCCTCTTAATTTTTTTGACTTAATCCAATCGTATTTAATATCCAAACTGGTTTCATTTTCATACCAACATATTTTACTCGACTCAGCATCATTCATTAGATAAAAAAAGCTTGCACTGATTGGGTCAAAATTGGGGTTATACTCGGTGTCATAACTAGAAATAATTTCATAATAAGGTAAGGATTCCAGATAAGTACTCTTCCCTATCTTAATATCTTTTATATCCCAAGTAACTCCGTACAAAGGTAAAGATAGAATGATCTGTCCTCCATCGATATCTAGATTCAAAAAATCATTGACACAAGTCTCTAAACTCGGCTGATTGGTCAAGGCATTGAGAGGGGCTACAGATCCCGGGAAGTCAGAATGTTCCCCACTGAAATCGTAGCCCATGATGTTAAAATAGGTGACAAAGTATTTTAACTCAGCATAGTTAAAGGTGTTCTGATCATTAAAATAGGGTACATCTAAAATCAGCGAATAACCCCCATTTTGCAATTGCGTACTTAGCTTTTTAATGAAAAAATTGAAAAAATCACCATAAAGGGGTGGGATTTGCTCAAAATTAACGTCAATTCCATCAAAATTACCATCGATCATGATAGACAATAATTCCTCGATAAATTGATTTTGAGCTTCCCTACTGGCTAAGAATATTTCGTTGTTCTCTGATCCAAAAGAGGTAATTGATAATAAAACCTTGATGTCTGGATTCTGCTCCTTGATGAATTTTGCCACGCTGTCTTCCACCGCCTGCTTCACCATTGCTGGATTTCTGTTTTTGCCTGTCGTAGGATCAATATCGTAGGAATATAACGACAACATGGTTAATAAATCATAATTATAATATTTGTAAGCATCTTCCATCCAATAAGGATGCCAACCGATGACCTCATATTTGGTATCTATACTGTCATGAGCGCCGGTGTTTTTATAAAAGACATTTTCTACAGAGTCCCACTTGATATTTTTGAAATCTCGATCATTTTTAAAACTATATTCTTGCTGGGTATGAAAAAAACTATAAATATATTCATAATCATGAATCATCCCGCTGTTGGGTATGTAAGGTGCCTTGGACCAAGTGATAATGTCAGCCGTATCGCTGGAGGAATCCACCGTTTTTTTGCTAGAGCCAAACATTTTTCCTACCTTTTTGGCATCACGCTTGGTCCGTTTAACCTCTTTCATAACCTTCCTCTGGGCCCCCATGATTTGCTTACGCAGATCTTGCCCTGAAGACAAGAAGGGCAACATCAAACCGCTAATTATAATACCTAAAGTGAACCCTTTAAAATTCATTATGGAAAACTTAATTTTGGTGCTCTGTAATTCAATAGTTCATCACTTTTCAAATATCATCATTTATTTTGATTCTAAAAAGCAAAACTTTAACGTATACTTTTTTTCCTAAATTTTTATCTTCATTCTTAAAATACAAATAATGATCGCAACATAAGTCATCCATCAGCGCAAAATTGATCCCTGATTTGATTTGTAAGTTTGAAACGATTTGCGAAGATGGGACAATCAAAACATTGTCATACACAAGGCCCGAAGTGTCTTGGCTGGATTTAGCCAATTTCGACTCAAGGGTAATGTTTTGTCCATTGATCGTTTGGAGTGATACAAGGGTTTGATCCTTTTTAAATGCTAAACCCAATGGATCGCCTAAAACATAATTTTTTAATACATCTGTATATAATGCCCCATCTCCTAGGCTATCTGTTTCTATACTTTCATCCAATGCTTCCATCGCTGCCTCGTACTGTGATCCTGTTCCAAATACTACACTCCAAAAAGCAATGGTTGTATCTGCTTCAAAATTGAAAGTGAATTTTTCTGAATTTGGATTCGTATAATCCCGTACCGCACCTAAATATATCGTGGTATCTAAGAAATCAATGGGTATGGTGTCATAAACGATAGGCCTAGGTATCAAATTGGTATCTACCACATGTTTGAAAGGAGTGATCTTGTCGATACGAAAATTATTTTCTTGACCCAACCAAGCCTTAGAAATCATGGTTATTTGAAAGGAATCCTTATTCAGAACTGGAATTACGGCTTCAACTGTTTTCCTAGATTTTCTACTCGCAAACAAAAGCTCATATGCTCCATTAACAATTTCCATGGGGGGTGATCTCTTGGTTACCTTGTTCATGGTAAAAAGCAAGGTATCCCCTTTTTCTAAGGGGCCAATGGTTAAATTTTTATCATTGAATCTAGTGATCTGAAAAACGCCCTCTGATTCAATAGACTGGGTGCGGGCTACGGCTTGCGAAAAGGGAATAGAATCTTTTGGCGCACCTATTTGAAAAGGAAAGCGATTGATCGTAATGATTTGATCTACTTTAGCCTTGAATAAAAAAGATAAATTTTCTACTTGGATCGAATAATTTCCACTATCAATGGCATCAAACTGCCAGGTTTTTTTGGCTTTTCTAATCAAAGCTTCATGAACAATGGCCCCCGAAGGAGAAATCACCCTGAAGTTTATCTTTCTAGGACTGTAAGTCTCAAAGGTTAAGTGATCAAACTTTCTTAATACCAAATTGAAATTTTTAATCAATTTCCTCTTGAGATGCATCGATTGATTTGACGCCCGAGTAATCTCATTGTCCATTTGAGCAAGAGAAGCTAAAGGCGTGATTAAAGTACAACCAACAAAAACTAATAGAGCTATTTTTTTCATATTAATCTTCATCAAATTTTACCATTTTTGCTTGGCCTTCTTTTCTTATTTTATCTTTTTCTTCATCTACCCAGACTTCCAATTGTGTCTTCACTATTTCAAGATGCGCCTCTCCTATCAACTTCATGGCTCCTTCGTTATTTTTAAGCTCCTGATCGACCTTATCCTGCTCGATGCTTGCCATAACGGTAAGCTTATTGTTGAGTTGCTGATTCCTCATATTGACTGAGGTAATTTCATCAATTTCAAAATCATATTCTATAGTTTTTAAGAGATGATCATAGGGTCCATACGGAGAAAGTAGTTTGACCAAAATAGGTGCGATTTCAATGGCTATCAACAACAAAATGATGGCCAATTGAGGTCCAAAAGGCAATACGCTCAACGCTTCTAATCGCACCAATAATCCGTCAGCAAAAGATTGCAGTAATCCCTCTTTTTCAAGCTCAAACTCGGCTAATAAGCGCTGCCTTTCTTGGTTCAGTAAAGCAATAATCGCTTCATTACTTAATTTGGCTTGGTCATATTCCTTTTGGCTCTGTAAATATTTGTTCTCTTTGCGCTCACATTCTGAACCACGACCTTTTTGACCGGTACCACAAGTCCCGTCACATTCACATACATATTGCCGATAGTATTCTTCTCTGATTTCGAATTTAGCCAAAGTACTGAGGTTAATGGAGTCAATACGCTGCTGCTTTATAGCTACCCTTCCATCAAACAGTCCCGTTAATTTATCGATTTTATTCGCCCCTGCATAATAAATACTTTCATTGATTTCTTGTTCAAAAATCTTGAGCTCTAATGGAACAGATATCACCAAGGAAAGCAAAACTGCCAACAAAAGTCTAGGCGTTATTTGAGCCAGTTCTTGAAGTTTCCCTTTGGATTTCTTAATCGTTGAAACTAAAAATCTATCTAGGTTGAACACCAATGAACCCCAAAAAATACCCAGCATAATGGATAAACCCACCGAGTTAAAAGCCGTGAATAAGGCATAACCTCCTGAAAAGCAAGCTAAAATGCCTGTGAAAAAAACGGTAGCACCTACCCCAGCGTATTTATTCACCTCAGACTTCGGACATTTGTCCAAGAGTTCTATGTCTGCTGCAGAGCAAAACAAAAAGAACCTCAATATGATCCCATATTTGCGCTTTTGCTCACTCATAATAATCCTTTATTGATTTGATATTATCAATGATTTTAGCATCTTCTTTAAAGTAATTTAATAAAGTAGATTTCCTCGTTTTGAAGAGTTTTGGAATGGAATGTCTTTCATAAAATTCATTGAAATTAGATCCCTTCATCTTTTGTAAAAGAGCTGATTTTAGGGACATGAATTGAATGTCCATCTCATCCATATAATTTCTAAAATGATTATGATCAGTGTCCTTTAAATAATGTAAGGCCTTGATCCGAACATCATCAATGCTTAACTTCATCCCTTTCAAAGTATTTTCATTAAGATTAATAAATTTTCGTTCAAAAACGGGTGTTGGAAATGAATAAATTAATATTTTTTGATTTTTGCTTGCCCCTCTAAATTTAGCTTCAATATTGATTTCTAAAGATCCATCCGAGTTGAAAATATGAGTACCCTGGTTTTCATAAAATCCAAAAGGCTTGACATTTACTGTATCTGCATGGGCTACATTCCAAGTCAGCCGAATATCATATCCCTTGGCAATCCCAAAAACGCCTGCATGCTCTGACTCGTTCATCATTACAAATTCATTGGAAGATGGATTTCTAAATTGCACTTCATATCCAATTTTAAATTCGCTGATGGTACTTACCTTGAGCGAATTTATCTTCTTTTGATCCCCATTAGACGCCCTCAATTTTAGTATAGTATCCTTGAGAAATGTGATGGTTTTTTGTCCAGAGGCCTCTACTTCACCAATGCCCTCAATGGTAACATGAGTAGCGTTGGTAACTTCCCAGAAAATTTTGGTGGCTGTCCGTTCATATACGGTATTACTTTCACTGAGAAATTCAATCGTGATGTCATCCCGTTCCATACGGTACTCTGGTTCTACAGAGGTGAAATAATTAAGGTATTCATCAAATCCTTTATCTTTAAAATGAATATCGGCAAAATCTTCATGAGCATCGTCAAGGGCATAAATCATCTCATGATCTTTGAAACATAATATTTTATTGCCCGTATCACCACTTTCTGATAAATAAATGGATGCTCCTAATTTTCTTAATTTCAATAAATGGATTAAAATAAAAGCATCTGACTCAATTCTCTCAAGTCCTAATTTGGATAGATGTATATCACAGGCAATTTCTCTTCGAAGGCATTTTCCTAATTGCTCCAGTAAATCTACAGACAAAACCTCTTCCAAATACATGCTTATTTTGTATCTGGCTTCTCCTAATCGTTTTTTTAGAAATAAGGTTTGGTGGGTATTCAATATTTGATGTTCAACTGATGATTAATTTTTCAAAAACGATTTCAATCTAATAAATATATGTCAAATATTCCTCACTCTTCCTCAAGCATATTTTTAATTAAGAATTGAATCTTTGAATCTCTATGATTAAAAAACCTTGCGATATTAGTTAGTGATTTTGATGCTCAACAAAAATCTAGCTTTTATATTTGAATTTGGTCAAGTATTGATGATTAAAATCATGACGAAAATAGATAAAAAGATAATTTGGGTTACGGGGGCTTCTTCCGGTATTGGAGAAGCATTGGTTTACCAGCTCAATCAACTCGGAGCACAGCTCATTATTTCCGCGCGAAGAGCAGCGGAACTGGCCAGGGTCAAGGAAGCCTGTAAAAAAAAGCAAGGGGTACACCTCTTAACCTTAGATCTTTCTGAAACCGAAACACTTGAAGAAAAGTGTAAACAGGCAATAGCTATTATGGGTCCTATTGATATTATCATTCATTGCGGGGGGATCAGTCAGCGAGATAAAGTTATGAACACTTCTTTAGCAGTGGATCGCCGCATCATGGAAGTCAACTATTTCGGAACCGTTGCGCTGTCTAAATTTTTACTCCCTTCGATGGTGAATCGTAAAGCAGGACATCACGTAATAATCACCTCCGTAACAGGCATTATCAGCACCCCTTTAAGGTCCGCTTACGCCGCCTCCAAACATGCCTTACATGGTTTTTTTGATGCCTTGAGAGCTGAGCACGAAAAAGACAATATCCATGTGTCATTGATTTGTCCAGGCTACATCAAAACCAAAATTAGTTTTAATGCCTTGATGGGAGATGGCAGCAAACAAAATACCATGGATAAAGCGCAAGACAATGGGATGAGTCCTGAGAGATGTGCGAGTAAAATCATAAGCGCGATAGAGCGAAATAAAAACGAAGTATATATCGGAGGGCTCAAAGAAGTGGCAGGGATTTATCTGAAGCGCTTCTTTCCCGGATTATTTGCCAAAGTCGTCATTAAAATGGCGGTTACTTAAATGCAGTAAATTTAAGTATTTTAGGTAAGTCAATCACTGAGCAATACATGTTTAGGATTCTGTAACTTTATCAAAAAACTTTAGTCAATGACTCTAAATGGTCGAAGAATTAGCATATCATAGCATCCATACAAAGCTATGGGTATCTTGAGTTGAGTAAAAGACATTGGCATTTTTCAAAGTGGCTTTTCTCTAAGTTAAATCCCCTCTTGATTGAATTTATTTAATTCTAAAAAGGTTCGTTAAAATATTTTAAAATATTCAAATTGAGGCTTTTATAGTTTTTAATTAAAGTATTAATTAAATATTAAAATGGCCTTTGAAATATTCCCTCTGGAATCATAGTTCTGGAATTACCACATCGTTTAATCGAATAATACCCAATTTTTTAGGGATCAAATAGACACCGAAGTTCACCTCATTACCTGATTTTCGAAAAGTGGACAAGGTCTTTAAAGGTTCTTTTGAGGTTCCTTTTTCTGGATGACTGGGGTCAATGGTAGTAAGTATACAGCGTGGGCAATGGTGGCTGACCTCAAATTCACAAGTACCTATTTTTAGAGATTTCCAGTCGTCTTCTTCAAATGCCTCTCCTCCAGTTACTACTATATTTGGACGAAATCGATTCATCCCTACAGGCAAGGTCATGCGGTTATTTAAATCTCTCAAAGAAGCCTCGGAAGTGAGTAAAATGGGTGCCGCATCTGTATAAGTAATACTCTGTGATTGTGCTTCCATTTGTCGCATAAAAGTTTTACTGATTTCTACCACATTGCAAGAGACGGCCAAATGATTTGACATCCAATTTCGCGTAATATCACCCATCTCGCTTCCTCCCACAGGCTGTCCAAATAAGACACCCAATCGTCGGGATGAAGACTCCACATTTCGAGGTACCGTTATGGAATCACCTGCTCTAGAAAAGCAAATGTTTTCATCCAAGATGACGGCCTCAATAGTAAGCAATTCAGGATGCTCTCTTGCGGTCAACATCTGACCCGTATCATCAATCACAGCGTAGGTTCGGTCACCTGCTAAACCGCCAAAAAGAATCTGCCCCTCTTGAAGTGATTGAGCCCTGCACGACTTTAAAGGATAAGCAAAAAGAGATGAAATATTAATGGCATTCATTTAAGTAAATGTAATTCAAATTAAAATAAATATGATTTTTAAGTATCAAATAAACTTGGACATCAATCAAAAATCAGGATCCAAAGAAAACTTCATTTGTCTGCCTGTTGTGGGGTCAACGAAAGAAAGTGCTGCGGCATGTAACTTCAATCTATCCGACTTCAAACCATACAATTCGTCACCTTCTATGGGCACATTGAGCCCCTCAGGATGCGCCGCATGCACACGCAGCTGATGAGTACGGCCCGTGATGGGCTTGAACAAAACCCTCGCTTTGGCCTGCTGAATGGCTATGATAGACCAGTGCGTTTCGGCCACCTTCCCATCACTATAACAAACCATTTGGCGCGGGCGTTGGTGATGATCCGGCCGCAATGGCAATCTGATCGATGACAATGTGTTTTCTGGAATACCATTTAAGATGGCGATATATTCTTTTTTAATGGTCTTATTTAAAAACTGATTTTGAAAATGAAGATAGGCCTCCATAGTCTTGGCCACCACCATCAACCCAGAAGTCTCGCGATCCAATCGATGTACCATCATGGGACCCGTGGCCTTAGGGTATGCGGCCTTGACCCTACTGGCTACGGAATCCAATACGTATTTTCCTGATACCGACAACAAGCCGTTCGGCTTGTTGATGACTAAATAATCCACTGCCTCATGGACCCTATCTAAACCTCTTGTCTTTAGCGCCTCATGGTAAGCTGGATTCTCATCGATAGTCATCCCTGCCAACATGTGGGTTAAAATAGGCTTGCACTTGCCCAGACAAGCAGGGTAAAAATATCCGTGGCGACGCAGTTCCAGTTTAGGTGACTGTCCCCACCAAAACTCTGCTAAAGCCACCGGTTTTAAATCATTCAAAAAAGCATGCTGCAATAGCTTCGGAGCAGCACAGTCTCCTGCACCTGCGGGTGGCCTTTGCTGTTTGGTGTGCTCAAACAAGCTGATTAATCCTTTCCTTTGATTTTGTTGATTCAAAAATTGATATTGATCAAATAGTTGCTGTTGGAGTGCGGCAGACTTGGTTTTCCTTTTTTTCTTTAATTCATTGATTCTTTTTTGATAATAAGCCAAACGTTCTTCTGCAGAAGTTAATACTTCCCTCCAGGCCTGCAACCTTCTTTTGTGTTGAAAATGCAAGTCCTGGCTCTCTTTGCTCATTTGTTGCAAAAAATGCTCGAGACGATCACCGGTCAAGTCTCGCATCGCCACTTCTCTCTTGCACTGTCTGATGTTTTTAGCCTCCTTTTTATTCATCAGGCTGGCTTGTATCTCTTTTGTGCTTTTCTGTTTTTGAGTATTCAACTCCGATAATAAATTCATGTAAGTTGAATCTTGCTCAATGACTTTGATCTTATCATTGATTGCTACAATCGATGCCTCCTCTTCTTTAAAAAAACCATCCTCGGCTAATCTATCATATACTGGACCCACGAAACCCTCTAAATAATTCTTTTCAGCAAGTTTTCCCGAAAATGCCGCCAAGTAACCCAGCTCTTTTTGCTTATTCTGAACCACCAAAACACCAAACATCTTGCCACAGATTTCACCAGATTCATCGGTATGATCTCCAAAGTCATGGGCCCATTTTTTTTGCTCATCCAAATAGGTCTGCAAGGCTTTGACGGCTCTTAACGCTACTGGATGCGGTTGGTATGAAAAAGGAAAAGTAAATCTTTCAGGCAGGTCAGCTTCCGCTATTAGGATAGGAAGTATATGGAAAACGGATTGGGTAAAAGTTTCTGTATCTCTCATTTGCAAGCACAGAATTAATACCATTTACTTTGAAAGTCCAATTTTAAATGACTTTTTGTTCTTGAAAGCAAAGAAGGCGTGTTGAAAACTAAATGAGAATATGCCCATATCATTACTGATAAGTGGAATCTTCAAAATAGAAAATAAATCATACAAATGGATACAAACAACCCTGATTTTCATGCCGCCCATAAAAGAAACGTTCTCGTTTTTTAAATTAGACAATCAAATGAATATTTTACCCTTTCATTAGTTAAATTGATTGCTAATTCATTGTATTTATGAAAGATTTAAGCCGACGTAAATTTCTAAAAAAATCCTCGCTCTCTGCCGCCGCATTGGTAACTGCCAGCACCTTAAAGGGAAACACCGAGGATATGCTTAATGAGCGTTCAGCTCAATCAAAATACATGGGTAATTTTTCTGCACCCAAACTTCCTAATGTTCGTATTGCCGTAATTGGGGTAGGTGCTCGTGGGCCTGGTCATCTCAAGTTTGCCGCGGGACTCCCGGGTACCGAGATTGTGGCCATTAGTGACCTCTACGAAGACTTGGCAAAAAGGTGGGCCGAGGAGGCAACGAAAATAGGTAGGGGTCAACGTCATAAAAACATAGCCACCTACTATGGTGATGAAAACAAATGGCGCACCATGCTTACTGAAGTGAAACCCGATATGGTATACATTGCCACCAATTGGTCCAATCATGCTCCCATGGCCATTGAAGCAATGAATCAGGGAGCGCATGCTTTTGTTGAAGTACCCCTCGCCTTGACTTTAGCAGAAATGTGGCAAATAGTCGATACCTCGGAGCGCACCCAAAAGCATTGTATGATGATGGAGAACGTCAATTATGGGCGAGAAGAATTAATGTATCTCAATATGTGTCGTCAGGGAGTAATTGGAGAATTACTCCATGGAGAAGCCGCTTATATCCATGATTTGAGATTTCAGATGGAAGAGCAAGATCGTGGGACAGGATCTTGGAGAACCCATCAATATGCCCAAAGAAACGGTAATCTTTATCCCACTCATGGATTGGGACCTGTGGCGCAATATATGAGCATTGGTCGAGCGGAGGATACTTTCAATACACTGGTCTCCTACTCTACACCAGCCATGGGTCGTCAAGATTATGCCAAAAAGAATTATCCTGCTGATCACAAATGGAACCAATTAAAATTTACAGGAGGGGACATGAACACTTCTATCATCAAAACAAATAGAGGTCGTACCATCATGATCCAATGGGATGAAACCAGCCCAAGGCCTTATACACGACTTAATTTAATACAGGGCACCCGTGGTTGTTTGGCAGACTATCCCACACGCATAGCCCTAGAAGGTGGCGTTGAAGGCGCAACTACAGATCATCATCGCTGGGCACAGGGAGATGAACTGGGAAAAATTTATGAGAAATATGATCATCCCCTTTATAAAAGGATGAATGCAATGGCCAAGGACTCAGGTCATGGTGGCATGGATGGTATATTGGATTATAGAATCATTGAATGCTTGCAACAAGGGCTTCCTTTAGATCAAAATGTCTATGAGGGTTGTTTATGGAGTGCGGTCAGTCCTTTAAGTGAAAAATCTGTGGCTAGCAATGGTGCCCCACAAAGTTTTCCTGATTTCACACGAGGAAATTGGCCGACGACTCCGCCGTTAGAAATCATATCTTGACCAGATGGTCCAAACTAAAATCTGACTGCCTTATTTTGAAGCGATTTCCTCCGAAATTTTGGATATAGTTTTTAATAAAATATGATGGGCAGGGTCGACCATGGGCCCATGACCATGTCCATCAATTTCATACAACTCAACATAAGGATGACCTATCCTTTGAAGCATTCTCCAGAAATAGGCATTCTCCTCATACCGACCATATAGCTCTAATTCACGATCTCCAGTGATCAAGATGATCGGCGGTGCCTCTTTCCTGATATGTGCTAAAGGGGCCATGTGATCGACCCGTACATCGTCCCATTTCAACTCACGCTCTGATCTGACGGTAAAATGCGTGATGGTATGTCCACTGTAAGGAATCAATCCTGCAATATCATCCGCATCTATACCATAGGTATTGAGATAACTTTTGTCCAATCCCAGCATACTGGTTAAATATCCTCCTGCTGAATGCCCCGCAACAAAAATTAAATTGGGATCTCCTCCATAGGAAGCTATATTTTTAAAAACCCAAGCCACCGCCGCTGCTGCATCATCGATATACGTGGGTGATTTTACTTTGGGGTACAATCTGTAATTCACGGCAATTACCGCTATACCTTGTTTTTTTAAGCCTTCAGGAATAAATTTATTTCCACCCGTCAGCCCTCCCCCATGAAACCAAACTACCGTGGCAAAATCTTTATTTCCCGGGAGATAAATATCTAAAACACATCTTTCAAGAATGTACGCATCATCCGTTCCTTGCCTGTAAGACAGATTGGTTAATAACTTCTCCTCATTGACTAAGATTTGAGCCGTAAGCTGAACACCATAAATGTAGAGCGCTAAAAAAAAACATTTCGAAATAGCCGCAGGTGAATTAAGTGGATATACTTTCATTTTTTATCATTTAAATGACTCAATAAATATGAAAAGGAAAGAAATTTTACTTCAATTCTACAACCAGATAATAGCCCTTTTTATCCTTAGTATCCTCTCTGACCTGCTTTACTTTTTCAGGCGAAATCACAGCTGCTTTGTTACCAAAACTATTACGTACATAGGTGAGTACCCCAGCGATTTCTCGATCATTTAGCAAACTACCAAAAGCCATCATAGGTACTTTTCCACTGTAGGATTTTCCCATTACTTCCATTTTACCCATAATGCCATTCAGTGTGATTTTAATTAACCTTTTCTCGTCTCCAAGCACCCATTGAGTCCCTTTTAGAGGCGGAAATCCAGCAGATTTGATTCCCTTACCATCAACTTGATGGCAAGTAGCACAATAACCGTCCTTCGCATAAATGCTTTTACCTAAATGATACAATTCAAGATCAGGTCCCTCAAGATCCACCACTCGTTCTTCTCTGGGTTTACTTTGTTCATCCCTTTCAGAAACTCCCGAAATCCCAAAATTGCTGGCAATGGCATTGTAGGTCTCCATCATCCAATTATCTACGGGCAATTCAGCTACTGAAGTCAGTGTCTTTTTACCTACTTCAGGATCCAGCCAAGAAGCTGCCACAATCGCTTCCAAACGTACCTGACCATGGGAGTCAGCCCCTGCTTGTATCAACCATTCCTCACTTCGGGGAATTTGTGCTCCCATATAACGCATCACTCGAACGGCAGCAGCTCTCAACCTGTAATTTTCTGAATGAAATACCTCATCTAAGAGATCCAAATCAATTTGATTATTTCCCCAACTCACCCACAATGCTTCCAATAAATGATGATCATATAATTGATCATTTGGATCCAAATTGGCCACCCAAATCTTCAAAGTCTCAGATACTAAATCAGTCTCTTTCCCCCTGAGCGCTCGACGACTTCTATAACGCGTCCGATATTCAGGTAATTTTAAATTATCTAGTAGCACGGCTATGCTGGCATCATCGATGGATGCGGGTACCACCAAAGGCCTAGAAGGATAAGTTACGCGGTAAATACGTCCATGTGCATGATCTCTCAAGGGATCGCGTGCATTGTGTTGCATGTGTCCCACCAAAACATTGTGCCAATCCACTACATATAAAGAACCGTCTGGAGCGAACTCCATGTCAACGGGTCTGAAATTTGGATCGGTCCCTACGATTAAATCCTGTCGATGTTTTGATTCATAGCCGGTACCCTTCCCGATGAACTTATGTTGCTTAGTCCCTAAAAAGCCAATGGTATTATTGATCAGTAAATCGCCTTGGACTTCCTCTGGGAAATGACGACTGGATACAAATTCTAAACCTGAAGTAGGCCTCACCCTATGGGCTTCCTCTATCAAGTTCTGTGATTTGGGTGATGAGATCCCATAGGTTGGCTTGATAGATCCCGGCATCATCCAACGCACATCTGGACCCGATGTGTCACAGAAAAAGTTTTGGCCCCATTCATCAAATGCAATGCCCCATGGATTGGGAATAGACAATTGCGCGGTGCGCTCTAATTTGTGCTGTTGCGGGCTGTATCTGTAAAAACCCCCGTTGGTTGCCCTTACGGGTCCATAAGGCGTCTCCACATTGGTATGCAAAAAGACACCCTCCCCCATATAAATAGCTCCTGATGGATCTACCGTAAAAGCACTGATGGCATGATGGGTATCATGATCGTCAAAACCACTTAATAGCATTTCTACCTCATCCGCTTGATCATCACCATCCACATCTTTATATAATTTTAAATGATTACCCTGTGAGACGTATACACCTTCGGCAGCCAGTTCAAATCCTATGGGTAAGTGTAATCCGTCTGCAAATACCGTCTGCTGATCTGCCTTTCCATCGCCGTTGGTATCCTCCAGAATAAGTAATTTATCATTGGGCTTGGCATCTCCTGGTTTGAAATGTGGGTAACTTGGCATAGTCGCAACCCACAAGCGACCCTTATCGTCAAATGAAAGCTGCACCGGATTGGCCAAATCTGGAAAGGTTTCTTCTGAGGCAAAAAGTTCGATTTTGTATCCCTCGGGTACCATCAGTGTAGCGAGGGCCTCCTCTCCATATAAATAAGAAACCTCCTCTGTATTCCTATAATTAGTTTCAACAGTAGTCAGTTCATGCGTTTGGCCATCTGCAAGGGCAACATCATAAGGGCTATTTTGCATGAAGCTCCAAATCGCGCTATCTCGAATTTGCGTAAGTTCTCTGATTTTTTTTAGCTCATCAGGATAATTATCCGAACCGAAAGGATCATATCTCCTACCAAAGACATGCACGCCGTTGGGTATTTTAAAATCGTTCTGCCAATACCAATTTTTATCTTTCACGCGGGCTCTTACTCCCTCAAAGGCGGTCTCGTCATGTTTTGCTCCATCATCAAATAACGCATTTGATAAGAATGAGGAAAATATGCGATAGCCCTCTTCATTGAGTTGCATACCATCAATGGTTAATTTTTTATCTGAAAACCATTTCGCACTCGGTGTAAAAACATCAATGAACAGTATTTTTTCTTCCAAAGCTACTTGAGCCATGGCATGGGTATACATTTTCAACCTCCTATTGATCTCAATTCCATCAGGTAGATCTTCCGTTTTTGATAAATCTTGAAAAGCAATGGGAGAAACCAGCACCAACTCCGGCGCATGGATACCATTGTATTTTTGTCCTTGGGTATGGGTGATAAAGGCACGCAATTCATTCATGAAAAGGGCTAAGCCTGCTGAATCTTTAAAGGACTCATTGAAACCAAAAAAACCTATGATCAAATCAGTATCTAATCTTTCCAGCCACTGATCTGGCGTTTCAAAATGTCCCTCACTACCCGACTTTTGTGCCAAGTCATCTTGAAATTGCGCAGCACCAGGGAAAGCCCAAGGTTCGTTTCTACCTGAATGAGGTCTAAAGCCAGGTGTATTCCCTCCATCACATAAATTTCGAATGACTAAAAGACTGTCAGGAAATTTGAGCTGCACTTCAGTTTCAAAAAATCCATAGTGCATCATTCGGGCACCTAAATTGTTTCCTATTAGGGCCATTCGAGTTCCTTTATGAATAGATGATTTCTCAGAAGTGTTGCAGCCGCTTAGGCCTATACACCCAAAAAAAGCGAGCACAAAAAGCACGCCAAAGGAGGTTGGCTTTTTGGTTCTTTTAATTAATAACCTCTTTAGCTTCATCATTAACATGACTCTCAATTAAGATTAACTCTTAAAATTAATCCATTATTTATAAAACCTCGTTCCCGTGATGATATTTAATTCGGAAAATACAGCCGCACCTCGAAATTTCATATGAACTAAAACCGCTTCTAAAAATATTATTTGATTTAATCATATTGCTGATTACATTTATATAATTGAAATATAATTAAACAAGACATGGCTAAATTCAATATCAATATCAATGGAACGACAAAAAAAATTGATGCCGATCCAGATACACCTGTTTTATGGGTATTGCGCGATCATCTAGATTTGGTAGGAACGAAATATGGTTGTGGAATTGCTCAATGCGGTGCCTGCACGGTTCATTTAAATGGTTCCGCCATTCGGTCTTGTTCTGTAGCTATAAGTACTGTTGGTGATCAAAAGATCACTACTATTGAAGGTATCTCAAAATCATCTGAGAAACTCGAAAATATAGTAAAAGAAGCTTGGTTAACCCACGATGTGGCTCAATGTGGCTATTGTCAATCTGGACAGATTATGAACGCCACGGCACTTCTCAAAATAAATCCAAATCCATCCGATACAGACATAGACCGTGCCATGACGGGTAATATTTGCCGATGTGGTACTTATACAAGGATAAAAACTGCCATCAAAACCGCAGCTGCTCAACTCACTTAAACATTGCATGTTATGACACTTGTTAAAACAAAATACAATAGAAGATCCTTTTTGAAAGTTTCTGCAGCCTCGGGTGGTGGTATGATGCTTGGTTTTAGCTGGCTCGCCAGTTGCAATCCCACCAAAGAGCAAGCCCTATCCATGCCTGAATCATGGTTCGACATCAATGCCTTTATAAAAATCGGAGAAAATGGCTTGGTAACCATCTTTTCACCCAATCCAGAAATTGGTCAAAACATTAAGACATCTATGCCTATGGTTGTGGCCGAAGAATTGGACGTAGCCTGGAAAAATGTCATTGTGGAGCAGGCAGCTTTAGATACGCACAAATATGAGAGACAAATAGCAGGAGGAAGCCAATCTATTCGACGCGGATGGCAAGGCTTAAGAATGGCGGGCGCCACGGCAAGACATATGCTCATGGAAGCTGCGGCTAATGAATGGAAGGTAACTGTATCCAGCCTTTCGACCAATGAAGGGATCATCAAACACGATGAATCCAATAGAACCATGAGCTATGGTCAAATGGCAGCAACAGCCAGTACACTTGAAGTCCCCGAAAACATTGAATTGAAAGATCCAAAGGATTTTAAAATCATAGGGCAACCGACGAAAAATGTAGATGGTGAGAAGATCATTTCGGGAGCCCCCCTTTTTGGCTTAGACTTCAAAAGAGAAGGTATGAAAATCTCAATGATTGAGCATTCACCTGCCTTCGGGATGAAATTGAAAGGCTTCAATGAAGAGGTAATCAAATCAATGCCGGGCATCTCTGATGTATTGGTAGTTAATACGGCTCCTAAAGAAGCAGCTTGGTCAAATGTCAATGCCTTCACTGAGGTCATCGCTATTGTGGGTAACACTACTTGGCAAGTCATGAAAGCCAAAAAAGCGCTAATAGTAGAATGGGAATGGGATTCTCCTGCTGAAGATAGTCAAGACCACGAATTCAAACTTGCACAATCTCTCCAAACTGGAGTAAAAGAATTGGCACGAAAAGATGGTAATGCTGAAGAAGCTTTCAAAAAAGCTCATAACGTAATAGAAAAAACATACAGTGCCCCCTTTCTGGCCCATAATACCATGGAGCCTATGAACTTCTTTGCTGATGTGAGCAAAGCAAAAGCTGAATTGATTGGACCTATTCAAACGCCTGAAGCTATGGGGAAGAGTATCTCCAACCTTTTAGATATACCCATTGAAAATGTAACGGTCATGCTTACCCGAATGGGAGGTGGATTTGGACGCCGATTGTATGGAAATTTTGGATTAGAAGCTGCCACAATATCATATAATACTGGAAAACCTATCAAACTCATTTACACGAGGGAAGATGACATGACTCAGGGAGTTTATAGACCAGCCTATAAAGTAAAATATAGAGCTGCGCTGGATGAGAAAAATGAGCTCATCGGATTTTCAATTCATGGGACAGGAATTCACGGAAGTCCTGTTTTTGAGAATCGTTTTCCCGCTGGAGCAGTACCCAATTACTTAGCTGAAAAGATGAGTATTGATTCAAACATTTCAACCGGTGCTTGGCGGGCCCCAAGGTCCAATTTCATCGCAGGAGCAGAACAATCTTTTTTAGATGAGGTTGCAGAAGCTGCCGGTAAAGACCCCATTGATTTTAGATTAGAATTATTTGATCGTGCTATCAAAAATCCCATCGGAACTGATAACGATTACGATCCTCAAAGATATGCAGGAGTACTAGAACTCGTAAGAGATAAATCTAATTGGGGAGTCAAAACAGAAGGCGTTTACAGAGGTGTTTCTGCATATTTTTGTCATAATACCTATGTTGCACAAGTCCTTGATATGGTATTGATAAACGGCAAACACAAAATCAAGAAAGTTTGGTGTGCCATTGACTGTGGCATTGTTATCAACCCTGAAGGAGCCATCAATCAAGCCGAAGGAGGTATTATAGATGGCATTGGACATGCCATGTACAGTAATTTAACTTTTGATAAAGGTAGCCCAATACAAAAAAACTTTGATACCTACAGTATGATTCGACACCATCAAGCACCTTCAGAAATAGAAGTCTTTTTTGTCGATAATGGGATTGATCCAACTGGACTTGGGGAACCTACCCTACCTCCAATTTCTGGAGCATTGGCCAATGCCATTTATCAAGCCAGTGGTCAAAGATTGTACAAACAACCCTTCATTCAACAGGATATCAAATTGGGTTAACGCCTATTTGTGAAAAAATACTGAGAAACGAAAATGAGAAACAATAATACAATGGCTCGGTTAGATGTTTTTTTTAAATAAAAAAAGCAGTTATCATTGTCTGAAAACTAAAAGCTTATGAAGTTATTGTTTCTCGTACTTACGTGTCACTTCTTGGCTTTCACAGCGCACGCTCAACTGCGAGAGAATACACGAGCGCCCAACTTTGACTTAATGAGTTATGACGGGATAAGGGTACAACTAGAAACCAGTCAAAGTAAAGTCACCATTGTTAATTTTTGGGCGAGTTGGTGCGGTCCTTGTATCAAATCCTTGGACCATACAATCATCCCTTTGTATAACGAATATGACCGTACAGAAGTAAATATAATTGGAATCAGTAATGACATCAAAGAGGAAAAATGGCGTGCAGCCATTAAAAAATATAATATCCCTTGGGCCAATGTTTGGGATGAAGACCGTAGCTTGGTGAGGGTCTATCAGGTACCGGCCATACCCACCTATTTTTTAGTCAATCAAAAGGGTATCATCATCGCTTCTAATGTTTATGCCAATCAGCTTAAAAGTGCTGTTAAAAAAGCATTAAAAAATTAAAATTATTCTAAATAATTGGCAGGTAACAATAAGTGGCCTCCCTTTTGGTTAGAAAGGGCATAATTGAATCCTTTTTTAATACTAAACGCACCTACATTACCTCGTATGTCTAAAGCAATAAATCCGACTTGAAGGTTTTCAACTTGTTTATTCATTTTTAAAATTCTCAAAATAACATTTTCACATGCATCTTGAGGAGAAGCTCCATTTCGCATAGCCTCTACAACCATTGCACTTCCTGAAGATTTTATAACTGCTTCTCCTAAGCCCGTAGCTGCTGCTGCTCCTACCTGATTATCCAAAAACAATCCGGCACCAATTATTGGTGAATCTCCTACTCGACCGTGCATTTTATAAGCACTCCCACTTGTCGTACAAGCACCCGCCAAACGCCCATCCCCTGACAAAGCCAATGAACTAATTGTATCATGATTTTCAATATTAATTATTGACTCATATTTAGAAGAGATTTTCCAGGAATTCCACTCTTTTCTAGATAAATCAGTAAGTAAATTTGTCTCTTTAAATCCTTGTTTTAAGGCGAAATTTTTCGCTCCCCGGCCCACCAACATCACATGAGGTGTTTCCTCCATCACTTTCCTTGCTACTGAAATTGGATTAACAATATCTCTCAAAAATGCTACTGAACCACAATTACTCTCATAATCCATAATACAAGCATCAAGTGTAACTATACCATCTCTATCTGGATAACCCCCCATTCCAACAGTCCTAATATTAGGATCTGATTCAACTACTCTCACACCTTCTTCAACAGCATCTAGTGATTTACCTCCTGCAGCTAAGATATCCCATGATACTCTATTGGCTAATAAGCCATGATCCCAAGTAGAAATAACTACGGGTTCGGGATTAGAAAGATCAAAATCATTAAGATTATTTGACTTAGGGAGGGCATAAGCAGAACTAAAAAAAGTACTTTTTTTAATAAAATCACGTCTTTTCATAGCATAAAAAAATATTTAATTTTAAATATCTTCCATCAATTACAACGCACAATTCATGAAAAATAAAAAATCTTGAAGGTTTTCATTATTCCATCAAATGATACTTGGAGGATACTATAGAAGATTAAAAATAAAAAAAGAAAATATTAAAAAACGAATATAATTGATATCAGTCCAATAAAGATAATCAACTTCAATCTACCCCACCATCACCAACTAATTAGCTTATTGAAAAACATACTTGATCATTTATTTTTAGTTAAAGCGTTCTCACCAATGGGTAAAAAAGCTCTTAACTTTTGGTTAACAGCTTTTTAAATCAATAAAGGCATTGCCAAACTGTGAAAATATAGATAATCATGCCCCAGCAAAGATATAGCCACAGCCATTCTCCTGTGCTCTCCCTAGTGCCCAAACACCTGAAGGTACCAATTGAATACCTGGAAGTAATCCATTGATCCAATCGTTATATGCCTCGGTAGGATCCATATTCATTTTTCTGGCTGCCCTTCCACTATGCACTTTGGTAGCTAAATCACAAGCGCAAAATAGGGCACCTCGTTCTTGAAGCTTTTTAATCCCGTCTATACCTAAGGGCGGAAAGTCCTTTCCTTGAGGTTCATAGACTGTATTCCTTAATGACAGTGTACCCGTATTGTTATCATTTATACCGAACAATTCACCTACTTTATATTTTTCCCAAATCTCATCGTTAAAGGCATAAGGCAATCCGCTATGCCTCAATACGGTCATGGCCGTAATATCATCGTCATTACTCCCTGTTTGGTTATTACTTGTATAAAAAGCCCAATTCCAAATGATAGACGTTACATCACTCGTAGAACCATCATAAACAATTCTGTGTTTACCTTTTATATTTTTAAACCAATCATCCGCTTGAGAATATTTGGATTCGGCCAATTGATCAGATTCGGCATAGGCAGGATTGGTTAAAAAAGGTAGAGAGGTGGCTGTCGCACCTAACGCCACAGCACTAAAAAACTTGCGCCTTGATTTAACATTAGTATTTTTCATTGTTTAATTATTTAGTGATCTCTAGAATTATTGATACACAATATAAAAAATAAATCTCATAGATTTGGTGTGACGTTTTCTATTTCTTCTTGGTAAGATTGAACTTCTGCTTGTAATAAGCAATGATGGGCTGAAAAGGTCCTAACTGATGCTGAGTGATACTGAATGCATCAATATAAGGAGGATAAGGCGTCGAAACAGGCTTGAGTTTCAAATCGGGAAAATCAAACTCCAAATTGACTTTAATTGGCCTTTTTTGTTGATTGATGTAGCCCGCCACATCATAGGCATCTTCATCCGACAAAATAGGCGTTTCATAAGTGACGCCATAAGGCATATTTCCCTTGATAAACTGAGCCGCAGTAATCACTCTGGACATGCCTGCGCCATTGTTATATGAATCGGGACCCCAAAGTGGTGGATACTCATATACTTTGGCGTTCGCTTCCTTGATCCCTTTGCCTTCACTCCCATGACACAGAACACATTGCCGTTTATAAACCGCTCTTCCATTTTCTAAATCTACCGCTCTATTGGGAAGGTTAATTTGCATAAAACCTTGACCTAATACTTTTCCATCTTTTGGTGCGTTGCGCCCTATCCACTCTAAATAGGCCACTAATGCGGTCATCTCCCTACTATCAGCTGGTAGGATGCTGCCATTCATGCTTCGTTCCATACAGCCATTGATCCGCGCTTGAATACTGCCCATCTGGTTCTCTCTTCCCCTGTATTGAGGAAATCGATTGACTACGCCAACCAAAGAAGCGGCAAAGGGTTTGGTTCCAGCTAATAAATGACAATTGGTACACGACAAATCATTTCCAGAAAATCTTTTATCTAAGCGATCGATATGACGTCCAATATGCTTGGGTGTGCTTTGGAAAAGGTCAAAACCATACTTTACCAATTTACTTTTTGCTGATTCCTCTAAAAAAGTCACGTCATATTCGTTATTGATCTCGAGTAAATCTCCGGACGGTAAGACCGTGAAATTAAAATGAAGAAAACCCGTGTAAATTGAAAGGGTCAGTAGCGTCAATAATATGAGCACTGAACAAATAATTTTTATTCCAAAAAATATGCTTGAGATCTCTTTTTTAAAAAACATAGGAGGCCTTCAATCTTCTGGAAAATACATAAAATATGTTCTTTTCATTCATTAGAAAATTCAAATAGTTGGTGTGATGTGAATAAATCATTGATGTTTCGACGCACTAAAATAAGTTGAAAAGCTTGAATAGTGAAAGGATTAATTATGAAAAGGCTTGATTGAACCCTTTTACAAGAGACCCACATTACAAATAACATAGAGTAAAAGTCAACCACTAATAGTAACTGATTTTGAGAAGGAACATACCTAAATATACATTGCCTGCCATTAAATAAAAAAAGTCGTTATAAATAACGACTTTTTGAGCCTCCTGTCGGATTCGAACCAACGACCCGCGCATTACAAGTGCGCTGCTCTGGCCAACTGAGCTAAGGAGGCTTGTACCCCGCATTAAATCAATGCGAGTGCAAATGTAATCCAGCTAGTTATTATTGCAAACTTGAGATCGATTTTTTTAAGCTTCTCTCAAAATTAATAATTGTTCTTTAAGTGCTTTGACTTCTGTCTCAGCAGATTGAATTTTCTGATTGAATTCTAATTTTAATTTATCTGCATTCTTTGATGAAGCAAAAAAATCAATATTGGTTTTCCAAATATTGATATCATTCTCTAGAGACGAAATTTTCCTCTTTATCTGGCCATCTTTTTGATTCAATTTAAACTGAGATTGAGGTCCTTTTTTCAGTTTAGACATCTCAAGTTGTATCTTAATTTCATTGCGCTCATCCTCAGACACACCATCGGCATTTATTAATGACTTTATGGTCTCATCATAAAGTTCATTTATCTTTTTAATGTTATTCCTAGGTACAAAGCCAATGGCTAGGTAAGCATCTACTAAAACAAAAATTTCATCAAAACCAATTTTTGAAGATTTGGCTAATGTTCCCAATTGTTCGATCAGATCTTCCTTCTTTTTTAAATTTTGCTCAAAATCCTCATTTTGAACTTTGTATGCTGACCTTTTTTCATCAAAAAAGGCATCGCAAATTCCCTTAAATTGATCATAAATTTTATTCCTATATTTATTCGGGACCGGACCTATCTCACGCCATTTTTGCTGTAGAGCTTTCAACCCATCGGAAATTTTAACTCCTTCCTCTCCTGAATCAACTAAGGACTGTGCTTGTTCAATTAGGTTTCTTTTGATAACCAAATTTCCTTCTTTTTCTGCCTCAAACACTTGAATAAAGGCACGTTTTTTAGAAAAGAATTTTTTAAATGCTCCCCAAAACAGCTTATTGGCCTCCTTTGATTTTTCGCGAGGCATCTCACCAATCCCTTCCCAATCTTTTTGGAAGTTCATCAATGTCGTGGCTATTTTATTCCAATCTGTGATTTTTTCAGAATCAAAATCCTCATACTTCTGAACCTCTGTTATAATTGCCTTTTTTTTCTCAAAATTTTCAAGAAGTACCACCTTAAAACTTTCTATAAACTCCTTTCTCTTCTCGTAAACCTTATCTGAAGCTAACTTAAATCTTTGCCAAAGATTTTCTTGCTCATCTCTGGGCACAGGCCCCACTTTCTTATATTCCTCGTGGAGTTCATTGAGTTCTTTGATGGCGGCATTAGAGTTTTCCTTAGAGGAAAGCTGTTCTGCCTTTTCACACAACTCTGTTTTGGCAATTAAGTTTTTCTTTCGATCTAGATCTTTCAACTCAAAATAGATGCTTCGAGAATCATAAAAACGATCTAATAATGCATTATAGTTGGCCCAAAGGAGTTTGTGTTGATTTCCTGGAACTGGGCCTATGGCTTGCCACGTCTGCTGTAGCTCTTTCACTACTTTAATGTCGATATCAAAATTATTATTACTGATCTCCCGTAATTGGTCTAAAATCAGATTTTTCTTTTTAAAATTCTCATCTCTTTGATCCTGAATTTGAGCATAATGTTGATTCTTTTTTTTGTTTAAATCATGATATATCGATTCAAACTTCTGATCTATTTCATCTCCCTTGAAGAAAAAATCATCCGGGTCAGCCCCTTCCTCCTTAAGAAAAACTTTCTTGGCATGGGCTTTAGCTTCCTCAAAAAGCTCATCGAATCTGGCCTTTAGGTTTCGAAGACTGTTTGAGATTTGTTTAAGATCTGTATCTTTTTGTAGCCCCGCTATATGAGCCAATAATTTCTCTTTGGAAAATTGGGTGAAATCTTCAATGACAGTTACTTCTGGAGCCTCGACTTTTGGAGTAGCTGCTTGTTTTTCTTGGACTTTCGGATCTTCCTTTTTCAATGATTTCTCCTTTTCTATTGGAGTTGGAGAGGTCAATACTACCTTATCATCACTCGCTTTCTTTGATGCCGTCTGAGTCACACCCTTAGGCAATACAGGATCTAATGCGCTCGCAATAGGCTTTTCTGCAGGCTTCTTATCTAACGGCTCTGGGGCTTGATCTTGATCAATGTTTTCAACCTTGACGGCTGCTTTTTGAGGGGCTTGAACTTTAGGAATATCCGAAGCGTTTTCAAGCGCTTTTTTGTTTTCAGTATCTTTCATCTCATCTATTGGTAATTCAGCATCTTGCTGAACGTTTTCCGTGAATTGCTTTTCAGCATTTTCTTCCGGCAATGGTTTCTCCTTATCCATATCTTCTAATCACAAACCTAAACTTACTTAAACTTAAGCATCTACATTTAATTTAATCTTGGATCGACAGGATAATTCGAAATTAACCTATACTTTCCTCCCATTTCTCTTAAAACTTTTTTCCACAAATCTTGAGTTGAAAAATCAAAAATGAGGTTTTCATCTTTGTTTTTATAAACAATCCAAGATTTAGTCTTCAATTCTTCTACTAATTGTCCTGGTGACCACCCCGAATAGCCTACAAAAAATCGATAATCTTTTTTATCTATTTGATGGGTATCTATGCGCGTTAATAAACGACTGAAGTCCCCACCCCAAACCAACCGTTCGCCAAGTGATTGGCCTGATTTCATTTCAAGCATATCCTTGTGCACAAAATGCAAGGTATCATGCTGCACTGGGCCCCCAACGTACAAGGGAGCATCAAAATGGGCCGCCTCGACAATCACATCACTGAAAATGCTATTGGATCGCCGATTGAGCACAAAACCCACCGTACCGTTCTCATCATGCTCGCAAATTAAAACAACGGTTCTCTCGAAGTTTGGATCTGGTAAATAAGGTTCGGAAATCAATAAATCTCCGGGCTCAGGTTCAATCAAATTGTCGTTAACAAAAAAATCCATTATTTCAATGTAAAGCTGCCTTAATTGGCAAAGAGTTCAAAATTTCAGCTTCAATACCTGTCATTTCAGCTAGTCTCTTATAGACGCTCTTTTCATCAAAATAGTTTAAACACATCCGAACAAAAACTTCACCATGACGTGCTTCTGAAGCCCATAGCTTATGGTAAAAGGATTTTAAATCTACATCATTTATGTTTTCATATACCAACTTGAACCGTTCCGCTCCTCTAGTTTCCACCAAAGAGGCCAAAAGCAATCGATCCATAAATCGCTCATCTCGACCACTTCTGCAACCTTCGATCAGTTGTTTTACATAAAAATCTTGACCAATCTCGTGCGGCAACATAATGCCCCGAGATTCCATAATTTGATGCACCTCTTTGAAATGTTGTAGTTCTTCAATCCCGATATCTATCAGTTCACCCAGAATTTCTTTTCTATTGGGATATTTGGCGACAAAACTCATCGCCATAGCTGATGCTTTTCTCTCACAATTCGCATGATCCATTAAAAACGTATCGAAATCAGTAATAACAGCGTTGATCCAATCATTACTGCTTGATATTTTTAGGTCTATTCTGTACTTCAATTAACTTAGCCTTTTAGTTAAACAAAGAAAGGTATTTTATTCTACTTATTAAACGCCCTTTTATCATATTATGAATGACTTATCAAATTTAAGAAAGGAATATGCTCAAGCACAGCTTACTATGGATTCCTTAGAAAAATCACCAATTTTACAATTTCAGAAATGGTTTGATCAAGCATTAAAGGCAGCTATTTTAGAACCCAATGCTATGGTCTTGGGTACGGTTGATATTGACAATACACCCACGCAACGTACGGTATTACTCAAATATTTTAACCGTTTGGGATTCGTTTTTTTTACTAATTATACTTCTAGAAAAGCACAACATTTAGAAGTAAACCCAAAGGCTTCCCTCCTTTTTCCTTGGTATTCTCTTGAAAGACAGATAATAGTAAAAGGTAAGGTCGAGCGGATACCCGTCCAAGAATCAAAAGCTTATTTTTTCAGTAGACCATATGGTAGCCAGTTGGGCGCATGGGTCAGTAAACAAAGCAGTGTAATCGATTCAAGGCAAGTTTTAGAAGACCGACTCTCCGAGCTCAAACAACAATTTCTTGAAGGAGAAGTTCCTTTTCCTGATTTTTGGGGGGGCTATCGATTGGTACCTGAAAGTATGGAATTCTGGCAAGGGGGTGTGAATAGATTACATGATCGGATCCTCTATGAGCAAGTTAAATCAGCATGGACTATGGTACGACTTTCCCCTTGAGTAAAGATTATTATTTTAAACGCTATGCTTGGCAAACACCCTTAATACCCCATTTCACCCCCCCGTCAGATTTGGAAATGGTCGTGGTGATTCCAGCCTATAAAGAGACTCAACTGAGTACTGCCGTTCATTCTTTATTGGCCTGCCGAGAAGTCCCTTGTCAAGTGATCATTCTAGTGGTTATTAATGCCCCTGAACAAAGTTCTTTAGATGATTTCAAGCTCAACCAACAGGTTTATGAGGAAATAAACGCGATTAAGAATACCGATAAAATCAACATTCAATCCGTGAATATACGTTTACCTCAAAAGAAAGCAGGGGTAGGTCTGGCCAGAAAAATCGGATTAGACGAAGCCGCCCGTTGGTTCAAAAAACTAAATCAATCGGGCATTCTCGTTTGCTTCGATGGGGATTGTCGGTGTAGTGATACTTATTTATCTGCCATTTATAAGGCCTACAAAAATCAAAATTTGAATGCGGGCATCTTAGCTTACGAACATCCTTTAGACTTAGAAAGTGGCATCATTCCCTATGAATTGGGTTTAAGGTATTATACGGATGGCTTACGCTATTCAGGCTATCCCCATGTTCATCAAACATTGGGCAGCTGTATTACCATAACTTCGGATCATTATTGTAAGCACGGAGGAATGAATACTAAAAAAGCGGGTGAAGATTTCTATTTCCTCAATAAAGTAGTGCGCAAACCTGGCTTTGCTGAAATCCATGAGGCGTTGGTTTATCCTGCCGCTAGAGTTTCGGATAGGGTCCCCTTTGGTACAGGAAGGGCTCTTATTGGTTATCAGATTGATAAAGAGAAAATATTAAGCGCCTACAATCCTTTGATTTTTGAAGACATTAAGACCTTTATAATGGGTTTACCCCAAATCATTCAAGGTAAACCGTCCAGTTTACCTGAGGCCATTCAAGAATTTCTGAACTCTATTGACTTTTATCAAAAACTTGAGAAATTATTAAAAAATAGCCGCCATTCAACCTCATTTTACAAACAATTTTATGATTGGTTTGATTATTTCATGGTCTTGAAATTGATTCATTTTTCAAGAGATTATTTTCATCCAAATATCGCTCTTGAGATGGGACTAAGTCAATTAAATAAGGATTATTGGAAAATAGAGGCCTTCGACACCCTGACACCTCAAGATCAACTCATCGAGATTCGAAAATTAAATCGAGTACCTAACCTGTCTATGTAAAGGACTAAAATATCAAAATAAAAGGCCTTCTGAGATAATTCATTAACGTTGATGGTGCAAGCTAAGTATTAATACTTCTTATTTATTTCGATAAACCCAGTCATGAGATGGCTTTGCATCATACCAAATCGAATAAACTTTTAACGCCCAAAGACTGCCGTAGGACAAATCCCTCACCATAAGAAACACCGATGCGATGTCCCCACTCACGCGAGCGCGCTTCGATGAGCTTCAAAAAATCCGGATTAGAAATATAAGTATCAGGCTCGTTGCTGTTTGGATCAAAAAACTGAGATTTAAAAACTCTGATAGCAGCCATTTTCTGCTCCATGTGAGCAGATATATCACAAATAAAATCAGGCTCTAAAGATACGCTTTGAATATAATGATAGACTTTTTTGGGTCTCCAAGGTGATTGACTTCCCTTTTCATCTTCAGTCTCAATTTTGACTAAACCCGATTTAAAGACTGCTTCTTCAATCAGTTGTGCTGCACGTACATGATCAGGATGCCGATCGTAGGGTGCATTGGCCAGTATAATTTCGGGTCGGTACTTGCGCAGTACCTTAATGACGCGTAATTGATTTTCAAAACTCAGATCAAATTTAGCGTCGGATAAACCTAAATTTTCACGGATAGAAATTTTCATGATTTCAGAAGCTTTCGCAGACTCTTTTCGCCTTATTTCAGGAGTTCCCCTCGTACTCATCTCACCCTCGGTAAGATCTAATATGCCTGTCTTATAGCCCATGGTATGGTGTGCAAGAAGCGTACCACTACAAGAAAGTTCTATGTCATCCGGATGTGCTGATATGGCCAATATGTCCAATTTCATAGGTCCCATTATTAGGTTACTTCTGCTAACTCAACCTCTTTTTGAGCCAGGAATCTTTCAGCGTCTAACGCGCCCATACAGCCACTTCCTGCTGCAGTTACTGCCTGTCTGTAGATTCTATCTTGGGCATCTCCCGTAGCAAAAACTCCAGCAATTTGGGTTTTAGAGGTTCCAGGCGTAGTCATGATATAACCGCTCTCATCAAGGTCCAACACAGATTCAAAAATTTCCGTATTGGGCTTGTGTCCAATGGCTACGAAAAAACCTGTTGCATTTAAAACCCTTTTTTCGCCTGTTTTATTATTAACAACCGCGACACCTTCTACTTGATTTTCTCCAATCAATCCTTCGGTTTCGGTATTCCAAAGTATTTCAATATTTTTAGCGTTGAGTACGCGTTGCTGCATAATTTTAGAAGCACGCATCTCATCTCTTCTCACAATCATATATACCTTATTGGCCAACTTGGAAAGGTAAGAAGCTTCCTCAGCTGCCGTATCACCTGCTCCCACCACAGCCACATCTTGACCTTTAAAGAAAAAGCCATCACAAACAGCACAAGCAGAAACACCTGCTCCATTGAGTCTGGTTTCATCTGCTAAACCCAGCCATTTAGCAGAAGCCCCAGTAGATATGATGACTGCATCAGCTGTTATTTTTTTCTTATTATCTATGGTAACTTCATGGGGCCATCCAGAAAAATCCACATCGGTTACTACTCCATAACGAACATCTGTATCAAAACGCTCTGCCTGTTTTTGAAATTCAACCATCATCTGAGGACCGGTCACCCCGTCAGGGTAACCTGGATAATTTTCTACATCGGTAGTGATGGTCAATTGTCCACCAGGCTCAGCTCCCGTGTACAAAACTGGCTTTAAACCTGCCCTAGCTGCATAAATAGCCGCTGTATACCCAGCTGGACCTGAACCAATGATCAAAACTTGAACATGCTCGTTTGTTGTGTCGTCTTCCTTCATATATTCATTGTAAAAAATGCTGAAGTGCAGGCACTTCAAATTCTGACCACAAATATAAGATAGGGAATACTCCTACCCCTTATTTTTTGATAAATTTCGCAAAATGAAAGTGAATAAATGACAAGATAAGCTGACTAAAAAAATTTGATTTGGAAATATGATTTTGGAATGAATTATTTACGCCCCTGGGTTTGAATGTAGGTCTTGACTCTTGCCTCCATGATAGACAACGTGACCGTGCCTTGAGCTAAAATAACTTCATGAAAGTCGCGAATATCAAACCTAGATCCAAGTGCTTCTTCTGCTTTCTCTCGTAATTCTCGTATTTTTAATTCACCTATCTTATAGGATAAAGCCTGACCTGGCCACGAGATATATCGATCCGTTTCAGTATTGATCTCATGCAACGACAGCGCGGTATTCACCGCCATAAAATTAACTACTTGATCTCGGGTCCATCCTTTGGCGTGAATACCCGTATCTACCACTAATCTGCAGGCCCGCCACATTTCGTAAGTTAACTTTCCAAATTGCTCATACAACGTAGTATACATACCCATCTCTTCAGCTAAAAACTCACTGTATAAGCCCCAACCCTCTCCGTAAGCTGAAAGGTATAAATCACGTCTAAATGCGGGAATGCTATCTCCTAGCTCAGCATTTAAGCTCCCTTGCAAATGATGTCCAGGGACGGCTTCATGCACAGTGAGCGAAGGGAGGGTATAGAGCGTTCTACTTGGTAAATCATAGGTGTTGACCCAATAATATCCAGGTTCTGTACTCTGGGCGTCAGTACCTACGTACCTTCCTCCCGTGTATTTTGGAGCAATGGCATCAGGGACAGGTGCTACTCCGTAGGGCTTTCGGGGCAATGTCTTAAAAAAGCGGGGCAACTGCGCATCCACTCGTTTGGCCATATCTCGGGCAATCATCAACAATTCCTTGGGTGTAGTAGCATAAAATTGCTTATCTGTTCTTAGAAAAGTTAAAAAGTCTTCGAAACTACCCTCAAATTCTAAATCTTCGATAATCTGTTTCATCTGAGCCCTAATTCTACTGACCTCACTCAGGCCTATTTGATGAATAATATCCGCTGTAAACTGGGTACTCGTGGTATAAAAATCAATCCGATTCTGATAATAATCAAGGCCATTTGGTGTTTCAGAAACACCTAGAGTCGTTCTGGTATTGGGTAAATAGACCGACTCAAAAAAATCTTTAATCCTTATAAATTGTGGAATCACTTGGGTCTCAATCGCTAATTTAGCGGCAGTTAAAACTGAATCTTTTTGGTTTTCATTTAACCCTTTGGGTAGCTTTTTGAACGGTTTATAATAATAACTTTGATCATATGATGAGACGATATGATCCTCATAAGTAGACTCATATCCCTCAAATATGACCAAAGGCTGTGAAACCCCTTTTTCCAGACCTGCTCGTAAATTGATGAAATGCTGGTCTACAAATTCTGGCAGTGCATTCAATTTATTTAAATAAGACTTCACTTGTCCAAAATCATTTAAAGGTTTTACCTGGTAAGTAAGATTACTGTGAAATCCGGCATCTGATAGGATGGGATTTAAATACCGATCATAGCTATAGAAATCTATTTTTTCTTGTAAAACAAAATTCAATAAAGTCACTGAAATTAAATCGCTTTCATTCAATCCCGTAGTATCTAACTTGGATAGCTCAACAATTAAACTATCCGCGAAGGTGGCTTCTTTATGATAGTATTCCTTGGTATATAGTCCCAATGGATAACGTGATCTATCAAACCCCTGATGCTCCTCAAAAGATGTTATCAGTACTTTTAATTGTGTTGTGTCGGGATTGACTTTTGTATGATTACAACCCAGCATCGTTATGAGCAAGGTCCAAAAAATACAATTCCATTTATTTTTCATACAAGTAACTTTTAAACAAAACTGAATATGATTTGATTCTATATACTTTAAGTTAACCAATAGGTTTGATTTAAAAGACAATTGAAGCACTTTTCTGTAGTTGCTCAGAGATGAATTTTCTTTCACAAAACTTGTAATAGATAAAATTTCACTTCGGGTATATCCTTTAATTCAACTTCAATAAACCCTTTTAAAATAGACAGATAACTTAATTTCTAGTGATCTTTTCAAAATATTTATTTATGTCGCGGTGACTACTGGTATAATCTTAAAGGAAAAGATCTGTTTTTTCTTTAATTTGATGACTCATAAATTAAATATCTTAATATGTCCTTATTTTGAGATAAATAAGGAACTAATGCACGACTCCTCCACGAATCAAGACATTTTGATAATAATACATTAAACTTTATTAAAAAGGATAATCAAACAGATTAGTCATTTAAAACGAATCAGGATTGCGTAGATCATTATCAAATTGAAAGACGCATCATGTCAAAAATATAAATTATAAAAAAAGTGATTTGAAACGAACTGAATTTATAAAATCTCGAAGAGAATTCATTGGAACTTCCGCAATCTTAGCTACTGGACTGGTCGCTTGTGGAACTCCCTCATTGACTAATTCTGAAACTTTTTTAGCCAACGCAAAGCCCAATTCATTAATAAACGGAGTCCAAATTGGTTGTCAAACGTATTCATTTAGGAGCATGCAAGATCAAAGTGCTGAAGCAACTTTACAGTATGTGTTAGATGCTGGCATCAATGCCATATAATTAATGGGAGACCCTGCTGAAACCTTCGCTGGAGCACCCATAAGTCCCATTAACTTTAGGGATTTTTATAGCCTGACAAGAAAAAAAAGAAACCAATTACCGCTCAATGTAGAAGAAAAACAGCAACTGGCTGAAATGGGGATTCAGCGGGAAAATTTTGATCAAGAAATGACCAAATGGCGCACCTCTGTGTCCATGGATAAATTCATAGAATTGAGAAAAATGTATCTCGACGCAGGCGTACAAATTTATGCCTTCAAACCACGAGTATTTGATAAAAATAAATCTTTGAAAGAAATCGATTATGGGTTTAAGGTAGGAAAAGCATTGGGAGTTAGTCATGCTACTCTTGAGCATCCAGAAAATGATGAACACACCCAATTATTGGGTGAAATGGCTTTAAAACATAAAATTTATATCGCCTATCACGGACATGAACAACAAACGCCTATTTTGTGGGATACGGCTCTTGAACAATCAGAATATAATGCCATGAATATTGACATAGGACATTATGTTGCAGCCGGAAATCCTTTGCCTTTAAAAATTATAAAAGAAAAAAATAAAAACATTCAAAGCATACATCTTAAGGACAGAACGTCACCTAAAAACGGACGGAAAAATCTTGCTTTTGGAAAGGGGGACACTCCAATAAAAGATATTCTTCTTTAGACACGTGATAATCAATATAAATTTCCCTTGACCGTCGAGTTAGAATATAAAATTCCTGAAGGGTCCGATGCTGTAAAAGAGGTGAAGAAATGTGTAGCTTACTGCCGACTAATATTAGAATCTTAAGAAGTCTCATCATCCTGAAACATATTCATTAGATTCACAATCAAACATCAAAAATGCAAAACCTTATTTTTTATTCTAAACTTTTATTCTTCTTATTAGTGACTGCTTGTGGTTCCAATAATTTAAGGGAAGATAATGCGAAACCCGCAGCCAACCGTTTCACCAAAGTAGTCTTAACTCAAGGCATGGACGAGCCCATGACCATGGACTTTTTACCTGATAATCAAATCATCATTATTGAAAGGAAAGGCGGCGTCAAAATTTTTGATGAAAAAAAAGGAACTATGACCCTCATAGCCACGCTTACCGTCAATAGAAAATATATAAATAAAGCAGGAAAAGTACGAGAAGCAGAAGAAGGGTTAATGGGCGTCGTGGTGGATCCTGATTTTATTAAAAATAATTGGCTGTATTTTTATTATGCAGACCCCGATGAACCCAAGCATGTGTTAGCTAGATATACATTAAAAAATAATACGATTCTAACAGCATCTAAGAAGATTGTTATTGAGGTTGCCACACAAAGAGAGGAATGTTGTCATACTGGCGGTGGTATGCAATTCGATAAAGAAGGAAACCTATACTTGAGCATTGGTAATAATACGGTTAATCCAAAATCAGGTGCCTCTAATTTAGATGAGCGACCCGGACATAAAAACGAAGATGATCAAAGGGCACCTGCCAATTCAAACGACTTGCGAGGAAAAATCATAAAAATTCATCCCGAAGATGATGGTAGTTATTCTATACCAGAAGGAAATCTTTTTCCAGTAGGAATGAAAAATACACGTCCTGAAATATTCACTATGGGCCATAGAAATCCTTGGAGGATATCTATTGATAGTAAAACAGGCTATTTGTATTGGGGAGAAGTTGGGCCCGATGCGAACAAAGATTCTATTTGGGGATCCAAAGGTTATGATGAATTTAATCAGGCCAAAGGTCCTGGATTTTTTGGTTGGCCTTATTTTATTGGTAACAATCAACCCTATAATCACTTGATAGATTTTGACGGGGAAAAAAGAATATACGGAGCCGCATTTGATCCTACTCATCCGGTCAATAACAGCGTCAATAATACAGGAATCAAAGAATTACCTTTGCCTGTACCCGCGTTAATTTACTATCCCTACGGTCCCTCCGATAAATTTCCATTGGTAGGAAGTGCTGGTCGAAGTGCCACGGGAGGACCTATTTACAGACAAACGGATTTCAAAAATGCCCCACGCCCTTTCCCCAGCTATTATGAAGGCAAATGGTTCATTATTGATTTCATGCGTGATTGGATCATGTCAGTGAGTTTGGATGAAAACGGAACGTATCAAGAGATGGAAAGATTTCTTCCCGAAGAGAATTTCAGTGCGGGGATTGACATGGATTTCGGCCCCTCAGGAGATTTATATATTTTAGAGTACGGGGATTCTTGGTTTAAAAAGAATCTTAATTCTAAACTAATCAAAATAGAATACCAGGGAGGGAATCGAAAACCACGGGTTCAGGCCTCGGCCAATAAGCTTTCAGGAGCCCTTCCATTCACTTCTCAATTTACCTCCCAAGGAACCTTTGATTTTGATGATTATGATATAAATCATTTAACCTACCAATGGGAAATAAATGATGAGAACGGTTCAATACAATATTTCAAAAACGCACATCCGTCTGTACTCTTTGATAAAGAAGGTATTTATCAAGTTTCACTAACCGTTACGGATTCATACAATGAAAGTAATACAGCATCCTTTGAAATAATAGCGGGTAACGAACCTCCAAAAGTCACTATAGACCTGATGGGATCCAATCGAAGCTTTTATTTTGGGAATAAACCATTAACCTATTTGATCAAGATAACAGATCATGAAGATGGGGTGATTACTGATAATTCTCAAGCAGCCATCACCTTTGATTATGTTCCTGCAGGTTTTGACCCAATTGAAGTGGTGTCAAGCCAGAGAGGTACCGAATTATTGGCTAAAGATGCTATTTCAAAAAATCTCATTGAATCCAACGACTGTTATTCTTGCCATCAATTTAAGGTGAAATCAATTGGTCCTAGCTTTACTGAGGTGGCTCAAAAGTACCAAAAAACTGATGAGCACAGAACTCAATTAATCAACAGTATCATCAATGGACAAAGTGGGATTTGGGGTGAACATGCGATGGCTGCACATCCCCAATTGAGCAGAGCAAATGCGGGAAGAATGGTTGACTACATTCTTAGCTCTTTAGATGATAAACCCACCCTAGAATCGCTACCCATCAAGGGAACCCTTCAACCCATACTCCCTGAAGAAGATAATGATGAAGGTGTTTTCCTCTTGAGAGCAGCGTATCAGGACAAAGGAGCAAACGAATTAAAATCTCTTTTTGATGAGGCAATCATCACATTGAGTAACCCTATCCTTTTTCCCCCATTTGATAATGAAAATGAAAATACCCGATACTTGACTACCCCCCGCACTAATTTTTATGTACTAGGAAAAAGAGCTCATATTGGTTTAAAGAATATAGACCTCTCAGGAATTAAACAAGTCAAGTTTTTTGTACAAACGCCTTCCAGAGTAGCCGCACATGGAGGCAGGGTAGAAATGAGGCTAGATGATGCTGAAGGGGAAATAATTGCTACGAGTAATCAGATTGAACAAAGAGATGTTCCTAGAGAAAAATGGGGCCAAAACAATTCGCAAAGATCACGTGAAGAAAAGATAATTGCTCGGAGAAAAAATAAACAAGTGCTCTCTTTAAATTTTGAAGGCATCCATTCAACTCATGATATTTATTTTGTATTTAAAAATTCAAATAGCAAAAATGACGAGATCATGATGTCTATTAATGAAATTGAGTTCTACGAAGATATAAAGCTTTCAAACTAAAAACATATTATTAATCTTTAGAGAGCTTATACGGCTAGGCAAGCATCATAATAAGGTGCAGCATGCAATGATGACTCTATAGAATCTTAATAATCTAATTGAACCACTCCACTGTTTTTTTGAATGGGGTATCCATTTCGATATGAATAAAGAAATGATATCCAATAGGACCTATTCAACAAAAAAAGGTCGAAATAAATTTCGACCTTTTTTGAATTTTAAATAATGCCTAAGGAATTTACCCGTTTATTATTCAGGCTTAGGTAATAAAACTTTTCTTGACAATCGATATTTACCCGTCTTTTTGTCAATCTCTATGAGCTTTACCTTCACTTCTTCTCCTACTTCCATTACCCCTTCCATCTTCTCTAATCTTTCCCATTTCACTTCAGAAATATGAAGCAAACCATCCTTGCCTGGCATGAATTCAATAAAAGCACCAAATGGCATGATCGATTTAACTTTACCCTCATATACTTCACCCTCTTCAGGCATGGCAACGATCCCTTTAACCCAATTGGCCGCCTTATCTAATACATCCTTATTGACTGCGAAAATGTTCACCAACCCTCCTTTGGGCGTTTCCTCGATGACCACCGTAGCACCGGTCTCACGCTGAATTTCTTGGACTACCTTACCTCCAGGTCCGATCACAGCACCAATCATGTCTCTATCAATGGTAATAGAAATCAATCTTGGAGCATTTGGCTTCATTTCAGCCCTTGGCACTTCAATAGTGTCTGTAATCTTGTCTAGGATGTGCAGTCTTCCCTTCTTAGCCTGTTCCATGGCTTCTTCTAAAATGTCGTATGACAAACCATCTACTTTGATATCCATCTGACAAGCGGTAATCCCATCTCGCGTACCGGTGACCTTAAAGTCCATATCTCCTAAATGATCCTCATCACCTAAAATGTCCGAAAGCACCGAATAACGAGAACCGTCTTTTTCGGAAATCATTCCCATGGCAATTCCTGATACGGGTTTGGTTATCTGAATTCCAGCGTCCATCAAAGCCAGTGTACCTGCACAAACTGTAGCCATAGATGAAGATCCATTGGATTCGAGTATGTCTGAAACAATTCTTATGGTATAAGGACTTTCTGGAGGAAGTACAGGCTTTAAAGCCCTCATGGCTAAGTTTCCATGTCCTACCTCTCTTCTTCCCGGGCCTCTATTAGGTCTTACTTCTCCAGTAGAAAATCCTGGAAAGTTATAGTGTAGGATGAATTTGTTATATCCGGAATGCATGGCACCATCAATCATTTGCTCATCTACTTTAGATCCCAAAGTGACAGAGGTCAATGACTGTGTTTCACCTCTAGTAAAAACTGCAGATCCATGTGCACCTGGTAAATAATCTATTTCACTCCAAATAGGTCTAATTTCATCTAAATGTCTACCATCTAATCTGACACTTGAATCCATCACACAATTTCTAATTGCATCCTTTTGGACATCATGATAATATTTGCGTATCAAAAAATGATCGTGTTGATGATCCTCTCCTAACCCATCAACAAATGCATCAATGATGGCACCAAATTTTTCTTTACGAATTTCTTTATCGGCAATCCCTTCCTTGGCTACTGCATAACATTTATCATAGCAAGCTGCCTTGATCATGTCATTTAAGGCCAAATCATGATTCTCATGATCATAGGTACGCTTTTCGGTAGCACCTACCTCTTGAGCTAACTCTATCTGAGCGGCACATTGAATTTTGATCGCCTCATGCGCTACTTTAATCGCTTCAAGCATTTCAGCTTCCTGAACCTCTTTGCACTCACCCTCTACCATCATGATATTGTCAGCCGAACCTGCTACAATTAACTCCATCTTGGCTTCCGCACTTTGCTCTACAGAAGGATTTACTACATAAGCACCTGCTACTTGAGCTACCTTTGCTTCTGAAATAGGCCCATTAAAAGGAATGTCTGACACGGCCAATGCCGCAGAAGCTGCTAAAGCAGCATACGCTATAGGCATGATCTTTGGGTCTGCTGAAATAAGACTGATCATCACCTGCGTATCTGCATGGTAGTCATCCGGAAACAAGGGTCTTAAAGCCCTATCTACCAGTCTACAAATAAGAATTTCATAATCAGAAAGTCTACTTTCTCTTTTAAGAAAACCCCCTGGTATCTTTCCTGCCGCAGCGAATTTCTCTTGATAATCCACCGATAATGGAAGAAAATCAACATTATCTCCGGCGGTTTTTTTGGATACTACGGTAGCGAGTAACATCATGTCACCTACTTTTACTACAGCCGATCCGTCTGCTTGTTTAGCTAATTTACCTGTTTCGATGGTGATAGAAGTGCCATCAGGTAATGAAAATGTTTTTTGCTTGAATGATGGAAGCATAATTTTATTAAATCAAAATTTGAAAAAAAAGGGAACCTTGAAAGAGCTCCCTTAACATATAATTACTTTCTTAGATTGAGTTTGGCTATGATGGCACGATAACGCTCAATTTCGTTTTTGTAAAGAAAATCTAGAAGTCTCCTCCGCTTTCCTACGAGTTTCAACAACCCCAAACGGGTTGAGTGATCTTTTTTGTTCACCTTCAAATGATCTGTAAGGTGGTTAATGCGGTAGGTAAATAAAGCAATTTGAGACTCCGATGCTCCAGTGTCTTGCGTTCCCTTACCATGTGTTTTGAAAAACTCTTGTTTTTTCTCTGCTGTTAAATACATCTATGTCTTAAAAATTAACTTTATGAATTAATACGTTTATTAACGCGCAAATTTAATCAATACTAAATTTGAATACAAACTCTTTAATGTTTTAATTTTTTGGACAGGCGTTGTTTGAACTTATCAATCATTACTGAATAATAATCCGTATCGAAAAGTCGCGCATCGACCCTTGCTTGTCTTAAGAAAAACAACCCTATGGGTAATAGCATCAGGTCTGCCATCCAAACGGAATAAGCCCCATTAACAAAACCAGCTATGGCCCATTTTTCACTGAGTATGCTGGCCACATAATAAAAAATGTAAAAAAAGATCGAAATAATTACTGGGAAACCCAGTCCTCCTTTTTTTATAATGGCACCTAGCGGTGCCCCTATCAAAAACATAACCATACAAGCAAAAGCCTGACTGTACTTTTTGAATTTGGCAATTTTATATCTCTCAGACTCAAATTCAAGCCGAACCAGCTTAGACTTACTGCTCGATATATTCACCTTATGATTTCTGCTTTTGGATAAAGCCCATTGGAGAATTAAGCCTCTTTTCCGCGCTGTGATAAACAAAGAATCCAAGTCTTTCAGATTCATTTTACCTAATTTACTTAATTGATTTTCAGGTAACAAATAGGTCCCTCCTGCTTCTTTTCGGATTTTTTGCCTTGAAGTAAGCGGTACATCTTCTAGTATGATGCTGTCTCTTGATTGGCTAAAAGCAATACGGGATGAAAAATTAAGGTTAATCAAAGAAGCCTTTGCTTTTCTTGACTGATTCTGTTGGCCATTATTTTCGATCTGGGTATTGCTCTTCGACTTCAGTGAATCCTTCTTGTCATGCTTTTCATTTTGATAACTTTCTCGATCCAGGCGATGATACAAATATTGCTTAGATAACTTATGCAGTCCAGTTATCGCTAATTCCTGCTCCAACTGGAGTGAGTCTATATCTGAGGTCAATTCTTCAATATTTTTCATTTGCCTGTTGTTCTGAAAAAGCTCTTCTCTTGTCCTTTTAAGGTCAAAAGATGAAAGACTGAACATCATATACATTTGATCGAAAGAAGTGCGCTGAAATTGATCTACACGGTTGTTCTTGGTCGCCTGCTGGTTAAAGTATTGCCCATCGAAAAGTTCTAATTTTAAATACTTGTCGTTGTACATTGAAAACATTCTCGAAGAATCCGCCAAAATGACAAAATTATTGCCATTTTTTCGAGTATGGTCATAGATCATTACATCCTTCAGTGTAACGTTATCATTGAATTTTTCGTTGGCTTTGATGCTATAATTAGGGATTCCATTGTAGAACACACCTTTTTTAATATCCAAAGCAGGTTTTTGGTGTTTGATGTCATAGATCAAGCTATACGCTTTCAGGTTGGCTGCCGGAACTACGTAATTATTGAAGAAAAATGCCACCACAGTCAAGACCAAGATGAAAAAAAATATGGGCCTCAATGTTCTCGTCAGAGATATGCCAGCACTTTTTATGGCTGATAACTCAAAGTTTTCTCCCAAACTACCAAAGGTCATCAAAGAGGAAATCAAAACACCCAGCGGAAGAGCATTAGGAAGAATATTGATACTGAAATAAAAGAGTAATTCCGCGAAGACTTTAAATCCCAAATTTTTTCCGACAAAATCGTCAAAATATTTGAGCATATATTGGATCAATAAAATGAACGTGGCAACTATCGTTGTCAAGAAAAAAGGACCAATAAAAGATTTAAGAATTAGCTTATCAAGCCTCCGCATTTTTTCTCACCATTATACTTCAAATGAGAGACAAAGATATTTTATAACGATCAACCACCAACTATTTCTTTCAAGTCATGTACCAAGCCCTCCCACAAATCGGAAACCTCTTGATCATCTATGTCAGAGTAGTCAGTAACTTTTATATAGACTTCTTGAGTAAGTTCATTCATTTCTAGTCGGATTTCGATGAAATTCAAATCGTCATCATCCTCCCCCTCAAATTCAAATTTGATATGCTGGTTCGTCTTAATAGAAGTAATTCTGGCCCTATTTACCTCACCATCCCAAAGCATGGTATATACTTTATCTTCTGTGATATTAACGTCATCTGCAAACCACTGTGAAAGGCCAGATGCGGTACTGATATAAGGAAACAACATCTTCCGTGATGCATTGATGCTGTATTCTCCTATAAACTTACTTTTATTCATATAAAAATATTTTTGACAAGGTAATAAAAAATATTAGCCCAATCATAATTAATAATAATTTGTTGTTAAATTGCGCTCCTTTCAATGTGTATATTAAAACATGGCGAGGTAGCTCAGTTGGTTAGAGCGTCGGATTCATAACCCGGAGGTCAGGGGTTCAACTCCCCTCCTCGCTACTAATATAAGCATCTTTTAAAATTACCACCTTCCTTTGTCTTTAAAAGTTTTTATTTTCTTCATTTTGTTGCTCTATTTTCATTCATGAGATCGAAATACTGGAAATAACTTAATAATATCACCGCTAATTTTATTTATTCCATCGATGAGATCAGAACTTCCCATTCTTTCGTTAATTGATCTGCTTCATTTTTAACCTTTTGGAATTGATTATTTAGTTCGGAAAGTTTCTCACTATCCTGATAGATCTCCGGCTGGGTCATCTCGGCTTCTAGTGATTTTATCAATGCCTCTCGTTCCTGTATTTGATCTTCTACATCATTCACCTGCCTTTGAAGGGTCGTCTGAGATTTGGGCTTGATCGGTTTTTCTTTGACTTTGGCCTTTGATTTTTTTTCGGTTTTTACAGCCAATTTCGTTGGCGATGCGCGTTGACTCATCCACCACTGATACTCTTCATAAGTCCCCGGGTATTCCTTTAATTGATGGTCTTCAATCCACCAAATTTTGTTGGCCACCTTAGTGATAAAATGCCTATCGTGGGAAACCACTAAAAAAGTGCCTTCATATTGCTGCAAAGCCTGCACCAAAATACCTACCGAAAGCATATCTAAATGATTGGTGGGCTCATCGAGTAACAAAAAATTGGCTTCAGAAATCAAAGCTTTAGCCAGCGCGACGCGCGATTTCTCTCCTCCAGAAAGCACTTTTATTTTTTTGAACACTTCATCTCCACTAAACAAAAAACACCCCAACACACCCCGTAATTCTTGCTCATTTTTGCCTGTTCCCTCCTGTTTAAGCTCTTCAACGAGATCGTTGTTGATGTTGAGGGCCTCCAGTTGATGCTGGGCATAAAAGGACATCAATACATTATGACCTGTTTCCACTTGGCCGTCATAGGCTTCGGTTCCTGCTATGATACGCAAAACAGTTGATTTGCCCTTACCATTCGCACCAATCAATGCCACTTTATCTCCGCGTTGTAAGCCCAGAGTTGTCTTTTTTAAAATATCTAAATCTCCGTAACACTTACTAATATCTTCAAGTCGCTTTACATGACGTCCCGACTGGGTCTTAAAATTAAATTTGAAATTGACCTGCATGTTTTCATCAACAACTGCTTCGATCCTATCTAATTTTTCCAATTGCTTCAACTTGGACTGCGCCTGCTTGGCCTTAGTAGCTTTTGCTTTGAATCGCTCTATGAATCTTTCGGCTTCTTTGATTTTTTGCTGTTGATTTTCAAAAGCATTTTGCTGTACCTCATTGCGTAATTCTTTTTCTTCAAGGTAATAATCATAATTACCCGAGTACAAATTGAGTTTACTGGAATAAACCTCAACTACTTTGTTGACCGTGCTGTTGAGAAAGGTACGATCGTGAGAAACAATAATATAAGCCCCTTCGTAACTCTGAAGGTAAGACTCAATCCACTGTATAGAAGGTAAATCTAAGTGATTCGTAGGCTCATCCAGCATTAATAGGGAAGGTTTCTCTAAAAGCAACTTGGCCAACATGACACGCATCCTCCACCCCCCTGAAAATTCTCGGAGTGGCCGCTTGAGATCGGCCGTCTTAAATCCAATGCCTTCTAATAATTCCTCGGCTTGGGACTGAATCGTATAGCCATCAGCAGCTTCAAACTGTTCTTGTAATAAAGATAGTCTTTCGAGTAACTTGTCTGTATAATTCAATTCCATTTCCTTGAGAACTACATCTATTTGATGTTGTAAATCAAGGGCCTGATGAAAAGCCTGCATGGCTACCTCAAGAATGGGTTCATCGCTTTGATAGGAAAGCAGATCTTGATTCAAAAACCCAATAGAGGTGCTTTTACCTTTAGAGATTTCTCCTGAGGCCAATTCCACGTCTCCCACCAGCATCTTGAGCAGGGTAGACTTACCCGTACCATTAAGGCCGATAAGGCCTATTTTGTCTTTGGGTGTGATGAATAAAGAAGCGTCCTCATAGAGAATACGCTCACCTAGGTAATAACTAATATTATCAATACTGATCATGCGGGCGCAAAGGTAGACAAGACCCATCTTTTATGCCAAATTCAGTTCTAATTACTTATAAAATAAATCATTATTTCTGTCTTACCCTCTTGAGAGCACTTAATAATTAAAAGAAATCGTTATAGATTTTTTGGAACTGGGTTAATCCTAGCTTCTTTTATTAATGCGTAGAAACTCTTTAAAAGCAGGTTAAAGGATCAAATGATGAGTTTCAAATAGCATTAAGCGCTAGGCCCTTCGCCTAACTCCCACGCTGCTCTCACTCACGCTACCACTTACCTGATTATATGGTTTATTTATCTGAAGAAAAATTATCTTTGTAATATTAATAACAAGAGGATGTCAAATAAAGAAGTTTATATCGTGTCTGCGGTTCGTACCCCCCTGGGTAGTTTTGGTGGAATGTTTGCCAATGTATCAGCAACTGAATTAGGTACCGCAGCGATTAAAGGAGCCTTAAAAAAAGGAAAGGTTGATCCAATGCATGTCGATGAAGTTTTTATGGGTAATGTCTGCTCGGCCAATTTAGGACAGGCGCCCGCTCGTCAAGCTGCCCTTGCTGCAGGTATTCCAAATACCGCCCCATGTACTACGGTAAATAAAGTCTGCTCCTCGGGGGCCAAATCTATCATGTTCGCTGCCCAAAGCATTATGCTGGGTCAAGCAGATATTTTAGTCGCAGGGGGCATGGAAAACATGTCTGCCATTCCTTATTATATTCCCAAAGCCCGATATGGTTACAAATATGGCAATGCGGCCTTGATCGATGGGTTACATAAAGATGGTTTGCTAGACCCTTATGATGAGACCGCGATGGGCGTGTTTGCTGATCAAACAGCTACGAAATATGGCATCACAAGAGAAGACCAAGATGCCTATGCCATTCGATCTTACCAAAACACAGCTTTAAATACTGAAAATGGGGTTTTCGCCAATGAAATAGTAGGGGTTTCTGTACCACAAAGAAGAGGCGAACCTACCCTTATTCTTGAGGATGAAGAGTATAAAAATGTTAAATTTGAAAAAATACCCCAATTGCGCGGCGCATTTTCCCCAACAGGCACCGTTACTGCGGCCAATGCATCAACAATGAATGATGGGGCGGCAGCTTTGATTTTGGCAAGCGCTGCGGCCGTCAAAAAATATAATTTGAAACCATTAGCAAAAATTTTATCCTTTGCAGATACCGCCCATGAACCGGCATGGTTTACCACGGCGCCGACCCATGCCGCGCCAAAGGCCTTGACCTTGGCCAAATTAGCAGTGACTGATGTAGACTATTTCGAGGTTAATGAGGCTTTTTCTGTAGTTCCTCTAGCTTTTAATAAAATATTGAATGTCGATATCAATAAGGTAAATGTGCATGGCGGTGCCGTTTCTTTGGGTCATCCTTTGGGTGCCTCAGGAGCAAGGATTGTCACTACGCTGCAAAATGTATTGCAATCTAAAGATGCCACTATTGGTTGTGCCGCCATTTGCAATGGCGGCGGAGGTGCAAGTGCTCTGGTTATTGAGCGCATATAATTTTTACTGAGAAAAGTCCATTCCAACGATGCGTACTTGCTTCGTTTAAGGGGTTTAATAAATGAGGGTGATGCTTTTTAGGAAAACTGCGCGAAAGTGATTTCTAATCATTATTATAGTGTATTTAGTTGGGGGTCTGATTACTCCATCTACTGTAAGAATGAAGTTTCAATCCTGTATTTGAATTATAGCCTCTCCTCTATCCATAGACCTAGGTCTCGAGAACTCATTACACCGAGAAAGAAATATAAGTGTTTTTATGATCGCTCATAAATAATTCATGATCCTTTTAAATAAGAGGCCTATTTATTTCCGCCTTCGATAAATATTTTTTGTAATACTTTTTTGGTGACTTTTCCCATTACATTGCGGGGCAGATCGGTTTGAATTAAATATTTTCGGGGTGTTTTGTATCCAGGCAATTTATCTTTTAGCCATTCCTTGATCGCTGGAATGGTTTCTTGATCACGGATCATAATTAGGCTTACCCCTATGATTTCTCCCCATTCATCATCGGGAATACCCACCACCGCACAATCTTTAATCGCTGGATGATTCCTGAGGACTTCTTCGATCTCCAAAGCAGATATTTTATACCCTCCTGATTTAATGATGTCAACTGAATTTCTACCCAATATCTTATAACTGTCTTTGTCAAAGACAGCTATATCACCCGTTTTGAACCAGCCATCGACAAAAGATCCTTTGGTTGCGTTGGGTTTTCCCCAATATTCTTTAAAAACATTGGGCCCTTTGACTTGAATTTCTCCTGATATGCCATCGACTACCGTATGGTTATTTTCATCTACTATTCTTATTATAACACCCGCCAGCGGCACACCGATATGACCGGGTTTTCGAATTCCTTTGTAGGAATTGCTTATGGCCATACCCATTTCAGTCATGCCATACCGTTCCAATAAAGTGTGACCACTGATCTTCTCCCACTCCTCAAGCGTGGAGATAGGTAAAGCCGCAGATCCTGACACCATCAACCGAAAATTCTTAAAGGATACATCTATTTTTTGTTGATCTGCTGGGGTTAATTCCTTCCAATAATGAATAAGCTGATAATAAATAGTTGGAACGGCCATGAACAGATTGACCTCTTGTTTACAAAAAACATCAAATATTTTTTTTACATCAAATTTCTCTAAGAATTCACAACAAGCTCCGCTCCACAGTGCACAACTCAAAATATTAATGATTCCATGCACATGATGAAGGGGGAGAATATTTAATATACGATCCTCTTTTGTCCATTCCCATGAAGTCACTAAGGATTCTATCTGAGCTTCAATATTCTGGTGGGTGCTGACCACTCCTTTGGGTTTGCCTGTAGTGCCACTGGTATAAATGATCATGCCCCTCCGATCAAGGGGAATCTCTGGTAACCTAGGCTTTTCTTTCTGAGCTGTGACCATCACTGCTTCTATAGAAACCCCACGTAATTCAAAATCCTCAAATAAAGGCTTAATAAGTCCTCTGTAATTATTTGAAAAAACCACTGCTTGGGCATGGGTGTCTTCAATGACATACTTTATCGCATCGTAAGGGTGTTTGACGCAAAGCGGAACAGCAATACCGCCTGCCCGCCAGATCCCCCATTGAATACATACATATTCAAAACTAGGGGCTACGATAAAGGCAATTCTAGCCTCATCAAGGTCTTTTTTATCTTCTAAAAGAGCAAGGGCAATTTTTTCTGATGCCTCCAAAAGTTGCCGATAGGTATAACTTCGATTATTATCGCTAATCGCTATCCTTTCTGAGTGATTAAAAGCATTTTCAATAAGGTTTATCATGGTATTTACTATTTATCCTTTGGCCTCTTTTGGTCAATCACTTTTTTCTGAGCAGAGAATTCTTACCGTGTGGATGACAAAAAGTTAACATGGAATCAAAAATAGCTATTCAAGCGTGTTTTTATTAAGACTCTCCCAAATTCATTTCGTCATGTCCACTCCTAGCAATAACTGGCCTCGGTCGCGGCTGATGCTACCAAATCCATCGAACCTCCATTAGTTTGATCCTTTTCAACCTCCTTTTAGACCTTATTTGTAAATTAATCAACGATCACGTCGCGAGAAAAACATAAGTCATAAATTTTACCTCCGGTTTGTACTATGACCTAGACTTATGTTTTTATAAATCTTTCATTTTTTTTTAAAAACAAAAGGCTAAATTGGTACAAATAATTAAATAGAAATTAAATGAAACATCGCTTAATCTATCTACTTTTCGGTTGGTTACTTTTCTCTTTTGTTCAAGGGCAAGACGTCCCTGCCGGCAAATGTTTACTGTTAACTCAAGTGACGGACTTCGAACAAATACCAGAAACCAATGCCCAACTCATTGTATGGGATATGGCTGATTCAGCCAGTTTTTCTCAAGAATTGATCACCGACATCGATGGGAAAAATTCCATTATGCTGGATCAAGGCAAAATGTATGCCATCAAAATATTCAAGTCAGATACCTCATTTATGTTTAACAACATTGCCATTCCTGAACATGAGGCTGGAATTATCATGAATTATTCATTCCAAATAAAAGTAATCCAAGGTTACAAGATCATGCCCAGTGAATTCCAAACAAACAGTACCGAGACCTCAGCGGATCTCTTGGAACTTGATATTCATTTTATATCCAATAGTGCTGAAATCCCAAAAAATGATCTTGTAGGTTTAGATGAAATTTATGAACTCCTTTCAAAAAATAAAGATTATCGTATTGAACTTGCTTCGTATACAGATGATGTGGGTAATGAGGAAAACAATATGCGACTGTCTCAGCGACGCTCAGATGCAGTCAAAGCCTTTTTGGTCTCCAAAGGAATTAATGAAGCCCAAATCGTAGCCAAAGGATACGGAGAAAAACAACCGAAAGCTTCCAATGATACCGATGTGGGTAGAGCCAGCAATAGAAGAACAGAACTCCGATTCATCAAATAAGGAATTAAACTCATTTAATAGCTAATGACAGCATGCAAATGAGTATCTTAAATTAAGAAAATTGATTATGCTTTAAAATTTAAATATTATGAGGTCCCTATTTTTTTTAACCCTACCCTTTATCATTTTGGCGTGCAATGATCCCGCCTCAAAAGTTTATTCAAGTCAAGCAAGTTTGACTTCAGAAGAGGGTCTCTTTCTAGATTCTCTCCGTATGCCAGAGGGCTTTCATATGGAAGTATACGGCCGCGTAGACAATGCCCGATCTATGGCCATGAGCCCAGATGGAACCTTATTTATTGGAAATAAGGCCAATGGTGCCGTTTATGCCCTCCAAGATAGAAATAAGGATTTGAAAGCCGATACTTTGTATACTATAGCTAAAGACTTGAATATGCCCAATGGCATTGCCTTTAAAGATGGTGCACTGTATGTTGCCGAAATAAATAGGTTATGGCGTTATGATGCCATTGAAGACCACTTAGATGATCCCAAAGCCACTTTAATATACGATGACTTCCCTGAAGACAGTCACCATGGATGGAAGTACATCGGTTTCGGGCCTGATGGTAAATTATACGTACCCGTAGGTGCTCCTTGTAATGTTTGCGAAACCAAAGATGATACCTATTATGCCTCAATTGTCAGTATGGATGCCGATGGGACCCACCGACAGGTAGTGGCCAAAGGTGTGCGCAATACCGTTGGATTAACCTGGCACCCAGTGACGGGAGAACTGTGGTTTACGGATAATGGTAGAGACCTACTCGGTGATGACTTACCTCCTTGTGAATTGAATCGACTCAGTGCGGTGGGTCAACATTTTGGCTTTCCTTATTGCCACGCTGGCGAATTATTAGATCCTGAATTTGGTAAGGATAAAAGTTGTGAAAACTATACTTCTCCAGCGCTAAAATTAGGACCACATGTCGCACCTTTAGGTCTTAAATTTTACACAGGAAATATGTTTCCGCCTGCTTATAAAAACAAAATAATCATCCCTGAACATGGCAGTTGGAACCGTTCCAAAAATGCTGGCCACACCGGACATAAACTGTCCCTTGTAACAGAGGAAAATGGCGTTGGCATCCATTATGAAACTTTTGTTGATGGGTTTTTAAATAAGAGCACTAACACAGCTTGGGGACGGCCAGTAGATGTTTTGGTACTCGAAGATGGTTCAATACTTATCTCGGATGACAAAAGTGGCACGATTTATAGGATGAGTTATCGAAGTTGATTTCTACCTATGATAATAGTTTCTGTTTGCTCAATTCATCTCCGATTAATGAGTCCCCAATGAATCAATGGGTGACAGTACCATTAACTAAAGGGGGTGTCTCCTATTTTATTTAATGGATCTGGAAAAAATAACCTTTACAATACCTATTTGCTGGTCATACATTTTGCTTTTTGTAAATACGATATATATATTACTTTAAAGAAAGATAGGAAATATCTTATGGTGCACGTTGATATTCTGTCCACTGTCTTGACATTTCTATAATAATAAACAATCTCATATGGAGTTATATAATTCATTCTTAGGGAACTCACCACATTGGTATAAAAAAACAATCTTAGCCTTTTTAGTGCTGAATCCGTTTTTGCTATTGATGCTTGGATCTACAGCCACTGGATGGATCATCATTGGTCAATTTATCTTGACCTTGGCTATGGCCCTGAAATGCTATCCACTTCAATCTGGAGGTTTGATTGCGCTAGAAGTAGTTCTTATGAAAATGACCAGCCCCGAGACGGTCTTTCATGAGATAGAAGGAAACTTAGAAGTCCTTCTATTATTGGTATTCATGGTCGCAGGTATTTACTTCATGAAACCTTTATTGATGTTTATTTTTGGTAAAATATTTATCAAAGTACGATCTAAAATTGTCCTTTCCCTCCTTTTTTGTTTTATTTCAGCATTTTTGAGCGCCTTTCTAGACGCCCTTACCGTTACTGCAGTTTTGATTGGTGTTTTTGTTGGATTTTATCAGGTCTATCACAAAGTCCATTCGAGTCCGAGTGATTACAATAAAAGTGGCAACTTCGATAACGAAGAATTAAGTGGAGAAACATTAGAAGAATTTAGAAGCTTTTTGAGAAGCTTGGTCATGCATGGTGCCGTAGGAACAGCCTTAGGAGGCGTTTGTACGATTGTTGGAGAGCCTCAAAATTTATTGATTGGTGATAAATTAGGATGGGATTTTATGGAATTCTTTTATGCCATGGCTCCCATTACTCTGCCGGTTTTGGCTTCGGGTCTATTGACTTGTGTCTTGTTAGAGGTAAGTGGAAAATTTGGATTTGGAGGAAAATTACCTAATCTCGCAAAAAATATCATCCAAGGATTTTTAGCAGATGAAGATGCTAAAAGATCGCAACAAGAAAAATATGCGCTGGTTATTCAAGCAAGTTCTGCCGTATTTCTAATTATAGCTTTGGCTTTTCACCTTGCTCCTGTCGGGCTGATCGGTTTGACCATTATTGTGCTGCAAACTGCCTTAACAGGTATTACGGATGAACATCGCATTGGTCATGCGTTTGAAGAGGCTTTGCCTTTCACCGCGCTATTGGCCGTCTTCTTTGTCATCGTAGGAATGATTCATGATTTGCATTTATTTAAGCCCATTATACAATATGTTTTAGAGCAAGATAAATCTATTCAACCCGCCTTGTTCTACACCGCCAATGGTGTCTTATCCATGATCAGCGATAATGTTTTCGTAGCCACGGTTTACATCAACGAAGTAAAAGCAGCCTTTGACTCCGGTTTGATCAATAGAAAAGAGTTTGAAACCTTGGCCATCGCCATCAATACGGGGACCAACCTCCCTAGCGTGGCAACACCCAATGGACAAGCTGCCTTTCTGTTTTTATTGACCTCTGCATTGGCACCGGCCATCCGGTTATCTTATATTAAAATGATTTGGATGGCACTCCCCTATACCATCGTTTTAGGTCTCGTAGGTCTTATGGGTGTGATTTATTTCTTATAACGGAAATCATCACCCTAGTAAATAAGCGCCATTTGATATAGAGATAACCTAGAATGCCTATTTGACTGAAAATTATTGAATCTAAGAAGATATTCTGGTCGAATCATAGAGATGGATTTTTATGTAAATCGCTTATATTCGCATTTTAATTTATTTTTTTTCCACAAGAATCGTATTGCCTTTGGTCAAAATACCCAAAACCCTTTCAATCTATTGATTCAAATAAAAAACATCACTAAATCATTTGGTCAAAAAAAAGTCCTGGACCATATCTCTGGGACTGTGAAACAAGGTGCGCTCATTTCATTGGTAGGGATGAGCGGTTCAGGGAAAACAACCCTGTTAAAAATTATTGCGGGCCTGATCGAATCAGATACAGGATCTATTTATTTGAATAATAAAAAACTTCAGGGACCTAAAGAACAACTGATTGCGGGTCATGAAGAAATAAAATTAGTTTTTCAGGATTATGCGCTGAAGCCAAACATGTCCGTAGAAGAGAATCTTAACTATGCCCTGCTTGGATATGGGGAAATTTATAAAAAAAATAGAGTTGAACAGCTGATCGAAATTTGCGGTTTAGAATCCCTGAGACCACAACATCCTCAAGAACTTTCTGGAGGACAAAAACAACGGGTCGCTTTTGCAAGGGCATTGGCGAATGAACCGGAAGTTATTTTAATGGACGAACCTTTCAGTAACCTTGATCCTTTGACCAAGCAAAGTTTATTGATAGAAACTAAATCACTGGCTAAAAAAACAGATACAACTGTGATTTTGGTGACCCATGACACCCGGGATGCCATGGAAATCGCTGATGAAATATGGGTATTACAAAAAGGTACAATCGCCCAAAAAGGAAAACCTCATGAGGTTTATCAACATCCAAAAAGTCCTCAAATTGCACGTCTTTTTGGCATTATAAACCTTCTAAGTGAAAGTCAAAGTCATGAGCTATTAAACGTCAATTACTCCACTGGGATTTGGATTGAAAATGTGAAAATCACTCCCAAAGGAATGATTAAAGGTTACGTCAAAGAGGTCATATTCAATGGAGGGAATCATAAGTTATTGATTTCCATTCATCAGGACCTAGAGTTGATGGCATTTGATGATATAAAAGCCTACCGAACAGGTGATTCCATTCAATTGACCCTAGATCCAAAAGAAATCATTATTTTTGAATAAAGTAAGCAAATGATGGGCCATCCCAAAAAGAAAAGACCTTTAGCTAAATACATATTCATACTTGCCTTAATTTATGGTTCGGGTTGTCAGCCTCTAGAAAAAAAAAATAAAGTTACCGATCCTTTTGAGCAGATAAAAGATTCAACAGCTAAAGCCGTACTCATAAAAGCCATTAAAAATGCGGGTGGTTTTGATACTTGGCAGCGCATCAAAAATCTTTCTTATATCAAACACGGAATCCTTTATTTTGCTGACGGCAGTGTAGAAACAGATAACATTCAGCTTCATCGATATAAATTTTTCCCGCAATTTTCAGCTGAAATCACCTGGGAAGAAAATGATATCCATCACCGTATCTCTTACAGTGCCGATGGGGCACGGCAGTTTGAAAACGACAGGCTTACAGAAAAAGACCCAACGCAAACAGTCATGAGTTCACTCTATGTATTAGGTATGCCTTTCAAACTACTAGATGCAGGTACCGTATTAACTGCGCTTGGATCTGTGATTTTACGCAGTGGACAGCACGCTGAAGCCATAAGAGCCAACTATAACCCTAAAAAAAATAGTAATCACTCAACTACAGAAGAATGGGTCTATTATTTTGATGAAAATAATGCCGCTTTTTTAGGATCATTGGTCTTTCACCCTCCCACCTACGCCTATATTGAAAATCTAAAGTTCACAGATCATTTACCCATCAAATTACCATTACATAGAAAATCGTATCGAACTAATAAAAATCGAGAAATAAGCTACCTGAGGGCTGAGTTTCAGTACTCAGACTATGAAATAACCTTTTGAAAATCATTGAATTTGGATCCCATTAAATAACTCGTCCCATTAACTCCTAATCCTTTACAATGGTTAACTTAGCATTCATCAAGCGCATGCACCCACATTTAGTCTCTCATAAATGGCCATATTAAAACCGCTAAGTTGGCTTCAAGGTTATTCAACGACTAAATTAAAAGGAGATTTTTTTGCTGGGCTTACGGTGGGTGTTTTGTTAATTCCCCAAAGTATGGCCTATGCCTTAATCGCAGGTCTACCCGTTATTTATGGATTGTATGCCTCTCTCGTTCCTCAAATAATCTATGCCTTATTTGGGTCGTCTAGACAACTTTCGGTTGCGCCTTCAGCTATGGATTCACTGCTTATAGCAAGTGGATTAGGTTTATTGGCTGCCATTGGCTCCCAAGAATACATTCAATTAGCAATCATTTTAACCCTCATGGTAGGTGTCATCCAGACTTTTCTGGGTTTTATGAAAATGGGATTCATAACCCAATTACTATCAAAGCCCATCATTAGTGGATTTACCACTGCTGCCGCCATTTTAATAGGCCTAAATCAATTGGGTCCCCTATTTGGAATCCATATGGAAAAAGGAAATCTAATCGTCCTATTGACCAGTATTGCTCATAATCTAGTGAATCTCGATATATTGACCACATTCATAGGTTTGTTTTCCATTATATTATTGTATGCACTTAATAGATGGACGCCAAAATTACCCGGCACATTAATCCTCGTTTTTACTTCCATTGGGTTGGTTCATTTTTTCGAGCTACATCTTTCAGGTCTAAATATCATTGGAGACATTCCCATGGGCTTACCCAGTTTTAATTTGCCAAATATAGATCTAAGCAAGATGACGCTACTCCTACCTTTGGCACTCACGCTAGCGCTGATTTCATTCATTGAATCTTTTTCAGTAGGTAAAAACCTTGCCCTACAATCAAAAGATCATACCGTCAATGCAAATACTGAATTGGTCGCTTTGGGCAGTGCTAATTTTGTAGGTGCTTTTTTTATGAGCTTCCCCGTAGCAGGAGGATTTGGGAGATCTGCAGTAAATTTCACTGCGGGAGCTCGTACACCTTTTTCGGGGGTCATTAGCGCCTGCTTAATCGCGACAACCTTACTGTTTTTTACAGATATTTTTGCACTCTTGGCTTATCCTGTTTTGGCTGCCATTATTTTGGTAGCCCTCAGAGGTTTAATTGATTTTAAATATCCTTATGAATTGTGGAAGAGCAATTTCCTTGATTTTTTTATGCTTGGTTTTACCCTTATTATTACCCTATTCTTTGGGATGATATGGGGTATTTCCTCTGGAATGGGCCTATATGTACTCCTACTAATATATAAATCCATATTCCCTAGGGTTCAGCTCAGAGTCTTTGATGAAAAGGGAAAAACATTGCCTGTGCCTACTGAGGCTATCCGAACTCCTCTACATCACAACCGTTCTATTTTGAAAATAGATACTCCAATAATTACCTTTAATATTCAATCAATTAACCAGCAAATAAATCAGCAAATGATCACCTCAGATCCTGTTATTCATGTGCTATTAATAGACTTAAGTACTATTCAACATATCGATGGTAGGGGTGTCAAAGGAATTAAACAGCTCATATTGCAATTAAATGAAAAAAA
>CAJJCN010000031.1 GCA_905182655.1 Flammeovirgaceae bacterium UBA4465
AAAGTTAATATTGACTTTATGCTCAGGGGTATTGAAATCAAATAATGTGTTCCCTTGCTCATAATCTGCTCCACTGATGAACTGATTCCAGGAGTAATTGATCCCAAATTTATAACCCTTAGGTAAAGAATAATCCAGACCTGCTACGATGCCTTGCGTATAAACAGGTTTAGTCATATTGGTCGTCAAAGCGTAAGTATCATCAGAGGAGCTGAGTAATAATCTCGAGTTCGTTGCCCCTTTAGTGGAATCAACCACACCTATATTCGTGATGAAATTGGTATATATATTATAGAAATAAGCCATATCAATTACTAACTTATTGTTAATAACACTTTTGTATCCCACTTCAAATGTTTTTACTTTCTCAGGTTTGACTGGGTTAAATTCAGTATAACGATCCAATACCATAACAGCGTCCGCACTATCTACCCCTGAATATATTTCATTTCTGTAATCTAAGACAGACTGAAGTTTATAATAAGTATTGTTCTGCGGATCTGGGACATAGGTATCGTAAAACTCCGGTAAGCCACCGAGCAACCTCGAGCTGATGATATCTAAATTGATATATTGATTCTGGGTAGTCGGTATTCTGAATCCGGTTTGGTAAGAAAACCGAAAGAAGTGATTCTTATTCGGATTCAAAACCGCTGAAATTCTTGGATTGACTTGCCCATCAAAATTTTCATTTTTATCATATCTCAACGAACCCGAAAGTTTCAACCAATCTGAAACTCGTTTGGCCGTCTGGGCGTAAATACCATATTCTTTGATCGTGATCTCATTTCCGACTGTATCTGGAAATATGGTACCATTAGATCCCAAATCAAACATCCTAAAACTAGCCCCCACCTGAAGTTCAATAAAATCAAAATCATTTTTGAAATCATATTGTCCATCTGCCTGATACATTGCCGATTTATCATTAAATAAAGGTCCTTCAGGAATCACACCTGTCATTACTCTCTTTTTCAAATCTGCTAATGTGTAAGAGTCCCCAGTCGCTCCTTCAATGATAAATCCTCCATTTGCCTCATCGGCCAAGTATCGACCATCTATTTGCGCTCTAGCATAAGTATGTGCTGCATTTTCTATAAGCATTCGCTCATCACTCGATAAATCTTGAATATCTCCTGGGTTGAGTCCTTCCTCAACGGAGAGGTACCTGAGGTATTCTATCCCGTAATCACCAAAATAATTAAAAAACCCTTCTGGTAAAATTTGTGGCCTTGCTGGATCATTATTGGCCAGATTTATAGCCTCTTGATGCATCCTTATGCCCAAGAACTCAGTAATATAGGAATCTCCAGAATTCTCAACAGTTCCATACGCCCTGACATGAAAATTATCGCCTTTGAGCTCTAGCTTTTGTTGAACAATTCCAAAATTAACCAATGAATAACGCTGGGCTCCAGTATAAATACTTGTTCCCCAGCCACCATTAAATGTATAACTAATCTCAGCCTTATCGTTCAAACGATAATGAAGCGCTGTATTAAATTTATAATTTTCAGCACCATAATCAATGAGATCAATTTCTTGGTAAGGAGTAATGTTTACCGGATGATTGGGGAGATCTCCTGCTTTAATGTAAGCTCTGGGAAACTTATTATTAGAATATTTGTTAATATTAAGTAAACCATAAGATAGAAAATCATCGCTTTGAGCTAGTAAAGCTAAATTAACGCCGGCCTCGTCCCCTTGATAATGTAATCTATCTGCACCTGGGTTGACCCCACCGATACTGGCAAATGGGTTGGTAGCCGCATTTCGATCGAGATCCGAATTTCCGTGCCAATCTTCAGCCACAGAATAGGAAAAGTTAATCTTATAGGCAAATTTATTATTGTATGCTTTGGCATAGCGCAACGATCCCTCATACATAGGTTGTGCAGTATAGTTCGATTGCGTATCGTTCATGTGATTCATCCCTATCTTTTGAAAGGCACTTAATCCTTGATATTCAAAAGGGTTTTTACTATTGATCAGCAGTACTCCACTGAAAGCGTTAGGCCCATAAAGGGCAGATGAGGCTCCCGGAATAAGCTCAAGTGATTCAACGTCCAACTCAGAGGGACCATTTAAATTCCCAACAGGAAAATTTAAGGCAGGTGCCTGGCTATCCATTCCATCTATTAATTGTACAAATCGAGTATTACCCGTATTGGCAAATCCCCGTGTATTGATGACCTGAAAATTAATACTGCTAGAGGCTACGTCGACACCTTTCAAATTAGCAATAGCTTTATAATAATTGTCAGCCGCAGTATTTTGAATATCCAAGATATTCATTTTCTCAATGGAAACTGGAGACTCTAAGATTCTCTCCTCTATTCTGGAAGCCGAAACCACTACTTCTTGTCCAATTTCAACGGCTTCTTCCAAAATGATTTCTAAATCCTCAACGTAATCATCATTAATTTCAATTTCCTGACCATTGTAGCCAATACTTGAAACGGCCAATAAAATGGGAGGCGCTGATTGTATGCTTAGAGTAAAGGTTCCCTCTAAATCCGTCACAGTACCCAATACCGTTCCCTTTACAACGATGTTTACCCCGATCAAGGGCTCTCGATTGCCTTTATCCAATACTCTTCCCGATATCTGAGTTTGGGATTTTTGATTAGAATTCCTACTCTTGATCATCTTAACATCGAAAATAGACTTTGACCCAATAGTTAATTCTTGCGTTTCAAATCCTTTTGCGCTAACGACAATAGATTTTAATTGTTCTGGTAAATTCAGAATAAAGCTGCCGTCCTCCTTTGAAAGTGTCCCCATTTCAGAGTTTTTCATGATAATGCTCGCGCCTACGATACCTTTATTATTTTCATCTAAAATAGTGCCAGAAATGCTCCTTTGAGAAAAAGACATTAATGGCAAGAGCAAAAGCCCACAAAGTATTGAAATGTTTGAAATAAAAATCCTCATAAATACTTAATTAAAATTCTTTTGTTAATAATAGTTAATTTTTTCATTAAAATAGCATTAATTCACAACTAAACAAGATAAAATTCAGGCTTTTCATAACCCCTATTTTAACTCCTCTTGTTGCGATGGTTGATAAATTCAAATAATCAATATCATATCATCAATCTATTTTTGATCGTTTGATTTATTACCACAGAGATTATAAAAATTTCAATCAGACTCTATTTCATCTGAAAACAACGGAAATAGATATTTTTTTTATATAATATAATTCTATTTTTAGTGTTTTTTAAGCTTATTCTGCTTCTTTTTTGACATGTTCCACCAATTTATCACAGAGTCCATTAATTTCTTCTGACATAAATTGATCACCCGTAGCATTCAATAAAGTCTGACCAATGCCCCCCAAACAATCAATATAAAAACGCTTCATTTCATCTAACGGCATATCCTTCGCCCAAAGATCTATTCTCAAAGTATTTTTTTGTTCACTATCCCATAAAGAGACGCTGATTGACTTGGTCTCTGAATAACCTGTTTTTTCCTTTTCATCTGCATCCCATTCTATTTTTTCTGGAATATTTTCATCGTCAAGGGAAACCTTGAACTTTATTTCTGACTCCTTCATTTGTTTGTATTAACCTTTCCTAATAATGTTTGCGTTGCAAATTTATCTTTAATCAACTGTTGTTTCAAATCATTGAGATGATCAAATTCAATTTCTTTACGAATGATCGCTACCAATTCGACCCTTAAATGGCTTCCGTAAATATCTTTATTGAAATCAAACAAGTGTGCTTCAATCGTCCGCTTCTTACCCTTGACCGTAGGTCGCCATCCAATATTAAGCATACCTTCGAAACGTTGAAGTCCTAAATATACGAATATGGCATAAACACCATCTGAAGGGATTAATTTATAAGATTCCGAGATAAAGAGATTTGCCGTTGGAAAGCCTATTTTTCTACCAATCTGATCTCCTCTAGTAACAATTCCTGACAGGCTGTAATAACGACCAAGGTAACCTTGAGCCGTAATCACATCTCCGGCCATTAATGCTTGGCGGATGTTGGTAGAGCTGATCCCTACTTGATCTATATCCAACCGCGAAATTTCTTCGATCTCTAAACCAAAACGCACATTATTTTTTTTCAAAAAATCAATATCTCCTATCTGATTTTTACCGAAGCGATGATCGTACCCGATAATAAATTTTTTAGCCTTAAGCCCTTTTAATAATACTTTTTGAACAAAAGCTTCCGGTGATAGTTCGGAAAATTCTTTTGAAAACCGTACTTTCAACAAATAGTCAATACCTATTTCATTCAGCAGTTTTACTTTTTCTTCAAATGTACTGAGTAGTTTCAATGAGCTCGACCCCTTGCCTAATACAAATCTGGGATGTGGCCAATAAGTAATAACGACACTTTCACCCCCATGAGCACGAGCTTGGTGGACCAGACCTTCCAAAATTTTAAGATGACCCGAATGAACCCCGTCAAAGGTTCCGCTAGTCACTATAGGGAAAACGGATGAATCTAATTCTTTAAAATGGTCAATTACTTTCATTTTCCGAATTAATTTGATCGATTAATTGATCAAGTTTAAATGCATTTTCCAATTTATAGTCTCCAACTTGCGTTCTTACTAACTCCTTTAGATATCCCCCTACACCCAATAAGTCGCCTAAATCTTTGGCTAGACTTCTTATATAGGTACCTTTTGAACATACTATTTTGAAATGAATTTCGGGTAAAAGTATATGGATTATTTCAAACTTAAAAACTTTAATTCTTCTAGACTTAAGCTCAATACTCTCATTTTTTCGAGCACTTTTATAGGCCCGTTGTCCGTTCACTTTAATAGCAGAATAAATGGGCGGCATCTGATCCAGGTCTCCGGTTAAAGCTTCTACCGCTGTAGCTATTTCTTGAGGTGTGACATGTGTATAGTCTGAGGAAGAATCAAAGGGTGTTTCTAAATCAAAGGAAGGTGTGGTTTTACCTATCTCGATGATGCCTTCATAGGTTTTATCTAACCCCTGAAGACCTTCGAGTTTTTTAGTATACTTACCTACCCCAATGAGTAACAGGCCCTGTGCTAAGGGGTCCAGCGTGCCGGCATGGCCTATTTTCTTTATTTTAAGTAAGTACCTTAGCTTATTAACTACATCAAATGAAGTCCATTTTTTTGGTTTATTGACCAACAATAGGCTACCTTCTTCGGGAATATTCATAGGAAAAAACTACAAGAAATGGCGGTCAAGCCTATGACAAAGCAATACATGGAAAAATAAATAAGTTTTCCTTTCTTCACAATTTTCAACATCCATCGACAAGCCATATAACCTGAAATAAAAGCAGCCATAAATCCGATAAATAATGCCAAAGTATTTACTTCGGGCTGTAAGTTGGGTAACTCAACATATTTTTTCACCTTTAGTAAACTTGCGCCAATTATAGGTAAAAGTACCATTAAAAAAGAAAATTTTGCTGCTTTTTCCCTGCTCACTCCTAACATCAATGCCATAGCAATAGTTGATCCAGATCGGGATATTCCAGGTAAAATAGCTATCGATTGTGCCAATCCTATGACCAAAGATTTCCCAAGTGTAACTTCACCCATCCCCTGACTGAAATAGCGAGGTATAAATAGTAAGATCGAAGTAATCAGCAGCATACCCCCTACTAAAAATAAATCCCCTGTAAAAAAAACTTCTATTTCACTTTCAAAAAGTAATCCAATCACCCCTACAGGGATCATTGAGATAATTATTTTCAATACAAATTGAGTCGAATCATTCCATTCAAATTTTAATAAACCCTTAATTATCAGTAGTATATCTTTGTGAAAAACAAAAATGGTGCTCAAGCAAGTGGCCATATGTACGACCAAGGCAAACAAGAGGTTGTTATTGGAGTTGATTCCCAATACTACCACACCAATCTCTAAATGTCCACTGCTACTGACTGGTAAAAATTCTGTGAGACCTTGGATAATCCCCAGAATAAGCGCATCAATCCACGTCATTTATTCTTTTAATTAGTCGCTTTTTTTGATTTGTATAGAATGGCAACGAATTGAATCATAAATCCTGAAAAAACAATTATCGGACCTAAGGTTAGGCCTAAGAAACCAAATCCGTAAGTTTCTTGATCTAAAGACATGATCACGAAGCCTAAAAGAATCAAGGCTATACCTGAGATCATGATGAGGTAATTTATTTTTTTAAAAGCAAATTTGGTTTGAACTGACATTTGTTTCTGTTTAATAAAGTTCGTCTAATGAAATTTTAAAATAGCGCCTCATAGAGGATAATGTGCTAAGATATGAGATTAAAAGGCCCAAAAATATCAAAGCAGAAAATAAAATAAATAAGGGCTCTTGATCATACAGCTTATTTAAATCTTCAATTTGATACTGTGCTATTTGAATGATTCCAAAAATAATTCCCGAGGCCAAAATACCAGAAATCAACCCATATATTAAAGATCTTTTTAAGAATGGCCAGCGAATAAATCGTTTAGTAGCCCCCACTAACTGCATACTCCTGATCAGAAATCTTTGAGAAAATAAGGCAATTCTTATCGTATTATTGATCAATACAATAACCGCAACTAATAGTATCAGGGTCATACCCAAAAAGAGGACCCCTATTTTTCTAAGATTTTTATTGATACTTGCTATTAAAGATTCCTGAAAAACCACCTCATAAACCCCAGATAACCGACTGAGATCTTTCTCAATATATTTTAAGCTATCTACCGATTGATACTCATTTATGATTCTCAAAGAAAAGGCATCTCTGAGTGGATTATCTCCTAGGAATTTAGTAAAATCCTCTCCTGTATCTCTAACGAATACTTCAGCAGCCGTTTCTTTACTTATAAATTTGATGCTTTCCATCGTATCTTCCGATCTAATGTAGGGTCGGGTCGTCATGATTTTTTGCAACCGCTTCACATCATGATCTCTAGTGGATTTATCTAGATAGACTTGGACTTCAACATTTGACTGAACAATCGAAGTAAGGGTTTTGAGATAGATAAATGCAATACCAAAAATACCCATAACCACGAGAGACAAGGTGATACTGAATATTACACTGAGAAAAGGAAAACTTCCTAATTTTCTTTTCTGCCTTCTACGATCTTTCATTGTGATGCGCAAGTTACAAAATAACCTAAAAATAGTCTGAACTTATTTTTTGTTTCTTAAGTTAACTAGATAATCCAATAGTCTTGCGCCCGTCACGGGACTTAATTCTTTTTTCTCAGAAGTTAAAGGCAAAGCATAGTACTCACCCTGGTAGTACAAATAGATTTTCTTTTTAAGAGAGGTATTGTCCTCAATAATTTGGTAAGGAGCCGCTGAAAAATCTCCAATTAAAATTAATTTTTGACCCTCATATACATATTTTAATTTTTTAGATTTTTTCATTTCAATTTCTACAATCAACTCAGAGTTAAGGTTCACCCGGGCTTGATCCTTAACTAAGTCATCGACAAAATCTTGAGAGGACGCTAGCGGTTCATCAAAGGAAATCTCAGACCCATCCATATCTGGAAGTACCACTTGTACCTTTGATTCGAGGTCTTCTTTATCTAATTTCGAAGATTTTTTTAACTGTTTTGCCGAAACTTTGACCGGTACTTTCTCCGAAGTATTTTCTATGTCTTTTGTGATTGATGAGGTTCCTCCTTTTTTGTCGCTCAACCCCTCACTAATGGTGTCATTCATCAGAGGAATATCCACATTTCTATCCTCTGTGGTTATATCAGTATCTATCTTTATTTCCTTATTTTCAATAAGAGTTGTTTCTTCAGGGTACAGTAAGAAATAAGATAAGCCACCTAAGACGACGATAGTGAAGGCAGATAATGCGATTTTAGTCGCCATGGAAGTCGTTTCTCCAATACTTGAACCTACCTCTAACTGATTTAAACGAGATTTTAAGATCCCTTTTTTGTAATTTTTTATTCCCTCAGCAATCTGTTTTTCAAACTTAATTTTTTGGGCCAACTGAGGACTTTCGCTGATTTTTTGCTCAAAAGCACTCCTCTCAACGTCAGTCATTCGCTGAGTTAAATATTGTGCTATAGCTTCTTCTTGACCTCCTATTTCCATTTAATTAAAAAAATCTTCTTGACTATAATTTTTCTTAATCAGAACATCTAAGCGTTTTTTACATTTATATTTTTTTGCTTTGACAGTATCCGCATTAGAATAGTTCATTCGATCTGCAATATCTGACATTGACATTTCGTTGAAGTAATAAAAGGTCAAAACACTTTTACATGGATCTCCCAATGCCTCTATCGCCTCCTTAACTACCTTAGAAATAATGTCTCCATGGTCAGATTGAAAGGTTGATCCCTCATGATCCGCATAGCTGAGTCGTTTTTTACGGTTTAACTCCTTCATCCAATAATTTTTACAAATACTGTATAGGTAAGTGCTTATTTTAGAAGTAATTTTAAGATTTCCACTGATGGCTTTTTGCCAAAAAATAATTAAGGCTTCTTGATATACATCATTGGCCTCCTCCATTGTACCATTGTTTTTAAGGACCATTTTGGTCATCATTGCGTAATGTTTTTTATACAAATAGTCTAAAGCGACTTCATCGCCATTAGAAATATGATCAAGAATTTGTTGCTCTGTCATAACATCTGCGAGCCTGATCTTGAGTAAATACAAGTTACATGGAATGGGTAACCCTTTAAAAAGAAATAAATCAATATTAAAGGTGATTTATACTGACTTTGAATATAAAAAGGGTGTAATTTCATTTAAAGTAAAGGCTTTATATTATGAAGTATGAATAGTTGCCGCATTTGAATCAATCAAAAACATAGCTTCAGGGTAAAGCGTAATATTAATATGGTTGGTTATTTGGTTTCCTTTAGTTAAATATTTAAAGGATTGCTTTACCACAAAGATTATAAAATTATTTGTAAATGCATAACCCTAGGAAAAGAAGTAAAATTCATCTCAACAATACCTAAGAATTCAAAGGCATCAACCGGTCAAAAAATATTGATCTAAAAGGCATAAACCTATCCATAAAAATTAATCTGCTATAAATATCCAAATATTAGACATAAAAAAAGGTACTATTCATTAATAGCACCTTTTTTTTATGTTCTTAGCAAAGAATTATTCCACCTCTGCTACCCAATTTTCTAGCATTTTTTCAACCTGCTCCTGGGTACCTTTAACTGTTTTCGACAACTCAACCCCATTTTTGTCTACGGTAACGCTTCCTTCCCATTCTTCCTCTCCTTCAGCATCTATATTAATCACAACATCTACTCCTTTTTCATTAAAAGTCTGATGACCATTACCGTACATTTCACCCAAAATAGGAGCAATAACTAAACCGATCAAACAAGTCAATTTAATTAGAATATTCATGGAAGGACCAGACGTATCTTTAAATGGATCTCCAACGGTATCTCCTGTAACTGCCGCCTTATGTGCTTCTGATCCTTTGTAGGTCATCTCACCATTGATCATGACTCCAGCTTCAAATGCTTTTTTAGCGTTGTCCCACGCTCCTCCTGCATTATTTTGGAAAATTGCCCATAAGACACCCGATACCGTCACGCCAGCCATATAAGAGCCCAATGCTTCAGGCCCCATTACAAATCCTATAATGATGGGACTGATAATCGTTAAAGCACCAGGAAGCATCATTTCTCTGATAGCAGCTTTGGTAGAAATATCTACACACTTACCATATTCTGGTGTACCTGTACCTTCCATGATTCCAGGAATCTCTTTGAATTGACGCCTTACCTCCATGACCATTTCCATGGCAGCCCGACCCACTGATCTCATCGCTAAAGCAGAAAATACTACCGGGATCATAGCACCCACAAAAAGTGCAGCAAGCACATCTGCCTTATAAATATTTATACCGTCAATACCTGTGAAGGTTACATAGGCTGCAAAAAGTGCTAATGCTGTCAAAGCAGCAGAAGCAATAGCAAACCCCTTGCCAATGGCTGCAGTAGTGTTGCCTACCGAATCTAAAATATCTGTACGTTCTCTCACTTCTTTAGGTAGTTGACTCATCTCTGCAATACCCCCTGCATTATCCGCTATAGGTCCAAACGCATCTATGGCCAATTGCATGGCAGTAGTAGCCATCATGGCCGAAGCAGCTATGCCAACCCCGTAAAATCCAGCCAAGGTGTAAGTACCCCATATGGCGGCAGCAAATAATAATATGGGCGCAAATGTAGACATCATTCCTGTTGACAAACCCGCAATAATATTGGTTCCAGCACCCGTTGCCGAGTTCTCAATAATAGACATCACAGGCTTTTTACCCAAGCCCGTATAATATTCTGTGAAATAAGAAATGGCAGCACCTACGACCAAACCTATAATGACACTGCCAAATACATTCATTCTAGGTACGTCTATAATACCCACTCCAAAGAAATCCATTTTCATGATTTCTGGAAGCATGAAATTGATAATGAAATAAGAAGCTACCGCAGTCATTATAATGGAACTCCAGTTACCTATGTTTAAGGCTGTTTGAATCTCTTGCTCTTTGGCATCATTGTTTTTAATATTAATAAAAAACCCTCCAAAAATCGAAAAGACAATGCCTACCGCAGCAATCACTAAAGGCAATAAAATAGGCCCCATTCCGCCGAAAATATCATCAATAGCACCTCCCATGTCTCGTATAACATAATTACCCAGCACCATGGAAGCCAAAACAGTAGCTACATAAGATCCAAACAAATCAGCACCCATTCCAGCAACATCTCCTACATTATCTCCTACATTATCTGCGATAGTTGCTGGATTTCTAGGATCGTCCTCAGGTATCCCTGCCTCTATTTTACCTACTAAATCTGCTCCTACATCTGCTGCCTTAGTATATATACCCCCTCCTACTCTTGCAAACAAAGCAATAGATTCTGCTCCCAGTGAAAATCCGGCTAGGGTCTCTAGTACCATGGTCATTTTCTCATTACCATCAACAACGCTCCACTCACCTCCCATAACATATTGAAAAAGAACAATAAAGATCACACTCAAGCCAAATACAGCTAATCCTGCAACGCCTAATCCCATGACCATGCCACCCGTAAAAGAAACTTTTAATGCATCTGGAAGACTGGTTCTAGCAGCCTGGGTGGTTCTTACATTCGCTTCGGTTGCGATGCGCATTCCTATATTCCCAGCAAGTGCTGAGAAAAAAGCACCAATAACAAAAGCTACAACTATAAAATAACTGGTCGATTCTATAAAAGAAGAAACCACAGCTAGGAGTGCTCCAGCAATCACAACAAAAATGATCAGTACACGGTATTCAGCTGATAAGAATGCTAATGCTCCTTCTTTAATGTGAGAAGAAAGCTCTTGCATATTTTTATTGCCTGCATCTTGCTTGATTACCCATTTGGCTTTGATTGCCATCACAATAAGTCCTACGATGGCAAAGACGGGAACGAGATAAATAAAATATTCCATTTTTTTAGTTTGGTATTTTTAAATTTTTGGCAAAGATATGATAATGTTAGATAAATTTTATGACAATTATCTTTACAAAAAAAAAAGGATCATAAATATCGCCCCGAAGACCTTGTTGCTAGATTATTTCAGTAAAAAAAACGTAAAAAAGTTTAAAACTATTTTGCCGCACTCGCATTTACATAGTTTAAAAATTCAGATCGCACCGCCTGGTCATTGAATTTCCCTGAAAAATGTGCCGTCCCTGTTTGACTATTGGTATCCCCAACCCCTCTTGATGAGACACACATGTGTTTGGCATCCATGACTACCGCAATGTCTTCGGTATTCAAAAGTTTTTTCAGCTCTTCAGCAATTTGTACCGTCAATCTTTCTTGTACTTGGGGACGCTTCGAAAAATACTGTACAATCCTATTGATTTTGGACAGACCGATTACCTTACCGCTTGAAAAGTAAGCCACATGTGCTTTCCCATAAATAGGAACAAAATGATGTTCGCAATGCGAATAGAAAGTGATGTCTTTTTCAACCAACATTTGATCATAATTGTATTTATTATCAAACAATTTACTGGTGGGCTTACTCGATGGATTTAGACCCGAAAAAACTTCCTTAACATACATTTTTGCCACTCTGTGGGGCGTACCCTTAAGACTGTCATCACTCAAATCCATTCCCAAGACATGCATGATTTCCCTAAAATGCTTTTCTATTAACTCAATTTTGAGATCATCATCTTTTTCAAAAGCATCTGGCCTTAATGGCGTTTCATAAGAAAACACATCATGACCTTCATCGTCAGTTAGTGGGGTATTCGACAAAATTTCTTTCGGTTTCATACAATAATATTTTTATTTCGTAACGATTTTCAATTTTAGATTTTAATATCTCATAAATGGTAATAGCAATATTTTCTGCAGTAGGATTGAGACCCTCAAACTCCTTAACATCTAGGTTTAAATTTTTGTGGTCAAATCGGTCGAGTATGTTTTCCTTAATAATGTCACTTAATAATTTCATGTCATAAACATATCCGGTCGTCACGTCGACTTCGCCCGTTAATTTTACCGTCAAGTCATAATTGTGTCCATGGTAGTTAGCGTTGTTACACTTACCAAATATTTTAGCATTTTCTGTATCTGACAAACTGGGATTATGAAGTCTGTGAGCCGCATTGAAATGCTCTTTTCTAAAAACCGAAACTTTTTTCATGCTAAGCTGTTCAATCATACAAATATTAACCTTGCAAGATAGAAATCAAAAAAAAAGAAGATTAGTTCATTAATTGAAACAATTATATCCTGATTATCCTTTAATTCACGTTAATAATTGATTGTTTTGCATTGCAAAATGGAGATTAAAGAAATAAAATCGAAAATAACAAAATATCAACAAGCTGGTAAACGGATATTTACTACCTCATCTTTCCAAACTCACAGTTTAGTTTTATTACATATCATCAAGAAAATCAGTCCTGAGATTCCAGTTTATTTTATCAATACAGGTTATCTATTTCCTGAAACGGTCAGATTTAAGGATCACATTACGGATCTCTTTCAATTAACCGTGATTGATCTAAAACCTGCTACGCCCAAGTACTTGCAAAAAGAGCCCAATGGAAAACTCTTGTATACCTCAGACCCTGATCATTGCTGTGCTATCAATAAAATACAACCATTGGATACCGTTTTGGCTACCTATGATGTTTGGATGAACGGAGTTCGCGCAGATCAAAGTGCGACCCGAAGCGCCATGAAGATTGAACAAGCAGCCCCCCACAATACGGTAAGATTTCATCCCATGCTCGATTGGAATCAGAAAAAAATATTTGAATATCTTAAACAATACAATATCCCTAAGCATCCACTAGAGCAGCGTGGTTATACAAGTATCGGCTGCGAACCTTGTACGAGAAAAGTAGATTTAGAAATGCAAGCACGTGAAGCTCGCTGGTTTGGTTTAAATAAAGTGGAATGTGGCTTACACACTGATTTAATTGTGAAAGAATGAATGTTTTAATTACTGGAGGTGCGGGATATGTAGGAACTGAATTATTGGCGAGATTGGCGCTCAACAAAGAAATTACTAAAATTACCATTTATGACAATTTGAGTAGAGGTCATAGAAGTCTTTTTTTAGGAAAAAAAGTACCTTTTTTATCTAAAATCGAGTTTGTTCACGGAGAAATATTGGACTCCAGATTATTAAAGAAAAAGTTGATAGATACGGATGTCTTAATACATTTAGCTGCCATTGTAACCACACCCTTTGCAAATACAGATCCCCATTTTTATGAGCAAGTGAATCATTGGGGTACTGCAGAAGTAGTCTATGCCGCAGAAGAAAGTGGGGTCTCAAAGTTCATCCATCTTAGTAGTACAGCTGTTTATGGCACAGGAGCCGATCTGGCCGACGAATCCACTCTTCCGCTGCCACAAACTTATTATGGGATATCAAAACTTAGAGGTGAGGCACACGTCAACCGGCTGATGGAGAAAAAAAATGCCATCATACTTAGAGGAGGAAATATCTATGGATTCAGCAAAAGCATGCGCTTTGATGCGGTCATCAATAAATTCATGTTTGATGCCCATTTTACCAACCGTATTCAAATATTCGGTAACGGGAAGCAGACCCGAGCTTTCATTCATGTAGCACATATAGTAAACACCCTTGAGCAATGCATTTTGAAAGAGATCCCCACAGGGACTTACAATCTTGTGGACAAAAATTTACAGATTCTAGATATTTTAGACGTCCTAAAGGAATTGTATCCAGACTTAGAATTTATTTATGCCAACCAGCACATGAAACTCAGAGAATTAAATGTGAGCCTCGATAGTAAAATATTTGACTATGTCAACGGGTTTCCATCAACCTCCCTCTCTGATGAATTGCAATTATTCAAATCACAATTTGCGTTCTAAAAAAAACATCATTCGGATCTTATGGGATTGAATTATCCATAATTAAGTGTCGTTTATTTGAGTTCTGGTTAGTTTTGCGAAAAGCATAAGATTTTAAAAGAAAAGAATGGCCCTATCAACCAAATATGATCCCGCTCAAGTTGAAGACAAATGGTACCAATATTGGATGGAGAAGGGACATTTCAAAGCCAAAGTAAATCCTAATAAAAAGCCTTTTAGTATTGTCATCCCCCCACCCAATGTTACGGGCGTACTCCACATGGGTCACATGCTCAATAATACCATCCAAGACATCCTAATAAGGAAAGCAAGAATGCAGGGCTTTGAAGCTTGTTGGGTACCGGGTACGGATCATGCCTCGATTGCTACCGAAGCAAAAGTTGTAAAAATGCTGAGAACAAAAGGGATCAAAAAAAGTGATCTCAGTAGAGAGGCTTTCATGGAGCATGCTTGGGAGTGGAAAGAAAAGTATGGGGGTATCATCCTTGAACAATTAAAAAAATTAGGGGCTTCATGCGATTGGGATAGAACAGCCTTTACCATGGATAAAGACTATTATGCGTCCGTTATTAAAGTATTTGTCGACCTTTTTAATAAAGGTTATGTCTATCGAAGTCTTCGTATGGTAAATTGGGATGTAGAAGCCCAAACAGCGGTATCGAATGAAGAGGTTCTCTATAAAGAAGGTGGTGAAATTTCAAAACTTTATTCAGTCAAGTATCAAATTGAAAATAGTAGCGAATACATCACCATCGCTACACAAAGGCCTGAGACCATCATGGGAGATACAGGTATTGCCGTTAATCCCGAGGACCGTCGTTACCAACACTTAATTGGAAAGACCGTCATCATTCCTTTCGTCAATAGACGAGTGCCCATCATTGCCGATGAATACGTAACTATGGATTTTGGTACGGGTTGTTTAAAGGTAACTCCAGCCCATGATACGAATGATTATGAAATTGGGCTGCGTCACGGGCTAGAAATAATTGATACCATTGGATTAGATGGCAAACTAACTTCAGCCTGTGAAGTTGAAAAATACACGGGAATGGATCGTTTTGAAGTGAGGAAACAGATCGTAAAAGATATGAAGGTCATGGAAATCCTAGTAAATGAAGAGGATTTTAATACAAGAATCGGTAGATCTGAAAGGACCGATACGGTCATTGAGCCCAAGCTGTCACTGCAATGGTTCATAAAAATGAAATCCATCTCAAAAACGGCTCATGAAGTAGTCATGAATGATGAAATTCGTCTTTTCCCCCCAAAATTTAAGAACACCTATCATCATTGGATGGAAAATGTCCGTGACTGGTGTATCTCTCGACAGCTTTGGTGGGGTCAACGAATCCCTGCCTATTATTTCGGGAAAGGTGAAGATGATTTTGTGGTAGCGGTAAACGAAAAAGAGGCACTAACATTGGCTCAAAAAAAGTCAGGTAAAATGAACCTGAAGCCATCCGATCTTCATCAGGACGAAGATGTTCTGGATACCTGGGCTTCATCTTGGCTCTTTCCTTTGGCCGTTTTTGATGGGTTTAACGATCAGGGATTTGACACTGAAACAGGTAAGATATTACCTAAAAAAAATGAAGAGTTAGATTATTTCTATCCTACAGATACCCTGGTCACCGCTCCTGAAATTTTGTTTTTCTGGGTAGCCCGAATGGTCATTGCAGGCTATGAATACACTGGGGAAAAACCTTTTAAAAATGTCTATCTCACAGGAATTGTTCGTGACAAACAGAGAAGAAAAATGTCTAAATCATTGGGCAATTCACCCAATCCTTTGGATCTCATAAAAAAGTATGGCGCCGATGGCGTAAGAACAGGTATGTTGTTCAGCTCTCCCGCTGGAAATGACCTCCTTTTTGATGAAAAATTAGTCGAACAAGGTCAGAAATTTTCTAATAAAATCTGGAACGCTTTTCGACTCATTCAAGGTTGGGAAGTAGAAGAAATTGAGCAACCTAGCGAAAATCAATTGGCCATTCGTTGGTTTGAGTCCAATTTTCAAAAAGCATTGTTAGAACTAGAAGATCACTTTTCTAAATTCAGAATGTCTGATGCTTTAATGACCGTTTATAAGTTGGTATGGAATGATTTCTGCAGTTGGTATCTAGAGTGGATCAAGCCTAATTATGGGGCCCCAATAGACACTAAAACCCATCAACAGACCGTTTCTTTTTTGGAGCAATTAATGAAAATTCTGCATCCATTTATGCCCTTCATTACAGAAGAAATATGGCATAGTTTGCAAAAAAGAGCCGCTGATGAAGATTTGATTGTCGCTGAATGGCCAATCTCCCAAAAATTCGATGAAACCATTTTAGCTGATGCTTCTTTCCTTTTTGAAATTATTGCACAAATAAGAAATATTAGAAATAAAAATCAAATATCTCCAAAAATAAAATTAACCCTAAACATCAATAGTGAGGCCTCCCTTTTTACTACGATCCACGCTTCCTTGATGAAAATGGCCAACTTGGAAAAAATCTCATTTATCAAAGAAAAACCAGCACAGAGTCATGCCTTCTTAATTCATTCAAAGGAATTTTCTATTGTGTCGACTAAAACTATAGATCTCGATTCTGAACGCGAAACACTTCAAAAGGAATTGGACTATACCCGTGGCTTTCTTGAAAATGTACTCAAAAAAATGAGTAATGAGCGCTTCGTTAATCATGCACCTCCAAAAGTTTTAGAGATAGAAAAAAAGAAGCAAGCAGACGCAGAAGCTAAAATTGAAACGCTCATGGAAAGCCTTAAAAAACTCTAAAATCGAGCGGCCATCAACAACCTGAGATCCTTGAAAATTAAGTTGTATTTCGTAGCTAAATGTTGGTTAGAAATACTTCCTTTATAGGCATAAACGCCTTTCATGAACCACTGATTTCTTAAAATCATCTCCTCTATTCCTCCAGCTTCACCCATTTGGATCAAGATAGGTGTTAGAATATTTGAAATGGCAATAGATGCCGTTCTTGGGACTCTAGAAGCAATATTAGGCACACAATAATGAACCACGTCGTATTTTCTAAACGTAGGTGAATCCAACGTAGTTAAGCGTGAGGTTTCAATGCAGCCTCCTTGATCAATACTCACATCTATGACCAAAGAATTGGGCTTCATTTTGGCAATCATTTCTTCACTAACCACCATGCCGTTGATCCCATTTTCTGCCCGCATCGCACCAATCAAAACATCAGCGGACTCCAACGCTTTTCCCAACGACGGATGGTCAAAGGTCGAAGTATGAACCTGCCAACCCACCGCATGCTTCAACCTCCTTAATTTATAAATTCTATTATCAAAAACTTGTAAATCAACTCCCAAGCCTAGGGCGGCTCGCGTTGCATATTCAGCTACCGTTCCCGCGCCGATAATGACCGCCTTAGTAGGAGGTACACCTGTTACTCCACCTAAAATCACACCTGATCCACTATTAGTTTTACTCAAAAGTTCTGCTGCAATTAACATCACCGAACTCCCTGCAATTTCACTCATGGATCTTACGATCGGTAGCCCTCCTACCTTATCTTCAATAAACTCATAGGCCAATCCAATGATTTTCTTTTCCTGAAGCGCTTTCAGGTACTTAATAGACTGACGACTCGGTTGTAGTGCAGATATCAAGGTCGCACCCGATGGGATGAAACCTATCTCCTCAATACTAGGAGGTTCAACCTTAAGTATGACATCCGAAGCAAAAACAGTTTTACGATTATAAACAATCTGCGCCCCCACCTCACTGTAATCAGTATCTACGTAATTGGCTGAATTACCAGCAGATGCCTCTACATTTACCTGATGACCATTCTGTACAAGTACTTCGACTGATTCAGGTTTTAAAGATATTCTATTTTCTTGCGCTCCTATCTCCAACGGCACGCCAATGGTCAATGATTTAGCTTTTTTATCTTTTTTTAACTGTTTTTCTTCTGGGTACAGGGCAGCAGCCCTACTTATTTTCTCAAACCCAGATTTATTTTCTTCTATCATATGATTCGAAACTGATTTCCCTTTGACTCTCGGAGGTTAATTTAATATTAATATTAAGGTATTTTTCGGGCAACAAGGCGGTGATGTTTTCAGACCATTCGATGAAGCATAAATGATTACTGTAAAAATAATCCTCAATGCCCAAATTGACCGCTTCTAATACATTGGTTATTCTGTAAAAATCAAAATGATAAATAGGGTTGTCATCATTGCAGTGGTATTCATTGACGATGGAAAAGGTAGGAGAATGGATCTCATCGCTTACCCCTAAAAATTCACCTATCTTTTTAATCAAAGTAGTTTTACCTACCCCCATGTCACCATTGATACAGATGATTTTATGATCCTCCAAAGCATTTATGATTTTACGCGCAACCTTATTTATCTGATCTAAAGAATAAATCATGATTTCTGTCTTAGGGTGATAAGAGGAATCATCATCTCTTCCATACTGATGCCCCCATGCTGAAAAGTATCCTCATAGAGATTGGCATAATGATTAAAATTATTTTCATAGGCAAAGAATGATTCTTCCAAAGCAAAAATATAGGATGAAGTCAAATTTAATTTAGGCAATTTAAATACTTCAGGTTTATGCATATGAAATACCGCTTTGGGATTAAAACTCAAATTCTTTCCTATTTTGAACCGTAAATTATTATTGGTATTTCTATCTGCCATGATTTTTTCAGCTCTTTTAACCCGGATCGTACCATGATCGGTAGTTATCATTACTTTGACCTTTTTTGAAGATAGTTTTTTAAGAACTTCATAAAGTGATGAATGTGCAAACCATGTTTTGGTCAATGCTCTGTAGGCCGATTCATCTGGGGCCAATTCGCGGATCATTTGCATATCTGTTCTGGCATGTGAAAGCATATCGACAAAATTGTAGACCAATACATTGAGCGGAGCCTTAAGGAGCTCATCTAATTTCTGTTCTATCTGTTTGGCTTCCTGTGTTTTGATTATTTTGTGGTAGTTGTATTTTACTTCGATTTTATGCCGCCCGAGTTGGGCGGCTAACAAGTCCGATTCAAACTTATTTTTAGAGCCCTCCTCACTTTCTTTTGTCCACAAATCTGGATACTGCTTTTCAATGTCTGCGGGCATTAAACCTGCAAAAAGCGCATTTCTGGCATAATTGGTGGTGGTTGGCAAAATAGAAAAATAAGTTTCTTTTTTCTCTATCTCGAATAATTGGGCTATTTCTGGCTCAATTATTTCCCATTGATCCCATCTCAAATTATCAATAACGATAAGGAATACGCTGATCTGTGCAAGCGCCGGAAAAACTTTTTCTTTAAAAACGTGATGAGAAAGCAACGGACCTTCGGAGGAATTTATCCAATCTTGATAATCTGATCGAACAAAATTCGCGAATTTTTGATTGGCTTCAGCTTTTTGAGTTCGTAGGATTTCTGACATGTCCTTTTCATTGGTTTCATCAATTAGTAATTCCCAACGAACCAATTTTCTATAAACTGTAATCCAATCTTCATAATCTACTGCATCCGATATTTCATAACTGACATTAGTGAAATCTTGTTGATAGCTTAAATTTGTTTTTTCCGTTACAATGCGATTTTTATCCAATAATCTTTTGACAGAGAGTAGAATTTGATTTGGATTTAACGGTTTAATCAAATAATCTGCGATCTGGGAACCAATAGCATCTTCCATGATATCTTCTTCTTCATTTTTGGTTATCATGACCACAGGAATATTGGGATGTGATAATTTAATCTCTCGAAGCGTTTCAATTCCAGATATTCCCGGCATATTCTCATCAAGAAAAATAATATCAAAGTACTGCTTTGCGACCTCATCCAAGGCATCATTACCACTATTTACGGAAATGACTTGATATCCTTTAGACTCCAAAAATATGATATGGGGCATTAATAGATCAATCTCATCATCGGCCCATAAAATTTTATATTGCTGCATTTTTACGAAAATCCTTTTGTATGTTCACACTTTAATTGACTCGAATATACTTTGAATAAAAAGAAAATATTTAATGATCCTGTTTATGGTTTCATAAACATACCCAATGAACTCATTTTTGATATCATCGAGCATCCCTATTTTCAAAGGTTACGTAGAATAAAGCAATTGGGACTATCTGATTATGTATATCCCGGTGCCATTCATACCCGGTTTAGTCATGCTTTAGGAGCGATGCATTTGATGAGGAAAACATTAGACAGTCTTCGCGAAAAAGGTCAAATGATTTTTGAAGCTGAATACGAAGGCGCATTAATTGCCATTCTTCTGCACGATATTGGTCATGGTCCTTTTTCGCACACATTGGAATTCAGTCTTTTCAAAAATGTCTCCCATGAAAGTATCACCGCTTGGACGCTTGATGCATTGAATAAAGAATTCGCGGGCAAACTAACCTTAGCCATTGAAATATTTAAGGGTACCTATCCTCGTAAATTCCTTACTCAATTGGTTTCTAGCCAACTGGATATGGACCGGCTCGATTACCTTAAAAGAGATTGTTTTTTTACTGGCGTTCAAGAAGGTACGGTCGGAGCTGAACGTATCATCAAAATGCTCAATGTGGTAGATGATGAGCTCGTCGTTGAAGAAAAAGGAATTTATAGTATTGAAAGTTTTATCAGCGCCCGTAGAATCATGTATTGGCAGGTTTATTTACATAAAACTTCTATTTGTAGTGAAAAGATGCTCATTGAACTCATCAAACGGGTAAGCCTCTGTTGGAACAAGAACACGTCTATGTCGGCTACTCCTGCCCTCAGTCTTTTTCTAAGCAATAATCTTTCAGCTCAAGATTTTGATGAAAACCCAGAATTACTCCAGACATTTATGGAATTAGATGATACTGATATTTGGGGAAGTATTAAACTTTGGTTAAAACATGAAGATCCCGTCATCAATATATTAAGTAACGCTTTGAAAGATCGGAAGCTATTTAAAATTGAAATACTTAAAGAACCTCTTAAGCCATCTCAAATAACTGATATCAAACAAGAGGTTGCTAAAAAATTAAACCTACCCATTGAAATGACAGATAGTTTGGTCACTCATGGCAGTGTTACCAATGCTGCTTATACTGCTAAGAATCAAAATATAAATATTTTACGAAAAAATGGTAATGTAGAAGAAATCACAGCAGCTGTTGATTTACCCAACATTAAAGTGATGAGTAAAATTGTGAAAAAAAATTATCTTTGCTATCCCAAAACCGTATATTTGGCAAAATTTAAATAAGTTGGCTATCCCTATTATCAAATGAAAAGATAAATGAACTTTACCTTAGAGCAAATTGCTCATCTTATAGGAGGAAAATTAGAAGGGTCAAAAGATACTAAGGTGAATACTATCAGCTCCATTGAAGATGCTGAAGAAGGAAGTATTACCTTTCTCGCCAACCCAAAGTATGAGCCTCTTGTCTATACAACCCGAGCGTCAGCTGTTATTGTTGATGAAAAACTCATTCTAAATAAAAAAATAGATACAGCCCTGATTAGGGCTGTAGATCCTTATGCCGCTTTCACGAGTTTGTTAGAAGCATATGATCAGCTCCTCTCCTTCAACAAGGCTGGAATTGATGAGCCTAGTTTTATACATAAAACAGCTACGTATGGAACAGATATTTATGTGGGTGCCTTCGCTTATATTGGGAGCAACGTAAAAATAGGTGATCAAGTAAAAATTTATCCCAATGCCTACATTGGCGATGATGTCATCATTGGTAATCGAACCATCATTCATCCAGGGGTTAAAATTTATGCAAAAAGTATCATTGGAAGTCATTGTACACTGCAGGCAGGAGTGATTATAGGAAGTGACGGTTTTGGATATGCTCCTCTTGAGGATGGCTCTTATAAAAAAATACCTCAATTAGGCAATGTGGTTTTAGAAGATCATGTGGATGTGGGTGCAAATACGGTAATCGATTGTGCCACCTTTGACACAACACTTATTAAAAAAGGGGTCAAACTTGATAATTTAATACAAATTGGTCACAACACAACTATTGGAGAAAATACCGTGATTGCAGCCCAAACAGGTATCGCCGGCTCAGTGAAAATAGGGGAAAATTGTAGAATAGGGGGACAAGTCGGGATTGCCGGGCATTTAAAAATAGCTGATAAAACACAAATACAAGCCCAATCTGGAGTCTCAAAAAACACCAAAGTATCTCAAACCATCTATGGAACCCCCGCCATTGACTTTAATAATTATCTCAGATCCTACACCATATATAAAAAACTACCCAACGTAATGAAACAGATTGAGAAACTTGAGGAAAAACTTCTAAATTTGTAGTCAACAACTTAATGAAATTTAATCAACATACGGTTAGAGGCGAAGCAGCCGTCTCGGGCATAGGTTTACACACAGGTGTGGTAAGTAATATGACCTTCTCCCCTGCTAAAATCAATCATGGAATTAAATTCCAAAGAACAGACCTGATAAATCAACCTATCATTGATGCCGATGTGGACAACGTGGTCGACTTATCCAGAGGCACGAGCATAGAGCAGGATGGAGGAAGAATTAATACGGTAGAACATGTCTTATCAGCTTTAGTCGCTTTAGAAATAGATAATGTTTTGATAAAAATTGATGGACCTGAGCCCCCCATCATGGATGGAAGTGCCAGACAATTCATGGATGCCATTCTTGAGATTGGCTTACAAGAGCAAGCTGCTCCTAGAAACTTCTTTGAGTTACCTAACAGCGTCTTTTATGAAGACAAAGAACGAGATGTTGAAATCATCGCACTTCCCTTAGATGATTACAGAGTTACCGTAATGGTAGACTACAACTCACCTGTTCTTGGCAGTCAGCATGCGTCACTAAATAAATTAACAGATTTTTATGAGCAAATCAGTGATGCAAGAACCTTTTGCTTTTTACATGAAATCGAAGAACTCTACAAACAAGATTTGATCAAAGGGGGCGATATTTCTAACGCCATTGTCGTGGTTGATCGCATGGTGAAACCGGGTGAATTAGATCATCTGGCCCATTTACTCAATAAGCCCAAAGTTGAAGTCGAAAAAGAAGGTATTCTGAATAACGTGAGTCTTAGATATAAAAATGAACCGGCCAGACACAAGTTATTAGACATTGTAGGGGATTTGGCATTGGTGGGTAGACCTATTAAAGCCCAAATAATGGCCGCTCGCCCCGGACATGCGGCTAACATCGCTTTCGCTCGAAAACTTAAAAAAATCATCCAAAAAACCTCCCACAGTAAAATACCACAATACGATCCTAAAATACCTCCAGTAATGGATATCAATAAAATTGCCAAAATTTTACCTCATAGATATCCATTTTTATTAATTGATAAAATTTTTCATCTGGATGACCAATCGGTGGGGGGAATTAAAAATGTCACCTTCAATGAGCCCTTTTTTCAAGGCCACTTTCCTGGAAATCCTGTTATGCCTGGTGTTTTACAAGTAGAAGCAATGGCTCAAATTGGTGGTATTTTAGCACTTAATTCGGTGCCTGATCCTGAAAATTATTGGACTTACTTCCTAGGTATTGATAATTTTAAATTTAAAAAAATGGTTTTCCCAGGTGATACCCTCGTATTTAAATGTGAATTATTAGAACCAATTAGGAGAGGCTTCGTGAAAATGTCAGGAGTTGCTTATATTGGGAATCAATTAGTTTGTGAAGGCAATATGACTGCCGTACTTGTAAAAAAAGAATAATGAATAACCCCTCAGCTTTTGTCCATCCCGATGCCAAAATAGGTCAAAATGTAGTCATTGAGCCCTTTGCCTACATAGACAAGGATACAGAAATAGGTGATGGGTGTTGGATTGGTCCCAACGCTTGCATTTGGGAAGGTTCACGAATAGGTGATAATTGTAAGATTTTCGCGGGAGCACAAATTTCATCGGTTCCACAAGATTTAAAATTTGCAGGGGAAAAAACCCTGACCATCATAGGTAAAAATACGACCATTAGAGAGTTTGTCACCATCTCAAGAGGGACCAGTCATCGAAAAGAAACCGTTATTGGTGAACATAATTTACTGATGGCCTATGTCCATGTCGCGCACGATTGTATCTTAGGAGACCATTGTATCGTATCTAATTCAGTTCAAATAGCAGGCCATGTGTCCTTGGGTGATTATGCCATCATTGGCGGTACGGCAGCCATAAGACAATTTGTAAAAATTGGTGCACATGTGATGATTGCAGGAGGTTCTCTTGTCCGCAAGGATGTACCCCCTTATGTCTCAGCAGCGCGTGAACCCCTCAGTTACAGTGGCATCAATGCCATTGGGCTCCGGAGAAGGAAGTTTACAACACAAGAACTTAACAACATTCAAGAAATGTATCGGATTATATATCTGAGCGATTTAAATATCAGTAAAGCACTTGAAAAAATACAAAACGACTTTGACGCCTCTAAAGAAAAAGATCTCATCATAAAATTCATTCAAGAATCAGAGCGAGGTATCATGAAAGGCATTGAATGAGGGTTAAACTTGATAAAGTTGGGAAGCGGTTCAATAAAGAATGGATTCTTAAAAACTTAAGTTTAGATATTCCATCTCTATCATCTTTAAGTATCACTGGGGCAAATGGCAGTGGGAAAAGTACCTTAATAAAACTGATCTCCGCTTACATGGAACCCACATTGGGTGAAATTCAATATTTTGAAAATGAAAAAGACTATTCGATTGAAAACATCCCTCAGACCATAGGGCTGGCAGCCCCTTATGTCAATTTAATAGAGGAATTCAGTCTAAAAGAACATTTAGAATTTCATTTCAAATTCAGATCCACCACTTTTTCCGTTGAGGAAATTATAAGTAAAGCAAATTTAAAATTTTCGATTCATAAAAAAATTAAAGATTTTTCTTCTGGAATGAAGCAACGACTCAAGCTAGCCCTTGCCATATATTCCGATAATAAGTTAATTATATTGGATGAACCAACATCAAATTTGGATCAAGAAGGTATCGAATGGTATCGCGACGAAATACAGCAAAGATTAGGGACCTGTACCTTAATCGTGGCTTCAAATCAACTCCATGAGTATGATTTTATCTCTAAAAACATCGACCTAAACAATAAGAATACGATCCGTATGAAATCTCTATGAAGCATGAGGCCTCATGAATAATTGAAGTGATCATCAGAGCTCTTTTCAACTTCGCTGTTAAGCATTCAATGCCCTTTATACCTTGGCTAAGGTCACGGTAGACCCTATCAATCTATCAGTACCCTCTAAGGTAATTCAAGTCACAATATGATGGAAGTCTTTGTAGGCGGTACCTGAAAACAAAAAGATCCGACAAAAAAATAGAGTCGTTTAAATGGACCCTCTTTAATATTTTATTATGAAAAAGTTTGCGAGATGATCTTAGGCTTTACATCAATAAAAACCTTTAAAAGCATTGAGTAAATAAAATTATCTTAATTATTTCGATATGTGATCTGTTTCTCCTGATCATGGAATTTTTGATATTTAAAGTTAAATTATTGTATTCTGACAAGAAAAAACAATTTATTTAAATGCTCAACGTTTAAATAATATCAGAAAAGTTATTAATTTTACCTGAGCATAAAGAAAAAATCTATTTTTTTAAAATTTAAGATCACAACTATGAAAATCATGAAAAGCCTATTCCTCGCATGTGCCTGCGCTACCTTGTTAATTTTCGCAAATTGTGGTGGTGGTGGTGGTGATGACCCTGTAGCTGCACCTACTGCTGCTCAGAAAAATGCAACGCTGCTGGATGGCACTTGGAAACTAAATTCAGTCACAAATGAAGGAACCCCTAGAGATGAATGGACTGGTTTCACACTGACATTATCATTGGATGACGATTTTAAGGGAGGAAATTATAATACTACAAATATTCCCGATGCAGATACAGAAGGGGTTTGGGCTTCCTCAGGTACATTTACTGCTAGTGAAGACCTTACCGTCCTAACAAGAAACGATGGCACGAAAATAACGCTTCAAGTGAGTGCTTCTACTTTAAGCCTCTCTTTCAATATTTCCGAATCTGGTCGAGTTGATGGATTCGATGGTGATTGGGTATTTAACATGAACCCATCATAAATAATCGAAAAATTAAATAAATTAAATAAAAAGGGCAATTATACAATTGCCCTTTTCTATTATGTGGCGTAAATCATTCGAGTACGATAAAAATGAGATATTAAGATCTGTTCAATACGAACAAAGAGATCTTTTGATGCACCTTACTATTTCTATTGCCATTGATAATTTTTTAAAAATCGAGAACCCATTGGCGATTGAAGACGACTTTATTCGTGAATTAAAAAATAAAAGTAAATCTGATGTCTCCTTTTTAAATGAATTCTATCGGTGTGCTGCCGATATCTATCGTTATGGTAGAAGTGATAATCAACTTGAGTTTATATGGGATGGCACTCCTCATGCTGAGATTTACAGAATAGCGTGGCATAAGTATTACCAAAGGCTCATAAATGATTTAGCATATCATCCATTTTTCAATAGACTGATCATTAAAAGTACGGTACTCAATACCAGTGCAAATCGAACCTTGCTCAAAAATGCCCTCATTAAAATATTAAAATCTGAATGTGATGTTACAAAAACAGCATCAACAATCAAGAAAACAGCCTAATAGATTCTATTGATACTTAATGCACAATACCACATACTTTGCATAACTTTCTTTTTGACAAAGGTCTTCTTTTAGGAGGTCGTTTATGGCCAAAATAGCTTTTATCCGAATATTGTGGCTTTTTCAATATTTTTACACTCTTTTTTTTATCTTTTGCTACCTGCTTCATTCGATCTTCATACGCTTCCTTTCCTTCTTCTTGCGTTTTGAAAAAACTATTTTTACCAGATTTAAATATCTTAATACTTTTCTTTTGAATTGGGGTATTGCTTGAACTTTCTGTATCACGGGTATTCTGAGCCAAGATCGAAGTCAGGGAGAAAATCATTGAAAGACTAAAAATGAATACTTTTAACATTAAAAAAATATTTTTCTTTTTACAATAACGTAAATTTATAGCTCATTATTTCAAATACCTGTTTCTAAAAGAAAGTATTCTGTTTTAAGAATTAATATTTCGTCATCCATTAGCCATAATTACTTTATTTTAGCGTTATGAAATTTTTAATAGGCTCATTATTGTTGCTTTCTACCCTCAACTCATACGGGCAAATAGCCTCAGAAAGCGAATATTATCGCAGAATGGATTTGGGTCAAAAACTCATGATCGCAGGTGATTACACAGCTGCGCAGACAGAATTTTTATTCGTACTTGAAAATATGGAAGTTATCCCAACCGATCTAGCTTATCTTTTTGGAAGAAATAGTTTTCATCTCGCCTCTTATAAACAAAGCGTTAATTGGCTCAATAAATACCTACAATTAAAGGGTACTAAAGGGCAATATTATCAAGAGGCCATACAATATCTACAATTTTCAGAAGATAAATACATGGAGCTTCAACGAGCAGTAAAACAAGATCAAAATAATGCACTTATCGCCTCAAAATATGATTGTGGAGGTCTCAGTAAAATGATATGCCCCGTTTGCAAAGGTTCTGGAGTTGTTTTTAAGCAAGGTCTTTTTGACATCCATTATCAAACCTGTCCTTATTCTGTAGGAGAAGGTTATTTGAGTTGCAAAGACTATAATCTTTTCATGATGGGTATATTAACGCTTCAGGATAGCTTGTCTCGGTAATCTTGATAGCTAAACGTCTTCAAAAGCTCAAAAGTATGATCCGCTCTAATAACACCAATGGAGGGGTGATTAACTCCATTAAACATGGTTGTTTTTACCATCGTATAATGCATCATATTCAGAAAGGTTAGGGTGTCTCCAATTTTTAAAGGTTTGGAAAAACTGTAATCAGCCAAAAAATCTCCAGCCAGACAACTGACCCCTCCTATTTTATAGCGAAATGGCTGTTTTTTAGCATGATGAGACCCCTCCATAATTTCAGGTCGATAAGGCATTTCTAAACAGTCTGGCATATGACAGGTGAATGAAGCATCAATAACAGCCGTCGGACTGCCCTCATTCTCTACAATGTCAATTATTGTTGTTTTTAAAAATCCTGCCTGCCAAGCAATCGCCCCACCTGGTTCCAGAATAATTTCGACTTGATATTTCTTTTTGAAATACTTTAAGGTATCCACCAGAAGTTCAACATCATAGCCTTCTTTAGTGATTAAATGCCCACCTCCCATGTTGAGCCATTTAATATTTGGAAGATATTTTTTGAATTTCGTTTCAAAATTTTCCAATACTTGAACCAAAGCAGCAGCAGATGACTCACAGAGTACATGAAAATGTAGGCCTTCTATGTTTGGGGGAAGTGCCTCAGGAAGACTTGAACTTATCAAACCTAATCTCGAATGGGCATGTGCTGGATTATATAGATCTACAGTAACATCTGACCACTCTGGATTTACCCTTAAACCCATAGAAATATGAGCGGGTACTCGATCCTGAAATTTATGAAATTGATTGAGGGAATTAAAAGTGACATGTGAGGAGAGCTTCATCAATTCGTCAAACTCTTCATCCCTATATCCAACAGCATAAGTATGGGCCAATGCACTGAATTTCTCTACGCACAACTTGGCCTCATTCATAGAGCTAGCCGTAGCCCCCTTTAAGTACGCTTTGATTAATGGGAAGCTTGACCACATGGCAAAGCCTTTCAAAGCCAAAATGACATTGATTTGGGCCCTTTTTTGAACTGAATCTATTCGTTTCAGATTACGCCTTAACTTTTCGTCTTCCAGAACGAAACAAGGTGATGGAATGGCCTCAAATGTATCTTGACTGAATGATTTTAACATGATGATTTAGATGACCCACAATTATATAGCCTAAAATACTTACCGTAAATTCAAACTGCTCGACCCACCCTTTCGATTGCCATTGTTCCTCTGAAAAAGAGGCAAACATTAAAATAGTGCTTTCTCGTACCAAAAGGAACTCTCTTTTTAATGATTCAAGATTCCTTGAAGACGCCTCGCTCCGCATAACGTAGTCATCTTGATCGAAACTCGGAAGTTTATGAGTTTCTCCTCTAGAAAAACAAAGGGCTCGATATGAAAAAACACGTTCGGTATCTATAATATGCTGGATCATTTCTTTTAAGGACCATTTTCCCTCTAGATATCTATAATCAGCAGTTTCCTCGTTTAACCTATCAATAATGAGTGATAATTCATGGGTTGATATTTTCAACTGTTCCATCAGAGGCGTTTGATTGGTGCATTCGATATAACCACGATAAAATTCCGGAATGGTATTCAAGTCTGGTTTCATAAATTAATCCATCTCAAGGTTTGCTTCTTTGATCTCATGCCATACTAACCCATTTTTACCTAGATCCTCCAAAAAGGGATCAGGATCAAAATCTTCGACATTAAATACACCAGAGCCCTTCCACTTACCCGAAATCATCATCTTGGCACCCAATGCGGCTGGGACACCTGTCGTGTAAGAAACACCCTGAGCACCTGTCTCCAAATAAGCGGCTCTATGATCACAATTATTGTAAATATAGTAAGTTTGATGACGTCCATTTTTAATGCCGCTTATTCGACAGCCAATCGAAGTTTCTCCATCATATTTTTCGGCTAGCGATCCTGGATCAGGTAATACCTCTTTTAAAAATTGTAAAGGTATGATTTGATTCCCTTGAAAGTCTATGGGTTCAATTCCAGCCATGCCAATATTCTGTATGACTCTTAAATGTGTGAGATATTCATCTCCAAAAGTCATCCAGAATCTAGCTCTGCGGAGTGTCGGGAAATTTTTAACCAACGATTCTAGTTCTTCATGATTGATTAAATATGATTTTCTTGGCCCAATATTTGGGTAATTGATCATGCGACTGATTTCATGCGGCGCGGTTTCTTTCCAGTTACCTTCCTCATAATACTTACCCTTTTGCGTGACTTCTCTGATGTTAATTTCCGGATTAAAATTAGTTGCAAAAGCTTTACCGTGATCTCCTCCATTGCAATCTACAATATCTAAATAATGTATTTCGTCAAAATGATGTTTTGCAGCATAAGCAGTAAAAATGCTGGTCACACCCGGATCAAAACCACATCCTAAAACGGCCATAAGTCCTGCCTTTTTAAATTTCTCCTCATAAGCCCACTGCCAGCTATATCCGTATTTAGCTTCCTCTAAAGGCTCATAATTAGCCGTATCTAGATAATGGACGCCCGTCTTGAGACAAGCCTCCATGATCGTCAAATCCTGATACGGCAGGGCTACGTTGATCACCAAAAAAGGGCGATTCGCCTCAAATAAATGAATGAGTTGATGCTCTTCATCTGCATTCACTTGAGTGGTTGAAATTTTAGTCTTTTTGTATTTTACCCTTACGCTTGTCGCAATATCATCACATTTTTTCAACGTCCTACTGGCCAATATGATTTCAGTAAAAACACTACTTAATTGAGCACATTTATGAGTGACTACTCTTCCAACCCCACCTGCACCTATGATTACAATTTTTGACATATTTTAATTTAAAAAATGCAAGTATAGCTTTTAATTAAAAAAAAAGATCGCCACTTAAAAAATAAAATTTTGAAAAGTTAGTTGAAGTTGTATCTAACACCAGCCATTACCCCAAAGCCATTAGGAACAGATGAAAAACCCATATAGCTTCTGGTGATTGATTGGAATGATTGTGTGTAGTTAGGTTCAAAAGTAATATCAATATTTTGAAGAAGTCTATAACCTAAACTCACCCCTGTCTGCCCTGAAAAAGAGATGTCTCTGTACAAGGAATTATCATTGGATCTAAATTCAACAATGGAATTTTTTTCATCTAGGGATCGATGGATATTACCTAAGTAAAAGTTGGTTACCAAGCCCGCATTGACACGGAGGGATAACCGTTGATCTAAAAATATATAACCGGCCCGTAAAGGCACAGAGGCGAAATCTATTCTATTCTCCAATTCAGTCTCTGTACTCATGTACGTTGTTTCTTGCATGTTTTTGACTGACTTATTTGTGTTTTCGGCAACTACAGATTGACTCGGAGCAGTCATTGACATAGGATAAGAAATATTTTCAACCACAAAGTTAGACTGTTGCACTAATTCAGTTTGAATGTATTGGAGGCCTCCTTCAAGGACAAATCGCTCTTTGATAGTCATGCCTAGGTTAACTTCTATTTTCCTATTGGTTCCCACCAACATATTTTCATCCAATGAGGTCACTGTACCTTCTTTATCGTCCATAAATCCTGAGTTTAACCCACCTCCCGCGAGCATATCGTCCGCATTTATCATTTCATAATTGGGATTAAAAGAGGATCCACCAATTTTCAAACCCGCCCATGAATGTGGCTTCTTTTTTATTGACTTTTCCTTAAGAAAAGATCTAGGATAAAAAGACAGGACGGAAGCCATGGTTCTTTTCACAACCATAGGTTTATCCAACAGTGTGTACTCTTTCTTATCAGGACTTAAGACTTTTTTATCCGTTGTAAGGGCATAATGCTTTTTTTGAGCTTTTTGATCCTCTGAATTTAAATGAAATTGATTTAAATCTAAAAAAACAAACTCATATGAGGCTGCTCGAGGACCTATTGACGGTGAAGTATCAGTTGCCAGCATTTGATCGTTTGATGGATTTTGATCACTACTTTGGCTCAAATAAACATTCCCGTCATAAGTGCCACTGCCTAGCCATTTTGATTGAATGGAAACACTTATGGCTATCATAATGGCAATAGCTGCTACCAAGCCATACATTTGGGCACGATGTCTATACTTGAAGACATCTAAACTTTTGGCAATCATATTCCATACTCTCTCAGAAGGGACTACTTCTGCATCTTCTAGAGCTTCCCGCCAATGGTTTGCAAATGGATCTCGATCGCTGCTATGTCTATCCATATTTGATATGGTTTTTTGACTCCAACATTTTAATCAACAATTTCTTGGCCCTCGAGTATTGAGATTTAGATGTCCCCTCACTGATCTTTAATTTCTCTGCAATCTCATGATGTTTGTATCCCTCTATGGCGTACATATTAAATATTATTCGACACCCATCTGGTAGCGTCATGATCATTTTGACTAATTCTTGGTAACTAAATTCCGAGAACACATCTTCATTTACCACACGGTCATCCAAATTCACTACGTCTACCATTGGGTATAAAAAAATCTTGCTTCTCTGATGATTTAAGGCCGTATTTACTACTATCCGTTTGATCCAATAAGGTAAAGAGGAATCCCCTCTAAATTTTTCTATGTTTTGAAAAACTTTGATAAAAGACTCTTGTAAAATATCTTCAGCCTCTTGAATTGCCTTGACGTAACGTAAAGCAATCGCATACATGGGTTTTGAATATTTAGCATAAAGGGCTTCTTGCGCCCTTGGTTTATGTTTCTTACAGCCTTTTATTAAAACTTTGTCAGAATCAAACATCCTATTACATTAAAGACAACTTTAATTGAAATTTCGTTGTAAACTTGTTGATAAAAAAAATCTCATGAAAAGACTCAGCTTTTGCTTTTTACTGATCTTTTTTGTTGAGTCTAAATGTACATTCGTTAGCTCATCTTCGAATTTAGATACATTTAAGCTCGAATATACAGATAAAGAATATACCAGCCAAGTGGGCAATGTGAGCATTGCCCACCTTGTGGCTTTGAATGCGCCTCAATTAAATACAATATCCCTCGCCCAAGGACAAGCCTATGAGCTCATTTTTGACCTCTTCAATCCAGATTACCAATACCTAAAAATGAAAATTTTTCATTGTGACTGGAACTGGGTTCCTTCCAAAATGAGTGATCTAGAATTTCTAAGCAACTATAATGAATTTACTATTGCTGATTATGAGTTTTCTCAGAGTAATTTTTCAGAATATGTGACCTATAAGTCGGTCATTCCTAAATTAAAAATATCTGGTAATTATATTATCTGTATTTATCAAGATGATCAATCAGCTATTCCGCTATTTACAAGAAAGTTTATCGTCTATGAAAATTTAACCTATATCGATGCAAATATCTCCAGACCTAAACAACCTAAAAATAGCCGAACGCATCAAAAAGTAAACTTAAAAATCAACTATGGGGATCTTGAAACCTCAAATTCACAAGAGGATTTCAAAGTGGTTTTAGTTCAAAATGGAGATTGGAAGCATGCCCTCATGCCCTTGCCCCCTACCCAACTAATACCCAATGAAAAAACATTGATTTTCAACTACTTCGATGATGAGATGCTCTTTCCAGGCTTAAATAATTTCAGATTTTTTGATGCCCGATCCATAAGCTATCGTGGACAAAATGTAATGGCGCTTCAACCCACGAGTCGAGGTGTCGAATTAATCTTAGAAATAGAACCCCCAAAAAAAGGCTTGGCCTTTAGCCAAACATTAAATACAGATCTAAACGGTGCCTACTACACCCAAACTTTGGATCCCAATGCCCAAAATTTCAATTCAGAATATGTTTGGATCCATTTCAGAATGGATATACCCAAAATCAATGGCGATATTTTCATTCATGGGGGTTTTAATAATTGGCAGTTGAACTTACAAAATAAGATGAACTATGATGAAAATATGCAGGCTTACACGGGCAGTATTCGAGTAAAGCAAGGCTTTTATAATTATAACTATTATGTATCAAGCGAGGAGTATCCTTTTTATTGGATAGATGGCAATCATGGGGAACATCGTAATAATTATGAAATACTCGTCTATCACCGAGCACCTGGATCTCTTAATGACAGACTCGTAGGCTATAAAAAGCTTTAAATATAAAACGATTGATTGCTGGGAATATTGGATTTAGTGATCTGCGCTACTCCCTACTATGTTCATGCCTGTTCGATTTCACTATAAACTATATAATCCAATGACATGTCTACCTAGATGATGAAACAGGTCAGAATTTTCTGTGGTTTTTGCACACCATAAAATCAATACTTGCTTTGTTTTTTCACCTCGTTTTGAAGACTGGATTTATTCACCTCGTAGGTTTTTAGAGTTGAGGTGAAGAAGGGCTTTGAGGAGGATCTAAAAAAGTGTAGAATTCCATCTAGTACATTTTTGGTACTCTACCCTTTATTACTCTCTTGGTACAATGCTTTTATTTTTTTAAAAAAATCTATTTTGGACTTGTAAGGGTACTTTTAAGGACAGTGGATAATTATACATTGAATCGAAAGTGCATTACATCACCATCCTTCACGATATATTCTTTTCCTTCAATGGCTAACTTTCCAGCCTCCTTGCATCCTTGTTCAGTTTGATAACGTTCATAATCCGGTAATTTAATTACCTCGGCTTTGATAAAACCCTTTTCAAAATCAGTATGTATAACCCCTGCCGCCTGAGGGGCTTTCCAGCCCTCTTGAATCGTCCAAGCACGAACCTCTTGAACTCCTGCTGTGAAGTATGTAATGAGTCTTAAAATACTGTAAGATGTCTTAATTAATCGATTCAATCCAGATTCAGTTAAACCATATTCTTCAAGAAATAAATTTTTGTCCTCTTCCCCTTCAAATTCAGCTATTTGTGCCTCAAGGGAAGCACAAACCAATATCACTTCGGCGTTTTCTTTATTTACGAATTCTACCAGTTGCTTACTCCACTTATTCCCATTAATCACATGCTCCTCTTCCACATTAGCGACATAAATGACGGGCTTGTCGGTCAGCAAATTAAGGGGATTTATGAAGGTCAAGGCATCATCATCTCTATCCAGTGATCTCGCATTTTTTCCCGATTCCAAATGGTTTTTGAATGTATTCAAAACATCGTATTCCTTACGGGCCATTTGATCTCCTGATTTAGCTAATTTCTCGACTCTTGCGCATCTTTTATCTACAGAATCTAAATCCTTTAGTTGTAGTTCTGTATCAATGACCTCTTTATCCGAGATGGGATTGACCACTCCTTCTACATGTATGATATTGTCATTGTCAAAGCAACGCACCACATGAATGATGGCATCTACCTCACGTATATTAGCCAAAAATTGATTACCTAATCCCTCTCCCTTACTTGCCCCTTTGACAAGTCCTGCTATATCCACAAATTCCATGGCGGTTGGGATCACTTTCTCAGGATGAACCAGTTCTTTCAAAACCTTCAATCTCTCATCCGGTACCGTGATTACCCCTATATTAGGCTCTATGGTACAAAAAGGGAAATTAGCCGCCTCCGCTTTCGCATTAGATAACGCATTAAACAAAGTGGATTTGCCCACATTAGGCAATCCTACAATTCCGCATTGTAATCCCATTTTTTTTATCCTTGGTTTTGAAAGTTAGTATTTATTAAGGTTTTTTTAACCCAGTGTCCCCTGTTTCACTCATAATTCAGCATCCGCTGATTATTGAAACCTACGGTGTCCTAATCTAGAACTTAAATTAAAAAATATGAATCACTGAAGATATTATTGACGCTCCTGACGGTTTTCATCTTCTCTCTCTATTTCATCAAAATCAACTTCAGGCATCAACTCCTCTTTGATGTGATCAACGGTACTGTTTAACGCATTTACAAACTTATGGAAATCTTCTTTGTATAAAAAAAGCTTATGCTTTTCATATACAAGCTCTTCATCCTTAAATCGGCGTTTACTCTCCGTTATGGTGAGGTAATAATCATTAGATCTTGTTGCTTTGACATCAAAAAAATACGTTCTTTTTCCCGCCTGCACTTTCTCTGAATATATTTCTTCCCTTCTGTTATCATTGTTATCATCCACGGCTATACTATTTTGGATTGCTGTTTAAATTGCATAGCAAGTTTATGCAAAAAATTGAACAATTTATACAAAAATAATGCAGTATTGCTCGAACTGGCTTAATATAGCCCCTAAATGAATATTTTAGCAAAAAATATTGCTATGGGTTTAGATTTATCATCAATTAAAAAATTTGACAATTTAGAATTGCTCGCCAAAGAGTTGGTTGAAGGATTCATCACAGGTTTACACCGATCACCTTACCATGGCTTTTCTGTTGAGTTTGCCGAGCATAAGCATTATAATTTTGGTGAAAGTACAAAAAACATAGATTGGAAAGTCTTTGCCAAAACGGATCAACTCTTCGTCAAGCAATATGAAGAAGAAACCAACCTTAGATGTACGATCTTAATGGATATCTCTCAAAGCATGTATTACCCTAAACCAAAATGTGATAAAATAAGATTTAGCATCTATTGTGCCGCAGCCCTTTCTCACTTAATGATTTCACAACGAGATGCCGTGGGCTTAATGGGCTTCTCAGACGGTGTGAAATTAACGACTGCACAGAAATCTAGCAAATCACACCTCCATCAATTACTTCTACAATTGAATCATTGGATGGAGAAAGAAACTACGCAATCGTCTTCCTCTCAGATCGCCAAGAGTATTCATGCCATCGCAGATAAAATCAATCGTAGGTCATTGGTTATCCTCTTTACGGATATGTTTCAAGACCCCTCCTCGCCTACCGAACTCTACGAATCCCTCCAGCATCTTAAACATAAACATCATGAAGTATTGATTTTTCATGTCTCGGATCAAAATACAGAGAAGGCCTTTAACTTCGAAGATCGGCCTTATCTTTTCATAGACTCAGAAAATGGGCGAAAAATAAAAATTACCCCATCTCTGCTCAAAGAGCAGTACCGAAAAAAAATGGACAAATTTTATCAAAATATCCAGCAAATGTGTGGCCAACTTAAAATAGACTTTGTGGAAGTTGATACAAGGGACGATTTCGATAAAGTATTAGGAACCTATCTTGTTAAAAGAAGAAAAATGAAATAGTTTTTGATTGAGGTATTTAATCAAGATGCAACCATTCTTTTTTAGTCATCAATTCATCTTTGGTCTCGACATAATCAGGATCATCAACACAGCAATCCACCGGACATACCGCCGCACATTGTGGTTCTTCATGAAACCCTGTACATTCTGTACATTTACCTGGAACAATATAATAAAACTCTTCGGATACCGGTTCTTGATCGGTCTGAGCATCTAAAGTAATGCCTCCCTCTAACTCAACTTCCTTCAATCCCGTACCATCAGACCATTTCCATTGCTCGCCCCCTTCATAGATCGCCGTATTGGGACATTCTGGTTCGCAAGCGCCACAATTGATGCATTCGTCTGTTATAATGATCGCCATTCTATTAAATTGTTAATTTTTCCACAAAAGTAGTAACAAAGTTTTTATAGAAGTTGTTTCAAAAGAATAAAAAATATTTATGATCCAGAAAGTATTTTAAATAATTCGAATCAAAGTTGACCTGAGAGGCAGCCTAGCTGATCAATCCATCAAGCTATTTAAATCTGAAATTTTCACCGCACGATCCTTCCAGTAAGCATCGTCAAAAAATCCATATTGAGAAGGTTTGTAATTACCAATCAAATCAACCTTAGATTTTTCTGGAACCTTCAAGCCCAAACACCAATAAGCTGCGTTGACCAGCATTCTTCGTGTACCCTCTGCAATTAAATCTGTTGAGGCACCCAGCGTCGTGGCAAAGACCCTTCCAACTTTACCTTTCGGAATCTGGTAGTTTTTGATCCATGCTATCGGCATCATAGGCGCATTGAGATCAATGGATAGAGTATCCCCTTTCCCATTTTTCCTTTTCACAATAGTGGCTGGTTCGTTATCGGTAGGCCTCATTCCAAAAAATGGATCTGACTTATCATAGGGACCCTTACGCTCAGTAACTTGTCCAAACAATAGCGGAACCACATGGGCAGACATGGGCAATCTTACTGAATAAACATCGGTTGCCCCCCAAATCGAACCCGGTAGTATGCCCTTAAAAACAGGATGATCTCGATGCGTAGAAGGGATGATACCAAGGCTACTTTGCTGGCCATGAGCCCCATGATGAGCAATCCATTTTTCACCTAAAATCAATTTTCCAAAGCCTCCCTGCCAGGCATTATTCGCTTCATAATAATTACCATAATGCGCATAACTGCTTTTAATAAGGTCAGGATCAAATTTAAAAGCGTGCGTCGCCGTGCGCATACCCAAAACAGGTCTTCCACTTTTTAAATAATCATCGATATATCGCATTTGCGTATCAGGTAAGGCTCTAAAGCGTGTTAAAATAATCATTAAATCCGCCTCGGCCAATGCCGCTAAACCTGGAATGTTATTGGGATAATTTGGATTTACAATACCTGGATAATTCGGGTTTTGGGAAAATAAAACCGTACAATTAAATCCGTGATTGACATTTAAAATTTTGGCTAGCTGAACCAAGGCCTCTTCAGATCTATATTCTTCATCTCCAGAAATTAATACGATTTTTGCCTTCTCAGGGTTTCCCTTCCACTGAAGCCATTCCATGGTTGGATCCTGCCCTGCAGACATCATGACCTTCAATCGGGATCCTTGGATATCAAACTGATGAATGACAAATAGAGCTACTATTAAATATTTAAAACATTTCATGGGCTGATTTCCGATCCCTCCAAAGCTTGAGGAAAATGAATTTTATTTAAAGATATTCAAAAAATAACTCAAGAAAGTCTCCAATCATAAAATGATTGAGTAAAAAACCTATCCGCCGAGGTACTCCATTATTTAACATCTCCATTTAAAAAATATTTTTCATCTAATTAGGCATCTAATAAAAATAACTAGGTCTAGTAAGCTATTCAATTCTTAACTTTGTATTGAAAATACAGTTAATTTATGAAATTCGAAGAACGCGTTAATGCTTTTGTTAAATTAAATCAAGTCCTAAGTGAACCCTTAGCCTCCGAAATTGATGAAATCATAACACAGGCCGCAAATAATAATCGTTGGTTTGATAGATCCAACGTAGAAAAAGCCCTTTCTGGACTGATTCATTTAACTGAGCCCGTCAAAATGGAAGCTTGGTTGACTGGTTACAACATTCAGTCAGCAAAACAGAAAATCATTGGCTTGATTATGGCCGGAAACATACCTTTAGTAGGGTTTCATGACTTGATGTGCGTGCTCTTGTCGGGTCATAAAGCAGCCATAAAGTTGAGCAGTCAAGATCTGTTTTTAATGCAATGGATCATTCGAAAACTCTGTGAAATTGAACCCGCCTTCATTGACCAAATCGATGTTTGTGAGCAGCTCAAAGAAATGGATGCTGTGATTGCAACGGGTAGCAATAATACCGCCAGGTATTTTAATTATTATTTCGGAAAATATCCGCATATTATCAGAAAAAACCGAACCTCTGTTGCCATCCTAAATGGTAAAGAAACAGATACTGAACTAAAGGCACTAGGTAACGACGTCTTTACTTATTTTGGATTAGGCTGTCGAAATGTCTCCAAAATATGGGTTCCTCAAGATTATGATTTTTTAACTCTTCTAGATCTATGGGCTCCCTTTATAAAGATCTCCAACAACTTTAAATACCATAATAATTATGAATATAATAAATCTATATACCTAGTCAATGGGGTCACTCATTTGGACACAGGATTTTTACTTTTAACTGAATCTGAAACACTCTCTTCACCGATTTCTGTGTTGTACTACCAAAAATATCAAAACCTAACTGAGGTTAATCAATATCTCACCGACAATCAGGAAAAAATTCAATGTACTGTATCCAGTGAGGTGTCAAAGAAGTTCATTCCTTTTGGACAAACGCAAGTCCCTGAAATTTCAGACTATGCAGATGGTATAGATGTGATGAGATTTTTAAGTACTCTTTAAAGTTAAGGTTCGACCTTAAATGGGTTAAGGGAAAACTAAATCAAATCAAATAACCCCTATTTAAAAAAATGGTTATTACGGTTTAGATTATGTCATCACGCGATCCTTTCCCATTCTTAATTTTAATGAATTCATTTAGTGGTGCGACAAGAATCCCAAGAATCCATAAGCTTTTCAATTACCACTGAAAATGTGTATTTTTGATCACTCAATGATCTTCAGATATTTCAAAACAAAATTCTTCATGAAAAATATATTATTAGGCACTTTTATCATCTTCTCTGTTACCTTTTGTAAACCAAAAAAAGAGTCTGAAAAGACTGAAAACACAGTATCAAAGCCCCAGATACAATTGGTCAAAGCACCCTCTTCTCCAGCTTATCTGGATTCGGAATTGAATTTATCAGATATAAACCTCACCGCAACCGATACGAGTTATTTGGTTGATTTTAATTTTGATGTAAAAAATTACGACCTGGGTGTGATCACCTCAGATGCGAATGACCGAGGCATTGCAAATTCGGCAAAAGGACAACACATTCACCTTATTTTAGATAATGAACCGTATTCAGCGCATTATGATCCAATGGCGCAAAAAAACTTGCCAAAAGGTCAGTATGTAGCCTTAGCTTTTCTCTCGCGCTCCTACCATGAAAGTGTCAAAAATGAAAATTCCTTTATACTTACCACTTTTGATGCTGAAAGTTCAAAAGCATTTCCTTATAAATTTGATGAAAAAGGGCAGCATATGTTTTATAGTCGTCCCAAAGGGACTTACAAAGGAAGTGATATCAATAACCTTTTACTTGACTTTTTTCTCATCAATGTTACCCTTGGCTCTGACGGAAATAAGGTACGTGCCACTATAAATGATGAAGTCTTTATGATCGATGAATGGGTGCCTTACTATATCCAAGGATTAACGCCCGGGATACTCACGATAAAGCTTGAACTGATAGATGCTGATGGCATACTGATCGAAGGCCCTTTCAACGAAGTAACACGAACCGTGACCCTCTCAGAATAATTAGGAGCCGTCAATAGTTAAGATGAAATTATCAATTAAGCTATTAAAAAAGGGACCTTAACGCCTTTGTTTCAAAGGGTTCTAAATAATCATTCTGATATGGTAGACAGCCGGGAATTTATACTTTAAAAACCAACCATGTATTTAATCTTTGATACTGAAACTACTGGACTTCCTCTGCGTAGGAATGCGCCTATAGAAGAAGTAGATAACTGGCCTAGATTGGTTCAAATTGCATGGCAAGTGCATGATGCTTTTGGTAACTTAAAATCTCAAGGAAATAAGGTTATCAAACCCGAAGGGTACACCATTCCCTTCAATGCACAAAAAATCCATGGGATAAGTACTGAACGGGCTTTACTTGAAGGAGATTCACTCAAATCGGTACTTGATACGTTTGCCGGAGAACTCAAAAACATACAAGTCCTTGTGGGTCACAATATTGACTTTGACAATAAAATTGTGGGTGCTGAGTTTTTTCGATGTAATTCCCAAAATTTACTTGCCGATTTCCCGAGTATAGATACCTGTTTTCAAACCAAGGAGTTCACGCAACTCAGAGGAGGCATAGGAGGTCGATTAAAAGCACCTAAATTAATTGAACTTTATGAAAAACTTTTTGGAACGTCTTTTGGAGATGCTCATGATGCCGCTTATGATGTAGACGCTACTGCGAAATCCTTTTTTGAATGTCTCCGCAGGGGAATCCTTGAGCCGTTTGAACCCATCCCAAAAGAGGATATAAAATATCAGGCTCCAGAACTCGAAAAAGCAAATTTCTCCGTCATCGAGGAAAAAGAAATTGTTGTTAAAAAGCAAGATACTCAAGCGCTCAGTAAAGGTGAATTTACGCACCTTCACCTCCATTCTCAATTCTCTGTACTTCAAGCAACACCCGAACTCGATGGGATCTTTGAAAAAGCAACTGCTCTCAAGATGGGTGCGGTTGCGATTACTGATTTAGGCAACTTATTCGGCGCTTTTAAATTCGTTCGATTGGCCAAAAAGTACGGTATAAAACCTATTATAGGCTGTGAATTTTATGTGGCCGAAGAAAGAAAAAAGACAAAATTTACCAAAGACAGTCCTGACAAAAGGTTTCAACAAGTTCTCTTAGCTAAAAATAAAAAGGGTTATCAAAATTTAGTCAAGCTGAGCTCTCTTGCTTACATCGAAGGTAATTATGGCCTGTATCCCAGAATAGATAAAGATCTGATTATTGAATACAGCGAAGGCTTAATTGCCCTAAGTGGTGGTTTGAGAGGGGAAATTCCAAATTTAGTACTTAATGTGGGTGAGACCCAGGCAGAAGAAGCCCTGAAGTGGTGGAAGGAAGCTTTTGGTGATGACTTTTATCTAGAATTGAATCGGCATGGTATTCCTGAAGAAGACCATCTGAATCAAATATTAAAACGGTTTTCATCATCCTATGGTATCAAAACCATCGCTGCTAATGAATTATTCTATTTGAATCAAGAAGATGCAAAGGCACATGATGTGTTGATCTGCATTAAAGAAAATGAAAAACAAAGTACACCCATAGGTAGAGGACGAGGATTTAGACACGGAATGGTCAACGATCAATATTTCTTTAAGAGTCAAGAAGAGATGAAAGTCCTATTTGATGATCTTCCTGAGGCCATAGAAAATATTACCGCACTGGTCTCCAAAATAGAACATTTTGAGTTGGAGCGTGAAGTGCTTTTGCCGGATTTCGATATTCCTGAAGCTTTTTTAAACATACAAGATCGGTCTGACGGTGGTAAGCGTGGGGAGAATGCCTATTTAAGAGATCTCACTTACAAAGGTGCGAAAAAAAGATATGAGCAGATAGACGATGCATTAACAGAGCGTATTGATTTTGAATTAGAAACCATACAAAATACAGGTTATCCAGGTTACTTTTTGATCGTTCAAGATTTCACCTCAAAAGCACGTGAAATGGGCGTCGCTGTGGGACCTGGACGAGGTTCTGCAGCGGGTAGTGTCGTAGCTTATTGTATTGGTATTACCAATGTAGATCCGATTGCTTATAATTTACTTTTCGAACGTTTTTTGAATCCCGACAGGGTCTCACTTCCCGATATTGATATTGATTTTGACAATGAAGGTAGGGAGAAAGTAATCAATTACGTTGTCAATAAATATGGATTCAACCAAGTAGCCCAAATCATTACTTACGGCACGATGGCGCCAAAATCTGCCATAAGAGATGCGGGTCGTGTCATGGAATTGCCCCTATCGGAGACGGACAAAATTGCCAAATTAATTCCCGAAAGACCCGGAACTAATTTTATACAAGCATTGAAAGAGGTTCCTAGCCTCAAGACCATGCAAAAGGGAAGTGATTTACCGTCTCAGGTATTAAATCAAGCCGTGATTTTAGAAGGATCCCTGAGGAATACGGGTATTCATGCATGTGGAGTGATCATCACGCCAAAAGACATGTCCAATTATATTCCCATGGCTCGGGCAAAAGATTCTGAATTGCTGATCACCCAATTTGATAACAGTGTCGTAGAATCAGCAGGTATGCTGAAAATGGATTTTCTGGGATTAAGGACGCTTTCTATCATTAAAACAGCGATAGAAAACATCGAAAAAAGGCATGGCATTCTCATTGACATTGATCTCATCCCTTTAGATGATAAAGCTACCTATGAATTATATCAAAAGGGAGCAACCAACGGAACTTTTCAGTTTGAATCGCCGGGTATGCAAAAACATCTTCAGGCTTTAAAACCTGATAAATTTGAGGATCTAATTGCCATGAACGCCCTCTATCGACCCGGTCCGATGGAATACATTCCTAACTTCATCAGTCGTAAGCATGGTACGGAAAAAATCCATTATGACTTACCAGATATGGAAGAATATTTGGCCGAGACCTATGGTATAACCGTTTACCAAGAGCAAGTGATGCTGCTCTCTCAAAAAATAGCGGGCTTTACCAAAGGTGAAGCTGATGTATTAAGAAAAGCAATGGGCAAGAAAATATTCAAACTACTTGAAGAACTCAAACCCAAGTTCATTAATCAAGCCAAAGCGAAAGGTCACAACGAGACCAGTCTCGAGAAAATATGGAAGGATTGGGAAGCTTTTGCTGCTTATGCTTTCAATAAATCTCATAGTACCTGCTACTCTGTGGTGGCCTATCAAACGGGATTTCTTAAGGCCAATTACCCCGCTGAATATATGGCGGCCGTGTTGACTCACAATCAAAATAATATTGATAAGGTAACTTTTTTTATGGAAGAGTGCCGAAATCAAAATATCGTTGTTTTGGGTCCTGATATCAATGAATCTGATCAGCATTTCACAGTAAATTCAGCGGGTGAAATTAGATTTGGCCTCGGTGCTATTAAAGGTACCGGTGAAGCTGCGGTACAAGCTATCGTGGCTGAACGAAACAATAATAAACCTTTTGAGGACCTATTTGATTTCGCGGTTAGAGTCAATTTACGTGCAGTGAATAAAAAATCATTTGAAGCCTTGGCAAAAGCCGGTGGTTTTGATTGTTTTTCCTTATACCACCGTAGGCAGTATGTAGAGCCTGATGTGGGGGGAAGTTCATTAATAGAAAGAGCCATTTCATATGCAAATAAAGTTCAGCAGGAAGCTTTAAGTGCGCAGGGATCATTGTTTGGTAGTGGGGGAAGTAAGGGTCTATCGAAACCAAAAGCAGGTGAAGTAGCCCCTTATGGAGAGATAGAAAAACTAAATATTGAAAAAGATTTGGTAGGACTTTACATCTCAGGACACCCTTTAGACCAATATAAATTTGAAATGCGATTCCTCACTAAAGGAAAAATTAGTGACCTTAAAGATCTCACATTAGTCAATGGCCGTATTTTTAAAATAGGTGGTATTATTAGTCAAGTGCAGCATAGAATGACCAAAAAAGGTAGTCCATTTGGTCAATTTACCTTTGAAGATTATAGTGACAATCACACATTTTTTCTGTTTTCAGATACCTATTTAAAGTTTAAAAGTTATTTAGAAGTAGGTTGGTTTTTATCCTTAAGTGGGTCGGTTCAGAACAGATGGAAAAGTGAAGAACTAGAATTTAAAATCTCCAATATGGAATACTTAGGAGACCTTAGAGAAAAGGCTATCAAGGGACTGGAAATTCAAGTAAACCTTCAAGATATTAATGAGACACTCATTGAGAAACTCGAAAAATTAGGAGAGGAGTTCCCTGGGAATTGTGTGATCAAATTAAATATTTATAACAGGTATGAAGATCGCATGATCAATGTGGAAATGCTCAGTCGAAGCATAACCATTGACCCAAACTATGCACTTATAAAAAAAATAGAATCAATGGTTGACCTACGCTATAAAGTACTGCTACACTAAAAAAATTATGTTAAAGTAGTACTCATATTATTAATTGAGGTTACAAATTGTTTAAGTTTGTAGCTCCAAAAAAAAATTAATAAACAATAAATTAAAGAAAAATTTTATGTCAAAGCCAGTGGAAATAACAGACAGTAATTTCGAGGAGATCATCAACTCAGACAAACCTGTATTGGTTGATTTTTGGGCAGAATGGTGTGGCCCATGTAAAATGATCGGACCCTTGGTTGAAGAGTTAGCAAATGAATTTGAAGGTAAAGCCATCATCGGAAAAGTAGATGTTGACACCAACCCTGAAGTTTCTGCAAAGTTTGGTATCCGATCTATACCTACCCTACTTGTATTTAAAGGTGGAAAAATCGTCGACAAACAAGTGGGAGCAGTCCCCAAGTCGGTATTGAGCGAAAAAATAGAAGCCCAATTAGCTTAAAATCATAAAATAAATAGATCTTATTTTAAATAAGATCTATTTGCCTAAGCATTAGGACTCTTGGTCTTTACAAATATTGTCGCTTAATTAAATCCTACAACACAACGTTCCTGGCTCAAAAGAGCCATATCTTTTCTTGAAAAAGCCGATTTAACGTCTTGCATTCTGTCCCTGAATGCCGCACTAAATTCCTTACGCTTTAAAGCTTCCAGAAATCTTCTAACCTCAATTTCTTCTTCCAATACCAATTCAGGCACCTTTGCCGTTTTGTTGTCATCTCCTTTGGCCACCATGGTGAAATAAGATGAATTGGTATGTCTGGCCGTACCCATCTTAACATTTTCAGCAACTACCTTCATCCCCACAACCAAGGATGATTTGCCTACATAATTCACTGACGCATAAAACGAAACCAAATCTCCTACTTCAACAGGTTGAAGAAACTCAACATTTTCGATCGATACCGTCACACAATAGTTACCCGCATGCTTACTTGCGCAAGCATAGGCCGTCTTATCCATTATGGACAATAAGATACCCCCATGTATTTTTCCGCCAAAATTTGCGTAGGAGGGGATCATTAATTCAGTAATGGTAGTTTGGGAATTTTTAACTGTTTTGGCTTCCATGAGTTTGATTATTTAATTGTTAAAGTTAGTGGAACTAGAATTGTTCAAAAACATTTGTACAACTTAATTAGATTTCTTTTTAAAGAAATTATCAACATGTTTATTAACATCCTGAAAAGATATTAAGTACTTTATCCACATAACACCTGCATAGTATCAATAATTTTTGGAGAATCTCAAAGAATGAAAGTTCCCCGTTGATGTAATGCCAAACATATTGTCTAAATTGGGGCAATATAATTTGAGAAAGCATTGAAATTTAGTGAACTAGGATTCCATCCAGACTTATTGCAGGGCATTGATGCAATAGGTTTTGAATCCACAACGCCCATCCAAGAGCAAGCAATTCCCGTCATTTTAGCTGGTAAAGATCTTATAGGATCTGCCCAAACAGGTACCGGAAAAACTGCGGCGTTTTTGCTCCCCATTATCAATGATATTTTAACTAAAGATGAACCTGAGGCAACTAAATGCTTAATCGTTGTACCCACTAGGGAATTGGCCATTCAGATAGACCAACAAATGCAGGGGTTATCCTATTTTACACGGGTGAACTCCATCGCTGTTTATGGTGGTGGGGACGGAGATCTGTTTGCTCAAGAAAAAAAAGCACTTTCTGAGGGCGCATCAGTCATTACGGCTACACCTGGAAGATTGATCGCTCACCTCAAAATGGGCTATGTAAATATGAAAAGCTTACGCTTTCTTGTGCTTGACGAAGCTGATCGAATGCTAGATATGGGTTTTCATCAAGACATTCAGAAAATCATCTCATTTCTTCCGGCAAAACGTCAAAATTTGATGTTTTCAGCTACTATGCCTCCTAAAATGAGAACAATGGCTAAGGAGGTCTTAAATAATCCTGAGGAGATTAATGTCGCCGTTTCTGTACCTGCAGACAAAATCATCCAAGTAGGATTTGTCGTACACGATACGCAAAAAATCCCCATGATAGAACATGTGCTCAGTGCCGGAGATTTTTTAAGTGTTATTGTCTTTTGTTCAACTAAAGAGAATACAAAAAATTTAACCAAATCCCTGAAAAAATTAAAATTCTCGGTCGCCGAAATACACTCAGACCTTGATCAAAAAGAACGGGGTGAAGTACTTAATTTATTTAAAGCAAAAAAATTAAGTATTCTGGTGGCCACAGACATATTGTCTCGAGGTATTGATATTGAAGACATTGAATTGATCATCAATTATGATGTTCCCAATGACGTAGAAGATTATATCCATAGAATCGGACGAACGGCCAGAGCAGCTGCCAAGGGCGTTGCCTTTACCTTTATCAATGAAAAAGAACAAAGACAATTTGGTGATATTGAGAAATTTATTGGAAGAATCATACCCAAAGCTGAAATACCTACTTCCTTAGGTGCGGCTCCAGCTTACAATCCTGATCAAAAAAGAGCGAGCCACAAACCCTTCTACGGTAAAAAACGTAGATAATATTTAATAATAAACACGCCTAAACTTCGTTTAACCTAAGTGGATTATTTATTTTCGTAAAGAAATTCAATAGACTCTCTTTTTTGTTTTTGTATATCAATGTTTTAGCTTTTTTTATATGCAGTCATTTAAACTTACTCCCCTCTTCTTATTGGTCAGCCTCTTGATCTCTTCATCATGTGTCTCCAATGCATCCGAATCTCAGAATCTACATACAAGCATTAAAAAAACATTTCCTCGCGATCTAAAACTAGATACAGCTACGTTTGCCGGTGGCTGTTTTTGGTGTATTGAAGCCTCATTTGAACAAATTGAAGGCGTCTTCGAGGCAGTTTCTGGGTATGCGGGTGGCACAAAGGATAAAGCCCGATATGATCTTGTTTCGTCGGGAAAAACTACGCATGCCGAAGCGGTACAGATTTATTTTGACCCCAATAAAATCACTTACGAAACCTTGTTAGATATCCTTTTTACGGCACATGATCCTACGCAGTTGAACCGACAAGGGCCTGATGTTGGAAAACAATATCGATCGGTTGTCTTTTACCATAACGGGGCTCAAAAAGAAACGACCTCTCAGAAAATAAAGGATTTAAGTACCGTATTTGACCGCCCTATTGTCACGCTCATCGAACCTTTGGTCGCTTTTTATCCCGCTGAGGACTATCATCAGGATTATGAAAAAAAGAATCCGTATCAGCCCTATGTTTTGAGTGTTTCAAAACCGAAAATAGATTTAGTGGCGAAAAAATTTAAAGCACTATTAAAAGTATCTGAATAATTTCAGCTTCAGAAGCCTACACATTCAATCACTTATATTTAAACATTGAAAATTAGAACCTCATAATAATGGCTACTCATACAAAAGAAAGTCAAAGTAATTTTATCCATATGGTCTTCTTTTGGTTAAAAGATACATCAAATAAGGAGATAGGTGCCTTCAAAAATCGTACGATTACTTTCCTTGATCAGGTCAATAGTATTGACTCCTATCATGTTGGGATTCCCGCAACGACAGATAGGCCCATCATTGAACGAAGTTATACTGTTGCCTTAGTAGTCACCTTTGAAGATAAAAAGGCACATGATATTTATCAGGAACATGAAGCGCACAAAAGCTTCATAGATGATTGCCATCACCTATGGGATAGTGTAAAGATCTTCGATACGGATAAATAATATGAATGCCCTTAATTACGCTTACAAATCGCATTATATGGGCAATATTCGCATTTTTTGAGATCATTGGTCTGATCAAACGGGATTTCAGTATCCCAAATTTCGGTAAGTAATTCATTCAAAACTTGCTCAAATTCATCACTATACTGTGCAAAAGATTGTACTTGAATTTCGGCTTGACCTTTCTCTTTTTGAGTTAATTTCCAATCAAATTTATCATCAAAAAGATGCTTACTATTGAATATGCTGGGCTCAATACGATCATAAGATCCTTTGTATCCACTTTGCACTAAATAACTGTAAAAAAATATTTGAAAAGCGGTTTTATTTCGTTTGGTGCTTTCAGGGTCAATCAGTGAAGCAAGGGTATCGAATGTTTTTTCATCCTTACCCGTTTTGTAATCTACCACCCTCAATACGCCCGCTCTTAAATCAATTCTATCAATTTTACCCTTGAGACCGATCACCTGCTTTCTACCATTTACCTCAATGGGCAGGTCAACGGAGAAGCCCTCTTTAGTACCTGATTCTAAGCCTAATATTTTAAATGGCGCATACTTTTCATCTATATCTAATATTTTATTGATCATCTTTTTTATTATTTCAGCAGCGATGATATTTCTGCCTTCAATCATTATTTTTTTCTTGTCTCCTTTGATTCGGTAATGCTTATGGAACGCTTCATTAATCGCCCCATCGACGCCTTCTCTCAACCAAAAGAAATGCGGAGCATTCACAATATCCGTCTTTTGTACAACCATGAATTGGCGATATAAAATTTCCATCGCATCGTGAAGAATATTACCGAAAATCAAAGCGTCAAGTTCTTCTTGAATTTGATCTTCTTCATATAATTCTGCTATATATTTATAGTAAAATCTGAGTTTACAATATAAATAGGTATCCAACGCTGATGGTGTCAATCTGCTCATATAGGGCGTCTTAAAATCCATCGTGAACCTTGCTAACTTTTTCATAACCAGATAACCCTTGGGCACCGAGATTTCTTTTTTGACAGGAAGCCCAATGGGATTTGCTAATATTTTCTTTTCGATCGAATGAGCTGATTCAAGTTCCAGTTGTTTTACCAAACGACTCAGTTCGCCATTCACATTGAATTCCGAAATGATGTTATAATAAAAAACCACTTCTCGAGAACGTTGTAACAATCGATAAAACAAATAAGCATATATCGCGTCTTGATGTTCATGAGTAGGTAAGTCAAAAGCTCTTCTGATATTGTAGGGAATAAAAGATCCACTTTTTGGAGGTGCCGGCCAGGCATTTTCATTCATACTCAATACAAAAACATATTCAAAATCCAGATTCCGAGTTTCCAGTATACCCATGATTTGGATTCCTCTTAAGGGTTCTCCTGAAAAGGGTATTTTCAAACTTCTAGAAATTTTTTGAAATAATTGAATCAAAAATTCATAGGATAGGAGATCAACTTGCGCTCCTAGCACTTCTCTCAATTGAAGAATATGTTGATAATATTTATGAATAAAGGCCCTATCCAGGTCGTCTTTTTCTATTTCTGATTGATCTTCAAGTGTTTTAAGGATTTCTAAAAGATAATCTAATGGATTTTCTGGCTTCGAAAATATTAATTTTAATAAGGTTGTGTTCAATGGAATCTGACTGCCTCTTACAAAAATTAAATTGTACTTTTTAATTTGAGCATTAAACTCTTTGAAACGTATGACGTCCAACCCATAAATCAATGGATGCTCCAAAATGGCGATAACGGGTTTATGATAAAAAATATCATCATTGGCCCCAAGCCTCCGCATATTTTGAAGCATTAATATGCTTTCCAATAAGGCGTATATGGGCGTATCTTTGAGGGGAAAGCCCATCGTTATGTTAATCTCGTTCAAAGCCTTGGGCAGTGCATGTAAAACAGGAAATAGCATGTATTCATTGGGGAGAACGATGACTACATCTTCTGCTCTGAAATGCGGCTCTGACATTAAAATTGATAATTTTTCACCTAAAGCTTTGGCTTGACCCACTTCCAAGGAAACGCCTATAGCGGTCATTGACTTAGGGTCAGAAATATGATTGGCAATCTCGGGTTCAAAAGTGTTGCCTAGAATCCTATCTTTTTGATACATTCGATGAAAATAGCCCGCTTCTTGGGAAGTATCGTCTAAGTAGTAAGCATCTGTATCCCAAAGTACCTCCGCACCCTTGTGCTCAACATAATATTTTATAATACGCTCTTCAACGGCTGTTAATGCATTAAATCCAACAAAAATCAAATGCCCTTTATCGGGGTAATCATCCCCTAATAAATGTACTAAGAAGTCTGCGTAAATCATCCCAATGTATGCTTTCCCTTTTGCCATCAATAGAGACTTATATTCAACATATATAGATTTAAGTATTTTCCATGTCTCCAAAAATATATCTTGGTTTTTGCTGCTTTTAGGTAAAAAAGTAGCCCAAAAAGAAGTGATTATTTTCTTATCTTCTTCTGAAAGAAAATAAAATTCTTGATCCAGCTCCTTTTGAGATTTTATGCTAGTAAAAAGTTGATGGGCATCCACGCCATATTGATCTATTTCTTCAAAATCTTTTATGATCATTTCACCCCAAAAGAAAAATTTATCAAGGGCCTCTCCTTTTTCCTGATGATTTAAGTAAACCTCATGTAACCATAGGACTGACTCAAAACTTTCTATTTTTTCAAATTTAGAATGAGACAGTATAAAATCCTCAAGACTCGAAATGTGAGGCAACCATATAGGTTTTTTAATTCGTTTTCCAAGTTCTTGCTGTAAGAAAAGTCCTGCCCTTCTGTTGGGGAAAATGACCGTCAGGTTTTTTGGATCTTGGTATTTTGTGAGCAATCGCTCCGCAAGGTCTCCAATAAAACTTTTCATGATGAATGAGGCGCCATTTAAGTAAAAAAATAAATTTACGTTTTTCTAGCAATCGTAAAGGCGAGAAGCTGCTCTAGTGAGTTTCTATAAACCGAATCTGGATATGTTTTGAGGATAGCAAGCGCTTCTGAAAGAAAATCATTCATTCTTTTTGTTGCATAATCAATGCCCCCTTTTTCTTTCACAAATTCAATTACTTTTTTTACATTAGCCGCTTTTTTCTCACTATCTGTAATCATCTTTTTAATGGTTGAAACTTCTGATGAAGTACTATGTTTGAGTGCGTAAATAACAGGCAAAGTCATCTTCCTTTCTCGTATATCAATGCCCGTGGGCTTTCCAATCGCTGCATTTTCATAGTCAAACAAATCATCCTTTATCTGAAATGCCATACCCACTTTAGTCCCAAATGTTCCCATTTTGGAAATGTCTTCATCAGTCCCTCCCCCCGAGCTCGCACCTACCTGACAACAAGAGGTAATTAAACTGGCGGTTTTTTGTCTGATTACTTCATAATAAAGCTCTTCTGTGATGTCTAATTTTCTAGCCTTCTCCATCTGAAGTAGTTCTCCTTCACTCATTTGCTGAACGGCATTAGAAACAATCCGAAGTAGTTCAAAATCATCATTTTTCAAGGAAAGTAGAAGGCCTTTTGACAACAGAAAATCTCCCACCAATACAGCTATCTTATTTTTCCAAAGGGCATTAATTGAAAAAAACCCTCGACGGTAGTGTGCGTTATCTACAACATCATCGTGCACCAAGCTGGCCGTATGCAAGAGCTCTATCAATGCGGCTCCTCGATGAGTGGCTTCGTTGATCTTACCCGTTATCGCTGCGGTAAGGAAAACAAATAGAGGGCGCATTTGCTTTCCCTTTCTCTTGATGATGTAATCCATGATTTTATCAAGCAACATCACCTTGCTTTTCATGGACTGACGGAATTTTAATTCAAATTCATTCATTTCCTGTTTGACAGGAGCTTGTATGTCTTTGAGTGTGCTCATATAAATACAATATTAAACTACTTCACTTGCATAAAAAATAGGCACTTATAAACAACCTCATTAGATTTACACATATCCTGCATAAATGAATATAAAAAAAGCTACATATCATCTTCTCGATGTCTTCACAAATAAGAAATTTGGAGGAAATCAATTGGCCATCTTCGAAGATGCAACAGAAATTCCTCCTGAAATGTTTCAAAATATTGCGAGGGAGCTTAATTTATCAGAAACCGTCTTTCTATTTCCAACAAATAGTGCAGGAGAATATCCGATGCGCATTTTTACTCCCATCAAAGAACTCCCTACTGCGGGCCATCCAAGTATTGGAACTGCCTATTTCTTGGCAGAGAAATTTCCAAAAGAAGACGGAGAAATAGTTCTTACATTGGCCCAAATCATTGGTCCTATTGAAGTTAAAATCAAAATGTCCAAAAAAGGGACACTTATGGCTACTATGTATCAAATACCCCCCTATTTTGGTACTATCTTCGAAAATAGAAGTGACATCGCACAATTATTCAACTTATCTGAATCCGATTTAATGGATTATCCTGTCCAAGAAGTTTCTTGTGGCGTTCCTTATATTATCGTTCCCGTAAAATCAGTTGAAAACATCCAAAATTTGACTTTTAACACCCAAATTTGGGAACAGCTTAAGTCTATATTAAAAGATCATAGTGTCTATGTGTTCACGCCGCAGGGCCTATTACCCGAAGGCGATTTACATGGCCGCATGTTTGCTCCAGAAATTGGCATTACTGAAGATCCTGCAACTGGTTCTGCCAACGGACCCTTGGCTTGTTATTTGTTTAAATATGGCATAAAAAAAGGTCCACTCATCAGTGAACAAGGTTTCGAGATAAATAGGCCAAGTTTGATTCACATAGAAATTGAAGGCGAAAATGAAAACATAAAAAAAGTGAAGGTAGGCGGACAAGCCATCTTTGTCGGACAGGGACAATTTATCATTGATTAAATAGCCAAATGTTTATATTTGCGGACTTAAAAACATTAAATGAGTCAGAGTAGACCTCGATATAAAGATATTCTAAAGAGAAAAAAAGATTGGCCAATAGTCAATCTTTCACAAAATAAAAAAACATTTTTAGATGAAGTGAGTCAAAATGTTTTTACCAATCTGATTCAAGGCGATGGTCGTAAAACCCTTCATGAAGAACTCGAAATGACCATCTACAGAGAAAAACAGCGCGTCATTAACAATCCATGGAGGGTCGATCCAAAAGATGATTTGACTTTTTGGAAACGCATCCAGAAAAAACAATTATCTATTAAAGAAAGTAAGGATAAGGTAACGGTTGAGAAAGAAATATTAAAGGAAATCATTGATCGCTATTGTAAAGAAATCGTTGGCAGTTTCAATAAGTCATCTTATCGATTTGCAAAAAGGATTACCACTTTTGGGTTTGCCCGATTGCTCAATGCCGCCCGAGTCAAAGGGTTTAAATCAATATTTAGTCGACAGCTAGATTTACAAGATCAAATTCATGTAGTGGGTGAGCCAGAACAATTGAGAAAATTGGCGAAAATAGGAACCATTGTACTGGTACCTACTCATTTTAGCAATCTAGATTCCGTTCTCATTGGGTGGGTCATACAATTTTTGGGGCTCCCTCCCTTCATCTATGGTGCAGGACTTAACCTATTCAATATAAAAATATTGGCCTATTTCATGAACAGCTTAGGGGCCTATAAACTAGATCGAAGAAAGAAAAATCCAATTTATTTAGAGACCTTAAAAGAATATTCAAAAAGAGCTTTGGAATGGGGATGTCACAGCCTTTTTTTTCCGGGAGGTACGAGAAGTCGATCCGGTCAAATCGAAAATTCATTGAAATTAGGCTTATTAGGTACAGCCATTGAAGCCCAAAGGTCCTTGATCAGTGACCACGGCAAGCAAGCCAAACCTATTTTTATTGTACCTGTGGTCATTAATTACCAGTTTACGCTAGAAGCACCTTCCCTAATTAACGAGCATCTCAAACGAACCGGTAGAGAAAGGTATTACAGAGAGTCGGATGCCTTTAGTAATTCTAAAAAAATGGCCACCTTTCTCATGAAATTTTTTACCAAAAAATCTGACATCTCTGTCAGTATTGGTCGTGGTCTTGATGTTTTGGGTAATTATGTAAATGATCAGGGTCAAAGCTTAGACCAGCATGGAAAAGTGATCGATATCAAAGATTATTTCCTTTCCAATGGAAAAGTTAACGTGGATAAGCAACGAGAAAATACCTATGTACAAATTCTTTCTAAAAAAATCGTCGAAGAATACTATAAGAATAACCGTGTTTACTCTAGCCATTTGGTTGCCTATACTGCCTTTAAAATGCTCGAAAGAAAAAATTCTAAACTAGATCTTTACAGTATTTTAAGACTATCTGAAGACGACCTCACTTTAGATTATGAAGCCTTCAAGAAAAGTTTTAAAAAGTTGAGAAAGGTCATTCTGGAGCTCAATGAACAAGATAAGGTAGATGTAAACGATAAATTTAAAAATAAGGTAGATGAATCCATCATTTATGGACTGAACAATGTAGGGATGTATCACGCAAAAAGACCCTTGATAAAAGTAAAGAACCAAATTTTAATACTCAATGCAAGCACACTCTATTATTACCACAACCGACTAGAGGGATATGGCCTTGAAAAACACATATAAAGCAACCGTAGGAGTCATTGGTACGGGTAATTTTGGTACCGCATTGGCCAATCTACTTGCTGATAAATGTAAACGCGTCCTGCTTTATGCAAGAAATGAGCAAAAAGCAACGCAACTGATCAAAACTAGAAAAAATGGCTACCACCAAATCGCTGATAACGTAGAAATCATCACAGATATCTCTTTCCTTGCCGAGAAATGCAACGTCATTTTTCCAATAGTTCCTTCTATCAATTTCAGGGAAATGATGAAAAACCTATCTCCTTACCTAAAACCTTATCATGTCTTAATTCATGGTACAAAAGGATTTGATTTTAATAATAAAAATAACGCCCTTAAGGGATCAGAAAGTCAAATTTTCACTATGAGTGAGGTCATTAGACAAGAATCATCAGTGGTAAGAATAGGTTGTATTGCAGGTCCCAATTTGTCTAAAGAAATTGCCTTGAAGATGCCTGCAGCATCTGTCATTGCAAGCGACTTTGATGAAGTTATTCACCTAGGTCAAAAATATCTCAAAAGTGATCGTTTTTTAGTTTTTGGAAGTAATGATTTAATGAGTACTGAGCTTTGTGGGATTTTAAAAAATATCATTGCAGTAGGCGCCGGAACCATTGACGGCATGAAACTAGGTGAAAACGCCAAATCCTTATTTATCACCAGGGGCATGGTCGAAATGGTCGAAATAGGTAAAGCCATGGGAGGCCAAGTCGAACCCTTTTTAGGACTTGCAGGTATTGGTGATTTGATTGCAACGTGCTCAAGCAATCTGAGCAGAAACTACAGTGTCGGACTGAGGTTAGCCAATGGGGAAAAATTAAATGAAATTACCCATTCCATGCGAGAAGTCGCTGAAGGTATTAAGACCATCGATATCATCCATAAATGGTCAAAAAATAACCCTATGCGCATTCCTATTACTGAAACACTTTACAAAATTATCCATGAAGAAATTACGGTTGAAGAAGCACATGCATATATGATGAAATTCCCCTTTACCACCGAAATTGAATTTTTAAAATAGTCCTTTATTTCAATAAATTCATTGCCCTAATTCTCTGCAAAACTGTTGGGTGTGAGTAGTTGATAAAGACGTTGGCCGAATGAGGCGTTAAATTGGATAAATGATCACCACTCATTTTTTTCAACCCATCGATCAAAGGTTGCGCAGCAAAATGCGTTGCCGCATAGGCGTCTGCCTCATATTCATGTTTACGGCTGATCAAATTCATTATGATTCCTAATATTCTTGATACTGGGCTATATAAAATCCCAAAAGCGAGCATATTAAGATGGATAGCTGTTACATCTCCCCCCATGGCAAAACTAACTTGCGTATTTAAAATCATCTTTGAGAGTAAAAAGAGCATCAATCCAGTCTGAACAATAGACATGAAGGTACCTATGTAAATATGATTCTTTTTGTAGTGACCCACCTCGTGGGCAAAGACTGCCGTAAGTTCATCAACACTGTGCTTGGCAATTAAAGTATCGTAAAGCACTACTTTTTTCTTTTTTCCCAATCCTGAGAAAAACGCATTGCCTTTGCTTGATCGTTTAGAGCCATCAATTACGAATACTTGCGTGAGGGGGAAAGACACTTTTTCTGCAAAGTCTGCTATAGATTTTTTCAAGACACCTTCTTCTAAAGGCACTAATTTATTGAACAACGGCAGTAATAAAGAAGTGTAAAGCATATTTAAGGCCAATAAAAAAATCGTGATCACAATCCAAAAATACCACCAAAAATCAGTCCCTATGAGGGTAACCATCAAGACAAAAATAACAAGCAAACCTCCTCCCAATAAAGCCGTCAAAAGATAACCCTTAAGTTTATCTGCAAAATAAGTTTTTAAGGTCATCTTATTAAATCCAAAACGAGCTTCAATAACAAAATTTTGATAGAGTGAAAAGGGAATACCCATCAAATCCGATATCACAAATAAAATCCCGAAAAAAATCAAAGGGGTGATCGGTGCCAAAGGACTGAAACTACGTGCCCAATCATCCAAAAGCCCAAACCATCCCAACCCAATAGCACCGACCATTACGATCAACGATAACGTATCCGAAATTTTACCAAAGCGACCCGTAGTATTTTGGTATTCTTGAGATTTTTGATATTTCTCATCATCATAAATCCCATTCAGTTCTTCTGGAATGGGTTTCTTAGAACTTTTTTCATTTAAAAAGCTTAATAATAAATCCAAAAGGAAATCAAAGATCAAAATCCCCAAAACCAGAATAACAATTGTTTTTTCACTCATAAAAATACATTTCTAAAAAAAATATCAAATAAACAGATGGCTTTCATTTTTTTACCCATGGCCTAAAAAATAAACGGCACAGGACATTTTACATCACGAGAACCTCGAGGAGGTTTTTTGACATCTCTTAAATCAAATGAATAACTTATTGAGAGCTCGTGAGCACCCCCACTACGAAATCCTAAGTCTGATAAGGTAAAATCATAACTATAACCCACCAGAGTAGGCCCCATTTTAACACCAAATAACATGACCATATCGCTCGCCCCAATTCCGGAAAAATCTTCGCTAGGGAAGCCACGGTACCAAAGTCCCAACATAAGCGGCTCTAACATAAGACTCATGCCGACGTCTAGTTGTGTAAAGTCTTGCTGATCTTTAAAATTAAAAGAAGGGGTAAAACTTCTTTCTTTACCCTCTTTTGAAGCCCATCTGGCGTTGATCTGACTGAAATTAATTTTATAACCTCCGTGCAATGAAAACTTTATCCTCAAGGGACTCTCATCTCCTGAAATGGATTGATTCGGTTCTGTGATATGATGAAAAGAGGTACCCAACCAGGCTTGTTTATTGAAAATTATGCCTCCAAAAGCCAAATCCATAAATTCAACACTTAATCCCGTATTAAAAGATTCAATGGTCTGAGAAGCAATCAATCCCGTATCATCAAATTGATCTCCAAAAGTTAAACGATCAAAGTTTATATCCTTCCAGACGTATCCCACTTCGACGCCTGGCCTAAAAGTCCAGTTATAGTTTAATCGAACTTGATAAGCATATTGAACGGCTGCACTTCGCGCATAAAGTCCCGCTAAACCTTCTCTATCTGAATTGAGAATCACGCCCAAACTACTGCTTACATCATCAAAATTATAATAGGTGTAAAAGGAATAACTTTCAAAATTAGCGTTAATCGAAGGCCATTGATTACGATAATTTACACCTGCACTTCCTTGTTGATTTATGCCAACCAGAGCCGGATTCAAAAACATAGGATTTGAATAGTATTGTGAAAATTGCGTGTCCTGAGCCATCAAAACATTAAGATGCACTAAAAACAAGAACAGAAACAAAGCTCTTAGCTCCATAAAAGGATTAAAATAGATCAAAAGTTAAAAAAACAATTACTAAAGCATAAATTTGGCATTATACTTTGGCACTCTTATTGAACGTTAAATAAACCATAGTATTTTGCCGTAAATTTAAAGATTTGAATCCACAGTTGAACCACTTAATTATTAAATCCTTCATAAACCTCACCACCATTTATCGGAAAGGTTTCATTTTCACCTGTCTTTTGGTGATTTCAATGGCTTTAAATGCGCAATTATTAAATGAAACACAATGGTTTTTTGGCAGTTCTACCGCCAACTTACAATTTGATAAAAATGGCCTTCAAGTATATCAGGAGGATCGTATGAATGCGGATTTTGGGTTGGGAGGTCCTGCAGTGATTAATCATTCTCTTACAGGAAACTTATTGTTGTACACCGATGGCGTGCGGGTTTACGATGGCTCCGGGGAAATTATGTCGGGCGCTATTGATTTAAACGGTGATGCCGCCGTCAATCAAACCGCCTTGGCCTGTCCCTCACCCGATGATGCGGATAGATATATTGTTTTTACCAACGCAAGCGAACTATCCGCAGAAGATGAATTGCAATATAGTATCGTAGATCTAAGTGCTCAGGGTAATGGGAGTCTTGATGCCCCCTTAGGCGAAGTCGTATCGAATAATAACTCAGTAGGCCTTTTCAGTCCTGCGGAAGGTATGACGGTCGTACAAAGTGCCACCAATTCAAGCCTCAGCTGGTTGATCGCCCAAAATAGAGGTACCCATGCTTTTTATGTATACAAAATCACCAATGACGGTGTTGATCCAGAGCCTGTAAGTATTCTTGACCCCTTTACTACTGACATTAGGGAATTTGAAGCAGCCCATATGTCAATGAATCCAGTTTATTCTATTCTAGCCGTGGCACCCAAAACTGCCTTAAGAAACGTTATGCTCATGAACTTTAATGATACTTCTGGAGTATTAAGCTTCAATAGTCAAATTTTAAATACAGGTTTTCCTGATGATGCTAAGCAAAATATTTATGATGCTGAATGGTCAAATGATGGGAGCAAATTATATCTTTCTCGCTATGGTGCTTTCAATGAGCTCTCAGGTGATCTCTACCTATTTGATTTGACCGATAGCTTAAATCTCATCCAATCTATTCTACCGGATCCAGTTTACAGAAGTTATGGTCTTAAAAGGGCTATTGATGGTAAACTATACCACCTCGTTCAAGAAGAGGAAGCAGGTCCTTATTTGGTTAAGCAAATTAAAAATATTGACGGTAATTATGATTTTATTGAATACGACAATGATTTTTCAACGACCGATTTTCAAAGTACGCAGTTCCCATCATTTGCACCGGGTACTTTTGAGGAATTCACCTCTTTAGATTTTACTTATTTAGATAGTTGTCAAGATCTATCTACTAAATTTTTCCCTTTGGTAGATCCGCCCGCCAATAAATATTTATGGGATTTTGGAGATGGAAATGGAATCAACAGCATCGCTCCCATTCATGCCTACGAATCTGCGAGTTCATATAATGTCACCCTTTACGTAGAGCTTAATGGTAAAATACAAAGTATTACTAAGTCTATTAACATCATTGCCGAAGAAATGGAAGTCAATCTAATCTCAGATACTACCATTTGTGATAATGAAATTCTTACCCTTGATCCACAGGCAGAAGATGGTATTTCATATCAGTGGAATACGGGTGAAACCACCAGCACCATCGATATCGATACCGCAGGTATTTATTGGGTGGAAATAACCGGTGCCTCAGGCTGTACTAAATATGCAGAATCCTCGGTCACGGAATACGGTGCCCAACGTCAAATTCAAAATAAATGGTATTTCGGAGAGACCGCCGGCATTGAATTCACCGATGGTCCCCTACCGATCGATGATGGAAATCAAATGAACTCCTTGGAGGGCTGTGCGACCATCGATGATGTTGATGGGAATTTGGTGTTTTACACCAATGGGAAAACCATTTGGAACAGAGCGCATCAGGTCATGCCCTTTCTAACTGACAGTATCCAAAGTCTCTCTGGAGATAGTACAAGTAGCCAAGGTACCCTGATCATTCCTTTTATGGACGACATCACCATGTTCTATGTATTCACCGCCGGAGAAGTAGATGTGGGTGAAACCCATTTCCCCATGACTTATGCTATTGTTGATATGAAAAAAGATTCGGCGCGCGGTGCCGTTGTACTAAGTAATTTATCTTTGTTTGACCAAAGTATTGAGAAAATTACTTCTTCGGGGTTTTCTTTAAATGCCTGGCTGATCACACATGAGTTCGGAAATAATTCCTTCCGAACCAATCTCATCGATGATGAAGGCATCGGAGAAACGGTATATACCCCAATAGGTAGCGTCTTAGAAGCCCAAACACCTGAACATGCCTCAGGTTACATGACCTTTGGTAGTGGCACTCGATTGTTTGCCAATACCATTCCAGGTCCCAATACACTTGAAATATTTGATTTTGATAACCAAACAGGAAATTTTGAAAATGTCAGACAAATCGAAACTGCAGCAACTGATGACCTCTACGGACTAGCTTTTTCTAGCGATGGATCAAAGATTTACACGTCCTCAGCAAGTGAGTTGATCCAGTTCAATCTGGATAGCTTAGATACTGAAGATGAAATAACTTATATCTCATCAAGTAAATATGATGATTACAGTTCGGGAGGTGTCTACGGTGCACTCCAGCGTGGACCCAACGGCATCATCTACCTAGCCATTGATCAAGGGGTCGCGGTTGGCACCATTTCTAATCCTGCACTAGAAGGATCTGCGGCCAATTTCAATGCTACAGGTTTTGACTTGTTAGGTCATACCAGTAGAAAGGGTCTACCTAGCTTTGTTCAAAATTCAGGGTCTTCTCTTCAGAACCCCACGGCTTCCTATGTCAATGCCTGTTTTGGACTTTCTACTCAGTTTTATGCATCGGGTAGTTCTACTTTGGATGAATACTTTTGGGTTTTTTATGATTCATTATCTCAAACCGATACTTTGTATGCTACCAATGAGCAGACTACAGAATATGAATATGGTGCCGCTGGTTTTCAGTATTTCACCTTGAATATTACCAATAGATGTGGCTATGACAGCCTGATCACAGATACCTTGGAGGTTTATAGCCTTCCGGTAAACCCAGACATTACCGAAAGTGCCTCCATATGCGATGAATTTTTGGAGCTTGCGGCATGGAATGAAGATCGTAGCGACTATAATTATTATTGGTCATCTGGGGATACTGCTCGGACCATTGAGATTTTTGATCCTACAACCCTCTACTTGGCCATTATTAATGATGATGGTTGTTCCTCGGATACGCTTGAAATATTTGTTGGTGATGGGCGTCCAGACCTTGATTTGGGTATAGATCAACAGTATTGTCAGTTTGATACGGCACCCGATTTAAACAGCTACATAAGTGATTTAAATACTCAACAATGGACTATTGATGGAATAGCCATGGATACGACCAGTACGCAGTCCATATCAACAGGGCTTTCGGGTATTTTTGAATATACCATTTATGCTAAAGAGGACGAAGCTTTTGGTGGTTGTAGTAACGCGGATACGATTTTGATATCGGTGAAAGCGGCGCCCGAACTAAATCCGACCTATACCCCACCCTCTAATTGCGGTGCCGCGGATGCCCTCCTCTCTTTGTTCATTTTATCAGAAGGAAATTATAGATACGATTTTAGCGGTATAGATATCAGCACTTTTGGATCTATCGATGGACCCGATACCCTATTCGTTTCCGCTGGGCTCTCTGCTGGGGTTTATAATTATAAAATCACGGACTTGGTCTCTAGCTGTATTATAGAAAATCCAATTATTATCGAAGATGACGCTCCCTTCTCATTATCAGCTAATAATCTTCCTGATTGTGATATCGATGCGAACTTAAGTTTGACTGTTTCGGGAGTCGTCCTTCCCTCAGCAGTAAATATATATATCAGTGACGTCAACTATGATACAGTATATACAGAGAATAATCTTTATGTTCCTCTCAGTCTTACGCCAGAACTGGACTCAGGATTTTATTATGTAACCGTCGAAGAAATTGGTGATAGCGGTCCTTGTGTTCAATCCGATACCGTCTTGATCACCCCACTTATTGCAGGAATAAATGACTGTCAACCTGAGATTTTTGCGCCAAACGCATTCAGCCCGAATGGCAATAGTCAGAATGAAAACTTTTTTGTATATCCCAATCTATTTGTCGATCAATTTGAAATATTCATCTATACCCGATGGGGAGAGCAGATCTATTACTCAAATGATAAAAATTTCAGTTGGGACGGTACCTATAATGATCAAATCATGGGCCCAGCAACCTATGCTTATGTGATTAAATATACCCATGTAGAAAAACCCATTTTAGGAATCCAGACACAATATGGGTCGATCTCTTTGATCAAATGAAAAACGAGTTTGATAAACGCACGAAAAAAACATGAACCTATCTAGAATAAGTTATTTTTTGATGGTCTGCTTTTCAGTCAGCCATCCTTCTTGGACCAAAACACAGGTGCCTACCTCGCTAAAAATACAAGTGATGGATACCTCCGAACAACCTGTTGCGGCGGCCGAAGTGGTGCTGTACATCACAGAAGAAAACTATCGCTATCAAAAGAATGCCTTTGCCAAAGGGGAAACTGACAAAAATGGAAGGGTTACCTTTAGGAGATTAAAACCTGTCCCTTATTTCATAGATGCCCGAAATGAGTTGAAAAAAAATGACGGACTAGCGGCCATGACCGATTCACTTCAAAAAAATAAAATAAACAAAGTCGTAGTATTGATTGAATAAACTATTTCTTTAGGGTGATGATTACCATCGCATAGGCGGCAATCAAGACCCAAAAAGCACCATTATTAGAAAAAATATCTAAGTGAATGACTTCTAATTTTTCCAAAACAACTACCAAAACTAACAATATTGAGGTCAGTCTTATTAAATTTTTCTTCCTTTGATCCATGTTTCCTTATCTCAATGTAAATATATCAGAAAAATTATATTCTACTAAAATCAATGGCTGAAATTGGTACTCAAATCTGGAAAGCATCCCGACTTTTAGAAAATAACGAACTGGTAGCCATTCCAACAGAAACGGTATATGGCTTGGCAGGTAATGCACTGGAGCCCCTCGCTATAGCAAAAATATATACAGCAAAGGATCGCCCGAGTTTTGATCCGCTGATCACCCATGTAACCAATATCGATGACGCCTCAGCGCTGGTCCATGCATTTCCCGCACTCGCCCAAAAGTTAGCAGAGCAATTTTGGCCGGGTCCCTTGACTTTATTATTACCCAAACGAGAAAATATCCCTGATCTACTCACCTCAGGTTTGGATAAAATGGCAATCAGAGTCCCTGATCATCCTATTACCTTAAATTTATTGAAGAATATAAGTTTCCCGTTGGCCGCACCAAGTGCCAATCCATTTGGCTATGTTTCCCCTACTACTGCCGCGCATGTAGACCAACAGTTAGGGTCTAAAATTCCCTATATTCTTGACGGGGGACCGGCCCATATCGGTTTGGAGTCCACCATTGTATCGATTGAAGAGGACGTAATTTGCGTACATCGACTAGGAGGACTAGATATAGAAATGCTCAGAACGTTTGGCGAAGTAAACGTGCTACGCCATACAAAAAGTAATCCTAATGCACCCGGACAGCTCGACAGCCATTATGCTCCCAGAAAAAAAATCATCATAGGTGATTTAGAGCTACTCCTTTTAAGGTATTCAGATATGAAAACCGGTATTCTCTCTTTTTCCAAAACCTATCTGCATCCCAATAAAAGCATCGCTTTATCTCCCGATGGGGATGTAAATGAAGCTGCGGAACATCTTTTCAGTGCCTTGAGAACCTTAGATGCTGAAGATATCGACCTGATTTTAGGTGAATATGTACCTCAAAAAGGCATTGGAAGGGCCATAAATGATCGTTTAAAGCGTGCTTCCTTTATTTAGTAATAATTAATTTTAATTTGAAGAAATTAGATACAATTTTGTGGTCGAAAAATATTCAGTGGATATGAAAAATATAGATGATTTTAATTTCAGAAACCGAAAAGCCTTATTAAGAGTTGATTTTAATGTACCGTTGAATAACGAACTAATAGTCACTGATGAAACTCGGATTATTGCTGCCATCCCCACCATTAAAAAAATCATAAACGAAGGAGGTTCTGTCATCCTAATGAGCCATTTGGGTCGACCAAAAAAAGGTCCAGAGGACAAATATTCTCTAAAGCACATTATCCCTAATCTTCAAGAAAAATTGAGTACTGAAATAAAATTTGCCAGCGACTGCATTGGAGCATCAGCTTTAGAGCTATCAAAATCACTGGGAACAGGAGAAGTAATGCTCCTGGAAAATGTCCGATTCTATCCAGAAGAAACTAAAGGAGATGAGATTTTTGCATCAAAACTAGCAAAACTAGGTGATATTTATGTCAATGATGCTTTTGGTACTGCCCACAGGGCACATGCTTCAACAACCATTGTGGCCCAATTTTTTAAGGACAAATGTGCTGGGTATATCATGGGTAGCGAATTGGCTAATGCTAAGAAGGTACTCGAAAATCCAACCCGTCCTTTTACGGCCATCATGGGCGGAGCTAAAATTTCAGATAAAATAATGATCATTGAAAAGCTTCTGGATAAAGTAGACCATCTCATCATTGGTGGTGGCATGTCATATACCTTTTCAAAAGCACAAGGGGGAGCCATCGGAAAATCTTTATGTGAAAACAATCGTATGGCATTGACCCTTGAACTGATTAAAAAAGCTAAGGCCAAAGGAGTAAAACTCTACCTTCCTCTTGACAATGTAATTGCTGATAATTTCAGTAATGAGGCCAATCGTCAGATCGTCCCCTCTGGAGAAATTCCGGACGATTGGGAGGGACTGGATATCGGCCCTCAAAGTATCAATGATTTCGAAAATGTAATCAAAAACTCCAAAACTATTCTTTGGAATGGCCCCATGGGTGTTTTTGAATTCCCTAATTTTGCCCGTGGTACCGAAGCCGTAGCAGAGGCCGTAGTGACCGCAACTCAAAATGGCGGGTTCTCGCTCATTGGAGGTGGAGATTCTGCAGCCGCCATTAATAATCTAGGTTACGGTGATAAAGTATCCTATGTTTCAACGGGTGGAGGGGCTTTATTGGAATATATGGAGGGGAAAACATTGCCCGGCGTGGCTATTTTAGAAGATTGATGACACTCAATAATTTTTACCTCTAGGTCATCGCTTTTTGATAACCGCATCACTTTCAAAATAAATTTTATTTTCATCTACCAGACTACGTAAGGCATTGATTAGGTCTTCTCGGTCATGAAGTTTAAAAAGGGCTGCTAAGGCATCCATCTCGATCCCTTGAGAAGGAATCGATTGAATAACTTCAAGAGGATTCAAATCTAGGGGGTTCTTTTTTTTAGAAAGGCAATAATCACAGATACCACAGCCTATATCGGTCTGCTCACCAAAATAATCTTGTAGCATTCTGGTTCTGCAAATATGACCTGTATTGACATAATGAAGTACCTGGTGAAATTTATCGACGGCCTGCTGATTTCTTTCCTGCAAATCAACCGAATGAATCGGTAAGGATCCTAAGTCCAATCTTCCTTCTATAAATTCAATTTGTGGCTTAAAGGTGGTCATTCGATAGTCGATGACTTGATAGTCATGCAACAGGCTCAACTGCTCTTTTACTTTTTTTAAGTTGATTTTTAAAACGCCTGCGATATCTACCTCATTGATCATGATATAACTCGTATAAAGCTCACCACCATACAGCCTAAAAAGGACTTTAATCAAGGGATCAAGAAGGGCATGGGCTACCTGAAACTGATAAAGTGCCTCTCGCTGCATCAGCATGGAAACCTTGGACTTTTGAAAAAAATTTTCTGTCAGCTGAATAAGTCCAGCGTTTTCTAGCTTCTTGAGGGCAAATACCGTTGGATAAGCAGGTAAATCAAAATCATTGATGAAATCAAGATAAACAAAATCAAAACTCAAGCCTGCCCCACTTCCAATCGCCATCTTATACCTATTTGATAGGGCTTGATAGACGCGCTTGATAAATTTGATGTCTACTGCAGCACGTGAGATACGCTTCTCTGCCTCAATTATATCTTGGTCATGAAAAAAGAGTACTGCATAAGCCTTCAAACCATCTCGCCCCGCTCTTCCCGCCTCTTGATAATAGGCCTCCAAGGTTTGTGGTAAATCTAAATGCAACACCGTCCGCACATCGGGTTTATTAATGCCCATACCAAAAGCGTTGGTGGCTACCATGACTCTTAATTTAGATTGAATCCATGCGGCTTGTCTTTGATTTCGTTCATCAAAGGATAAGCCTGCATGATAAAACTGAGCAGAAATACCCTTTTGATTTAAATCTCTAGCTACCTGCTCCGCTCTCTTTCGACTGCCTACATATACAATAGAAGATCCAGCTACTTTAGTGAGAACATCATATACCTTTTGAAATTTATTTTCTCCTTTAAACACAACATAGGAAAGATTTGCTCGTGAGTAACTGTTCTGAAATACTTTAGGATCCGCTAAGTCTAGCTGCTTGATGATGTCTTTTTTTACCTCCTTAGTTGCAGAAGCCGTCAACGCAATAAGCTTCTTCATTGGAAATAATTGGGTGAAATCTTTGATTTTTAGATAATAAGGTCTGAAATCATGCCCCCATTGAGAAATACAATGGGCTTCATCTATGACGAATAAGGCAATGACCATTTTTTCTGCTCTGGCTAAAAAAAGTTCTGAAGTTAATCTTTCAGGAGAGAGATAAAGAAATTTAATACCTCCATAAATACAATTATCTAAGATGATATCAATTTCTCTAGTTGACAAGCCCCCATGGATGGCAACTGCCTTTATATTTCTCTTTTTTAATTCATTCACCTGATCAATCATCAAAGCGATCAATGGAGTGACAACTAGGGTAACTCCGTCAAGTAACAACCCAGGAATTTGAAAACAAATTGACTTTCCCCCTCCAGTAGGCAATAATGCAAGGGTATTTTGACCTTTTAGGACGGACTCGATAATTTCAAGTTGAGATTCCCTAAAATGATCAAACCCCCAATAGGTACCTAATATATCTTTCGGCTCAGTCAAACTTATTTGCATTAACAAAATTCATGTTAGGAGCTCTTTGTGAAAATATTAAACAATGATATTAGCTCCCGTGACTACAAATCTAACATCCAATAACCATCTTCTTTTATATTATGTACAGGTACATTCATTTCATGAGCCCAAGTACTGATTTTATCGGCATAATATGGAGAACAATTCGAACCAATGACCAATACTCCTATGTTTGAATGCTTCAATAAATACTTAAAATCTAAGGTTAACTCCTCAGTAATGATCACATAATCTGCGGTTAAAGACTCCTCTAGCTCCCACTTTTGATTGCTTTTATTTATAAATATAATTTTACGTCCTTGCCATAAAAAAAAATGAAAAGGGCCCAAGTGTTTCATCTCCTGGGCCTTAAATAATTCAGTCAGGTCAGTTGAGGCGCTCGGGAGTCCTAAAGACCCACGAAATGGATCTATGTTCCATTTCAAGCTTGCAGAAGTCCCACGGTTGTACCGATCAATCATTAAACGTGCAGAATGACCATCAATGACATCTACACTCATTTGATCTTGCGTATCATAGATCACAAGCATTTTTCTTTCATTCGCTTTAAAATGAGTAAACAGAATAATAGATTGCCAAAAAATGATGAGTAGTAACCCAAATAATAACCGAATAAATGACCTTTTTTTAAAAGCCAGCAGGCATACTATCAGTATCAAATAACTCACTAAAACTTCATTCGAATGAAGATACAAGCCCGATATCTTACTGTACGGTAACTGCTCAATCCAAATGACATAGACATTCATAAAACCTATCAAATGTTCAAGCACCCATCCGATATATAAGTGGCTTGGGTCGGAAAATAAAGAAATTACTAATAATACAACTGCTACGATAAGAATGACAAAAGCGGAGGGTACTACCCATAAATTGGATAGCAAAAAATAAGTAGGAAGCTGGTGAAAATAAAAAATCGTAATAGGAAGAGTAGCTATTTGTGCTGCCAAAGAAGTACACATGAGCGCCCAAAAATAATCCCCTACTGGATTTTTTATGGCCCAGCAATTATAGAACATGGGAAAATAAATAACAATCCCCGTCACAGCAATAAATGAAAGTTGAAAACTAACGGCATAAATCATATTTGGATCTATCAAAAGCAATACAAATGCGGTCAGCGCAATCGAATTATAAATATTAGAAGTTCTATGATTCATTTCGCTCAAAGCCAAAATAGAAAACATGGTAGCTGCACGCATCACAGAGGGAGCTAGACCTGTTATAAATGCATAAAGCCAGAGTCCCAAGATGATCCCTATACCATAGTAATAGCGACCTAAATATATATTTCTCAATGGTTTCAATAGAAAACCTAACATCAGAAAAATGATTCCAAGATGTAATCCTGATACGGCTAAGACGTGCATAGTACCCGAGGTAGCATAAGCTGATTTTAGCTCTTGATCCAAGTAATCCTTAACTCCAAGTACCAAGGCGACTACTACGGCCCTGGACTGAATATCAGTAATCTGATTTTGAAATAGGTCTTTTGCCTTATTTCTCATTTGAAATGCCAAAGCGCGAATAGTAAAAATCGAAGCGGTATCTATCTCCAAAATCGCAGCATCTGCCACATAAGATTGATGGTAAATTTGTTGGCGACTTAAGTATTTAGCATAATCGAAAACCATAGGATTTTTAGAGGATCTGACTTCAAATAGGTTTCCAGATACATACAGATAAGATCCATAAGGCCTCACCTTTTTTTTTGCTTCTTTCAAAACATAGAGATGGGTTTTACCCTGCCTTTTAAAAGGCAAATCTCCAAGGAGTACCGAATCTACCTGAAATGTATATCTGACATATTTCTCTTGATCAATAGGATCATCCACAATCCATCCTGCAAAGGCTCTTATTTGCTGAGCATCTACATGACTCAAATGATGCGAATCTTTACGCTCATCGGTATAATAGGCCATGGCATATCCAATCATACTGATCATAAACAAACCCGTGATCCCGGTGATGAATAAGGAATACTTCCTCATAACAAGCCAGAAGTAAAGAATCCCTAGCCCGAAAAATATTGAAAGGATGGAATAAAGCGCAATTTTAAAATCAAAATCATAGATCCATATACCAAGGATCAAACTCAATAAATAGCGCAAAAAAGGATAGGCATTCCATTGATACATTTAATTATACCGTTTTATACAATATAACTCATCAGTGAAAAAATTGCGTTATTGAATTTGGAAAATGTAATGAAATGATACTTATAGGACTTAAGTTGTTTGAGACATCCTTTGATGGGTAATCTCGGCTTCTTTAAATCTCGGCCCTACCGGTAAAAACCCTTGGTGGGCATAAAGGCTTATGGCTTCCAATTGCGCATTTAAATAGAGAAGTACTCCAGATCCAAATTTACTTTTAATATCAACCAAAATGGATCTCAACAAATCAGCACCCAAACCTTTATTTCTATGAGTAGCCAATACTGCAAACCTTTCGAGTTTCACGCCTTGAGAAGTTTCCCTCCAGCGCGCGGTCCCCACGGCATGGCCTTCTGCATCCATTGCTAAAAAATAATGAGCCGAGCTTTCTGCATCCTCATGTACAATTTCCTCGGAAACACCTTGTTCGTTTACAAAAACAAGTTGTCTGACTTCATAAGATTTCTGCAATAATAAAGCTGAATCTGCCTGAAGAATCTTATGATTCATAATATTTATGGTAAGCTTTGATAATGCTTTTGACCAGACGGTGCCTAAGTACATCTCGTTCGTCAAGATGAACAAATCCAATATTTTTTGTCTCCTTAAGTACCTCTAAAACTTCTAACAATCCAGATTTTTGTCTTTGGGGTAAATCGATTTGAGACTTATCGCCCGTCACAATTACCTTTGAACTAGGGCCCATACGTGTGAGAAACATTTTGATCTGACTTTGTGTCGCATTTTGAGCTTCATCCAGCAAAATAAATGCGTTATTGAGGGTTCTTCCTCTCATATAAGCCAAGGGTGCAATCTCAATAATATTATTTTCCTGATAAAATTTTAATTTCTCTGGAGGAACCATATCACTTAATGCATCGTAGATAGGTCTTAAATAAGGATCTATTTTATCCTTCAAATCTCCTGGGAGAAACCCTAAACTTTCTCCGGCCTCTACCGCTGGTCGTGTAATAATTATTTTTGTTACGTCTTTATTTTTTAACGCCTTCACAGCCAAAGCTACCGATATATAAGTTTTTCCGGTTCCTGCTGGTCCTAAGGCGAAGACCAAATCATTTTTCTGTACGGCCATTACCAGTTTTTTTTGATTTGGGGTCTTGGCACTTATTTTAATCCCTTTGGTGCCATAAACCAATATTTCTGCCAAATCATTTTCATCATTCAGATGATTTTCATCTGCCAAATATGAAATCACATGATCACGCGTGAGGTTTCCATATTTGTGATAATGGAGAATCAATGAATTCAAAATTTCATTGATCTTGACTAATTGAGGCGCGGCTCCCTGAATAGTGATCTCATTGCCTCTTGAGATTATTTTTGTGTCCGGAAAGGCCGACATGATCTCATTTATATTGGCATTTTCTGTGCCAAGAAAATCAACCAAGGGTATGTTTTCTAGTGTAAATATTTTTTCGAGCAAGTGAAGTGTCTTTTTAAAATTGTCTTTGCCTATTTTTACCTTTGTATATTTAATAACAAATAAAACAAATATTCTTTTCAAACATGGCTCTAATCACTTTTATGTCTGATTATGGATTAGAAGACCATTATGTAGCTGCTACCAAAGGAACCCTACTAAGCCTCAATCCCCAGTTAACCATCGTAGATATCAGTCATGAAATTAAATTATCAGATATCAGCCATGGAGGTTATGTATTGCGCAATGCTTTTAAAAAATTTCCTAAGGGTACCGTCCATTTAATTGCGATGGACTCCTCCAGCAGATTGAAAAACAGATGGATTGGCCTGACTTTGGAAGGGCATCACTTCATCGGTACAGATTCTGGGATTTTCAGTATTATAAGCAATGAAAACCCTTCATTAGTCGTTGAAATCGGTCCTATTAATCTAGAAAATGCTTATCAAAAAATGATCGGACAAGCGGTCAACGACCTGGCCATGGGACACGGTCTTAAGCACATTGGTAGGGTTATAACCGATCACCTTCAACTGATCGATCGAACCGCTAAAATAACGAAAAAAGGTATGATCGGCCATGTAATTCACATAGATCACTATGGCAATTTAATTACCAATATTCAGCATAGCGATTATCTTGAAATTCAGAAAATCAATGGACAGGTAACCTTCCAAATACAAATAGGTAGAGAGATTTTTGATCGATTGCATGAAGGCTATGATGCGGTAGATCCCGGTGAATGTTTTGTGTTTTTTAATTCTGAAAAAGTCTTGCAAATTGGTATTAATATGGGTCGGGCATCAGAACTTTTAGGTATCCGTATGGATGCTTCTATTTATATAAATTTCAATATTTAATGATGCTATTGAGAATTGTCCGTATGGAATTTCAAGAAGAAAAAGTGGCTGAATTTCAAGACTTATTTAAAAATATTAAAGGTAAAATTTCTGATTTTAAAGGCTGTGAAGCTATTCATTTATATAGGGATCAGGATCAATTCAATGTTTTCTATACGCACAGTCATTGGCTATCTGTAGACCATTTAGATAAATACAGAGCGTCTGCTTTTTTTAAAACGACTTGGGCACAAGTGAAAGTTTTATTTGCAGATAAACCTCGGGCGTATTCTTTAATAGAAAAAAGCTAGTAAAGTGTAAGCTATAAGCGGTCAACGTTGAAACTGCAAAACTTATCGCGCTGACTCTACATTTCCCATAAGCTTACGTCGTCAGTTCAAGCTCATCTTAAAAAATGGTATAAAGTAAGGCCATTACTGATGTAATAAGGATTTATCTGAAGTAAAACTAGACAGATTTAAGTGCACAAGGCGGTCAAGTTATTGAACTTTTTTATTGAAGACTTGAAAAAATTTGTTGTGTATATATATTTAGATAGTTAAACCAAAAAAACTTTAGGTCAACAAAAACAATTTTTTTCGATTCTGGGAATAATTCATATTCTAATAGGCTTATCATTGATTGTTCTGATCGCCCCCTTTGATGATACAGCTAAAATTTATGCTTCTTCGGAAATACCTGAAGACCTAAAAGGATTGATCATATCACAACTAAGAGTTGTCATAGTTCACAGTGTTGGTGCTGGAATAATTATGCTTTTCTGCAGAGAATTTAGAAGATATATCCGATATAAAAAGGGTGTTAAAAGGATATTCCTCTTTTGGTATTCTTGTTCTGCTTAATGCATTTTATGGGCAATTCTTTGGAGCCGATGGTCCGCCTTTACCTATATTTATATTATTAATTCGGAAGAAATTATAGGTTTCTTTAGTGTTCTGAAAAAAGCTTAGAAACGATGCCCCAAGACACTACGTAAATAAAAAAGACCCCTTAATTGGGGTCTTTTTTTGTACCAAAGGAGGGAATCGAACCCTCACTCTCGAAAGAACACGATTTTGAGTCGTGCGCGTCTACCAATTCCGCCACTTTGGCATTAAGTGGTCGCAAAAATATCAAAATCTCATGTCAACGCAAACAATTAAACGCTTTAAGTTCGCTTATTTTTTTTATTTACAAAGACGATGAGAACCGAAATACCCCTACTAAAATATATTAAAATGCCCCTTTCAAAATGATCCTCATTTTTCCTGCTCATTAATGTCCTAAACTGAAATCATTAAAAAAATAATTTGTCTATCTTTCCACAAATTTTAGCGCATCATTTGTATTTATGTCAAAGAAATTAGAAAACTTATTTGAAGGCTTTATGTTTTGGAGCCGTTGGGTTCAGGCACCCATGTATGGTGGATTGATTTTTGGTTCCTTCATTTATCTCTATGTCTTTTTTCATGAACTCTACAATATGTTCACACGACTCCTGAATCAGCCCGTTGGTTCTAAGTCGGGTCCATGGCAAGAAACCGAAATGATGTTGAGCGTTTTGAACCTGGTAGACATCTCAATGGTGATGAACCTTTTGGTTATTGTAACCATTGGTGGATATTCTATATTTACTAGCCGGATGGATGTCGATCTACATGAAGATAAACCATTATGGCTTAATAATTTGGATGCAGGACAGTTAAAAATAAAATTAGCCACTTCTCTCGCCTCTATCACGGGTGTTCAGCTCTTAAAAACTTTTGTTGATTATAGAGAAGCAGCAACCAAAGTGAGCAGTGAAGGAATCATCATTGAAATTATCATTCATATCGTCTTTATTTTGTCCGCTTTGTTGTTGGCCCAAACAGAGAAAATAACGCACAGTTATCAACATGAAAAGAATATAATGAAGTCAAGAACGGCTAAAAAAAATAAGGAAGACCAGAATCTTCTTAAATATGATTTTGATTCCTAAACACATTCTCAACCTGAGTCCAAAAGGCCTATTACCTATCTCTTCCAATCATAGGCTGTTATTTTTTCAATAAATTGGTTGATTAACAAAATAGCATTTAGAACATCTTGCTTATGCACCATCTCAATGACTTGATGCAAATGACGGGTAGGGATAGAAACCGCACCTGCAATGGCTCCGTGTTTACCGGTTCTTTGAAGGCCTGCTGTATCGGTTCCCCCGGCCGTAAGCACCTCTGGTTGCCACTTTATTTCAGCATCTGTAGCTGTCTGTTTCAAATACTTCACCATTCGAGGATCACATATGGTAGAAGCATCCATAATCTTAATAGCGGGCCCCATCCCAAGCGATGTTATTTGCTCATGGGATTGCGCCCCTGGTAAATCAAATGCGATGGTCGTATCTATGGCCAATCCATAATCTGGATCAATGCGATGTGATGCCACTTGGGCGCCCCTCAACCCTACTTCTTCTTGAACGGTAAATACTGCATATACATCTACTTGAGGCTCTTTTAATTGCTTAAGCAACTCTATTAATACATAAACCGATATCCTGTTGTCTAGGGATTTACAATTTATGCAATTGCCCATTTCAATCAATTCCCTTTCTCTGGTGATCGGATCACCTACGGCTATGAACTTTTTTACTTCTGTTCCAGACATTCCTGTATCAATAAAGAAGTCTTCTATTTGTACCACCTTGTTTCGTTCTTCTTGCTTCATTAAATGAATAGGCTTCGAACCCATTACCCCTATGATTGCCTTTTTACCATGAATCACCACGCGTTGAGCCGTAAGGGTTTTTGGATCAAATCCTCCCAACGTATGGAATCGAATAAAGCCATTGTCATCAATGTGCGTTACCATAAAGCCAATCTCATCCATGTGAGCCGCTAGCATGATCTTCTGGGTGGCAACAGATTTTTTAGATCTCACCAATGCAATCAAATTGCCCATATTATCAATGGAAATCTCATCACAATAAGGTTTTATTTCCTTTTCAATAACGTCCCTTATTTGAGACTCAAAACCTGATGTTCCTGGTGTCTCACACAGGTTTTTTAAAAGGGGTATATTCATTTTCATATCATGAAATTTAAAAAGGCTTTGGAAAAGCAGCTGTTTTCCAAAGCCTTGGGTGTGCGCACGAGAGGAATCGAACCTCCACGGCCATAATTAGCCACTAGGCCCTCAACCTAGCACGTCTACCAGTTCCGCCACGTGCGCAAAACAGAATGTAAAAATAAGTTGATTATGCTAATAAAAAAGAAACCCTAAGACTAAATAAAAAGTATTTCTTATTCCGCCACAAATCAGAGGGATTAATACCCTGATAAGCAGCGGTTATTCTTTATTTAAAAGTAATTTTTAATCTTCATGACCGTTGAGCCATTTTTTAAAACTTGTCATTTTTAATGAACTCACAATGACTGAGGGTGAAAAAGAAGGCGCTGGCTTTAATTTAAGATTAATCTTACTTTTGGAAAATAATTGTATTTCATCTACCGCTAAAAAAGAAGTGATTATTTTTCTGTTGATACGGAAAAATTTAGCTGGATCCAATTTCGACTCTATTTCCATCATGGTTTGATTTAAAATGAATTTTTTACCCTCATGGGATACTAAAATAGTATACCGTTCATCTGAATAAAAATACGCTATTTCATCTTCCGTTATTGAATCTAGCTTTTTTCCAGTATTCACCAAAAAACGTCGTTGATAAGCCTTTTTGTTGAATAGATATCCATTTAAAATTCCTTCAATATCAAATGCTTTAATTTCGGAGTCTTGAAACTTTTGAATGGCTAACTGGAGTTCTTCATTCGTCACAGGCTTCAATAAATAATCAACACTATTTTCTTTAAAAGCTCTAACAGCATATTGGTCGTATGCCGTGACCATAATAATGGGTGTTGTATTATTGATTGCTTGAAAAATTTCAAAACTTAACCCATCACCCAGCTGCACATCAGAAATTATCAAATCACATTTATTTTGATTTAACCAATCAATGGCACCTAACACGGAATCCAACTTTGCGGTCACTTGGATATCGGTATCCAATGAGTCAAGAAGCTTTTCAATATGGTTTGCAACGAGTGGTTCGTCTTCGATAATAACTGTATTGTACATCATTTATATTTGTTTTAGTAAAGGTATTTTAACAGAATAATAATTTTTACTCATTTTGAACTCAGGCAAGATTTTAGTGAACCAAGCGTATCTCTTTAAAATGTTTTGTTGACCCACGCCCATGGAGATTACACCCGCTTTGGGTTGATAATTATTGGTCACATATAAAAAGTTTTGATCATTCTTGATCACCACATGTAAAGGGTTTTCCTGAGAAATAATGTTATGCTTAATGGCGTTTTCAACTAATAACAACAAGGCACCAGAGGGGATTTTGAATCCCTCAAGATTATCTGAAAATTCATTATTCAAGACCAGACCTTGTTCAAAACGTACTTTTTGAAGATAGAAATAATTTTCAATTACTTTTTGTTCGTTTAAGAGGTCCGACAACTGATCCACTTTTTGTTCAAGCATAAACCTATACATAAGTGATAATTTTTTTACAAAAAGCTGGGCTGACTTATTTTCGTCAATCAATGCATATAAATTAGTCAAACAATTGAAGAGAAAATGCGGATTAATTTGAGCCTGAAGATTTTTTAACTGAACCTCAATGTTTTCTCGTTCCTTTTGTTCATTCAATAATTTCAATTTCTTATTGGTCACTCTTAAGTTGTAAGTTTCTAGGGCATTATTAATAGCTACGGACATGTCTGTAAAAGACCATGGCTTAACAATAAAATAGAAAATATGTCCTTCATTAATCGCCCTAATGACCAGATCATTCTCTGAGTATCCAGTAATTAAAATTCTCTTACTATCAGGCGAATACTTCATGGATTTTTTCAAAAAAGAGATGCCACTCATCTGCGGCATTCTATGATCGGTCAAGATCAAAGCTATATTTTCATGTTTCTGCAAAATATCTAAGCCTTCTTCTCCTGATTGTGCGGTTAAGATATTGTACTTATCTGAAAATGATATTTTGAAATATTCAATGGAAGTAAGGTCATCATCGACAAAAAGGATTTTTATATTTTTTGGCATTAGAAATTAATTGAAATTTCCATTTTATTTTATGTTAAGAAGATTATTTGTATATAACGCTTCTGATTATTAATAGTATATACTGCTTTGAGATAGTAGGTAACCCTATGAGAAGAAAATATAATTACCCTCTTTCAAAATTTTGATGAGTCGATTGGGAAACTGAGATGTCCAGTTTTATTTAAGTAATCAACAGGAATGATAATTTAAAGACTCAGCACTTACTTTTTACCGATAATTTATCTCTCACTGAGGCGATGATAATCATTCCAGGTGTCTATATCCTGTAAAAATTGAAGTGTATTCGATTTGAAATATTGAACCGAATGCATCGCAGCTTTCACGATCAATTTACAACCCTCAGGATCATCATGTCCCATAATTCGTGATCTAAAAGATTGCGAAAAAATAACAGGATTACCTATTTGATCTCCCACTTTGGGTAAGGTTATGAGTTCCTCTTCAGGAGTCTTCAACAAATGATATCGTGCTAACTTCGCATAGTCAAGACCTTTGATGTCGAACATATCACCTAAACAAATAATGAAACCATGGGTCTGATCATCCGCTGCATTAACTCCCTGTTGGATAGAGCTGGTCAACCCTTTTTTATAATCCGGGTTGATGATGATTTTTAACTCATTACCGTAGCCTTTCAATACAGATTTAATTTCATCCTCATTATTTCCTAACACCAACAAGACCTCTTGAAACCCTGCTGCCAAAACATTTGAAATGGTATGTGTGAGAATAGGCTTCCCTTGCCAATCCAAGAGTAATTTATTGGCCCCTGGTAGACGGGAAGAGAGTCCTGCACCCATAATTAAAGCCGATAGATTAAGGGTTTTATCCATAATTCAAAAATAATTATTCTTGGATGAGAAATGATTCATTCTCGTAATTTCAGTAATTATTTTAACAAAAGTTAAGCCCGTTACCTTAATCTTGTATTTCACAAAGGTATTATGGGTAAAAAAATATTGATAACCGGCGGTACCGGATATATAGGATCACACACGGCTGTTGAACTCATCCACCAAGGTTATGAGGTCATTATCGTAGATGACTTGTCAAATTCTGAGCAACATACGATTGAGAGCATCGGAAAAATAACGGGCAAAAAACCTGAATTTCATCAATTTGATCTAAGAGATTTTCCCTCCTTAGCGGCCCTATTCAATGAAAATAAATTTGATGGCATTATTCATTTTGCTGCGAAAAAAGCAGTGGGGGAATCTGTGGCAAATCCTATGTTGTATTATGATGTAAACTTAAATTCCATGCTTAATTTATTGAAATTAATGGAATTATATAACGTTTCAAATCTTGTGTTTTCTTCCAGCTGCACCGTTTACGGACAACCCTCCCAGCTTCCTGTAACCGAGGATACTCCATTTTCTTTGGCCGAATCGCCCTATGGGCACACCAAACAAATAGGAGAAGATATCCTCCATCAGACGACCCGAACTAATAGGCAACTCCAAGCCTTGTCATTAAGATATTTCAATCCTGTGGGGGCGCACCCTTCCGCCTTAATCGGTGAATTACCCGTTGGAGTTCCAGCCAATTTGGTTCCTTTTATTACTCAGACAGCAGCTGGGTTACGCGCCACATTGAAAGTCTATGGAAATGACTATGATACGCCCGACGGGACGGCCATACGAGATTATATACATGTGGTAGATCTTGCCAAAGCTCATGTTCGAGCCATTGAACGTATGCTAAACCACGAGCAAAAAAAATCCTATGAATATTTCAACATCGGGACGGGAAAAGGGAGTTCTGTCCTTGAGGTCATTCAAGCCTTTGAAAAAATCAATCAAATCAAAGTCCCCTATGAAGTGGTGGATCGAAGAGCTGGAGATATCGTAAAGATCTATGCCGATACGACACGGGCCAATCATGAACTGAACTGGAAGGCTCAACTAAATTTGGATGACATGATGAAATCAGCATGGAAATGGCAAAAAACCCTCATTACTTGATAACTTAGTTAGAATATTTAAGTCGTTATGTAATAAAAGATGATCTCGTCGGTTATATAAGTATTATCAATGAAAAAACTCCTAATGCGCTATTTGAATTTAATATTGATGCTTTTTGTCCTCACTTCTCTGTCTATTTTCACCAGTTGTAATAAAGATGATGATCCAGGCATTGCTGTCGAAAATGAAATCAACGCTTTCATTTGGGGAGCTATGAATTCTTGGTATTATTGGCAGGAAGAAGTGGATGACCTCAAAGATGAGCAATTTGTCTCCAGTAGCGAAAGAAATACTTTTTTGAATCAATTCGATGATCCTAATCTCTTATTTGAATCCTTGAGATATACTGATGATCGCTTTTCATGGATCACGGATGATTACAATGCGCAAGACGAATATTTTGCGGGAATAAGTACCTCTTTCGGCTTCAAATATGGTCTGGTAAGATGGTTGGGCGATAGTGTAGTGGGCTATGTAAGGTATGTATTACCCGATTCGCCTGCCTCCGAAGTAGAATTAAAACGAGGTGAATTATTTTATGGCATCAATGGTACCCTCCTGACCATGGACAATTATCAGGAATTATTGCGAAATCAAGAAAGCTATACGCTAGACCTTGCCAAAATAGAAGGTAATGAGCTCATATCTATCCGTAAGACTCCCTCTTTTTTTGCTCGACAATTGACAGAAAACCCTGTCTTTCTCGAAAAAGTTTTAGAAATTGAAGGCTACAAAATTGGCTATCTCATGTACAATGCGTTTAGACACACCTTTCATGAGCAACTCAATGATGCCTTCGGGCTGTTCAAAAATGAAAATGTTACGGAATTGGTTTTAGATTTGAGATATAACGGTGGAGGATCTATTTATACCACCATGCATTTAGCCAGTATGATTTACGGTGAAGCCACCGGTTCGGATGTCTTTGGTAAAATATTATATAATGAAAAGCACGGCGGTAATACCCGTGCACTTTTTTTTATGGATGAAGTAGACATAGTAGATACTGATTATGAGCGGGTCTCAACCAGTCCATTGAACGAATTGAATATTGAACGAGTTTATATACTGGTCAGCAATCGATCTGCATCTGCAAGCGAACTCCTCATAGCCGGCCTATTACCTTATATGGAAGTCCGAATCATCGGAGATCAAACGGTAGGTAAAAATGAAGGCTCAAGAACCCTATATGATTCTCCTCAATCGGATTTTACAGAAAAAGACCGTAACCTTAATTCCAATCATACCTATGCCATCCAACCCATTATCAGCAAATTGGCTAATTCATTAGACTTTAGTGATTATTCTACAGGATTTTTGCCTGATATTGAAGCCAAAGAAACTGATTATTTAGAATTCATGAGGCCCTTGGGAGCGGATGATGAATTATTGTTAAGTATCGCCATTGATGAAATAACGGGTAGAAACGGACTGGGTAGAATCAGCCCTTTCACACCTCTCCCAGTCATTGATGAGCCCCATAAGAATCCCTTCATATATGAGATGTATCTCAACGGTATCTCTAACTAATGGGGCCTTTCCTATTGGATGTTACTTTTTAAAGCTCCTTAAAATTCATAAATTAATAAGGCTTCAGTATTAGCTGTTTAACAGCAAAATTCATAAGTTTGAATAAACAGAAGCTTATGCCTACAATTCTCAAGATCGATGAAATCAAATCCCTGCTTAAGGATGTTGACATAAACCAGGCAATGGAAATAGGCTTTAAGGCCTATAGTAATGGTCAAAGTGTAGTGCCCCCAGTTGGAGAACTCCTTTTCAATAATCCTCCAGGCGATGTTCATATAAAGTATGGCTATATCCTTGATGATGATTATTATGTCATTAAGATTGCCTCCGGTTTCTATGAGAATCCTAGCCTAGGCATCGCCTCAGGTCAAGGTTTAATGCTCTTATTTAAACAGCAAACAGGCCAGTTGGTCGCCTTGTTATTGGATGACGGCTATCTCACGGATATTCGTACGGCCGCCGCAGGAGCACTGGCAGCACAATACTTTGCTCCAAAAAATGTGAGTGCCATTGGTATCATAGGTACAGGGGTCCAGGCCAAGTTACAATTAGAACATCTACAAACCCAAACCGATTGTAAGCGCGTTTGGTTATGGGGTAGGAATCTTCAAAAGGCAGAACAGCTCAAAGATGAATTAAAATCATATTTTGATATTCAGATTGCTGCTGATCCAAAGGAAGTAGCACAGCATTGCCAATTGATCGTAACAACGACCCCTTCAGAAACTCCTTTACTTCAGCGAGACGACTTACAACCGGGAACGCATATTACAGCCGTAGGATCTGACACAGGTACTAAACAAGAACTCGCTGGAGAAATCCTGGCCCATGCAGATCTCGTTGTGGCCGACAGTCTGTCTCAATCAGCCTCCCGCGGTGAGGTATTTCAAGCAGTAAAATTGGGTCTCCTTTCTCCTAAGAATGTAACTGAACTCGGTAAGGCGATTCAAGACTCTCAATTACAACGATCCTCAGATGACCAACTTACGGTGGTAGATCTTACAGGTGTCGCTGTTCAGGACATCATGATTGCTAAATCTGTGTTCCTCAAACATCAACGATCAAAGAATCATGGATTATAAGAGTAATAAGGGTGGCGGATTAAAAGTCAGCTTTGAACAAGCTATACTTGATGGTTATGCCATAGATGGAGGTCTTTATGTGCCCGAATATCTACCCGAAATCAATCATGAGCAGCTGACGGCATGGAAAACATTATCATACAAACAATTGGCCTTCCAAATCATCTCTCTATTTGTAGAGAGATCCATCATTTCAGCCGATGAATTACAGGGATTACTGGATCGCTCATATGACACCTTTGAAAAAGAAGAGGTAATTCCTCTTTATCCTTTAAAGTCAAGAAGCCATACCTACATCATGGAATTGTTTTATGGCCCAACCCTCTCTTTTAAAGATGTAGGCATGTCATTTATAGTCAATCTTGTAAATTTTTTTCTCGAAAAAAAAGAAGAGCGCCTGTCGATTATCGTAGCTACTACGGGTGATACCGGACCCGCTGCTGCCCACTTCATCGCTGGTAAATCTCAACTTGATGGATGGATTCTTTATCCCAAGGGTTTAATCACGGCAGAACAAGAGCGCCAAATGACTACGTTGCCGCATACAAACATTCATTCGGTAGGAGTTACCAACTGCCCGGAAGGCGGTGATGATCTCGATGTGGTTATCAATCAATTATATGCTCATCAGAAATTCAAAAGTAAACTTAAATTATCTAGTGTCAATTCCTTAAATTGGGGTAGAATCATGATGCAAACGGTGCATTATTTTTATGGCTATTTACAGATCGCATCAAGCGTTGGGGATCTTGTAAATTTCTCCGTGCCCTCCGGGGGGTTTGGTAATTTGTGCGCTGGGGGCTTGGCGCGAAAAATGGGGTTACCCATTAAAAATTTACTCATCGCCAATAATCAAAATGCTTGCCTACATCGTATTTTTAGTGAAGGTGTTTTTTCAAAGCAACCCATCATTGAAACTTTCTCTTCTGCCATAGATATATTAGTTCCTATAAATTTTTGGCGATATTTATATTTTTGTGTCGCAGGAGATACTCAAAAAATAAAAAATTGGTCAGATACTTTTGATAAAACAGGCCGAGTCGATTTTGACATTATTACACAAAAAAAATACCAAGAAGGCTTTTTATCAAAAAGTGTGGGTGATCCACAAACCTTGATGACCATGCAGCAGATCTTAGATGATGAGCGTTATTTGCTAGATCCACATGCAGCCGTAGCCGTAGCCGCCTCGGACCTCTTGAAAGATCAATTGGGCAATGATCCTTTGATTTGTCTAGCCACGGCACATCCTGCCAAATTTCCGCAAACTATCGGGCAGCTCAGCCATATAAATGAAGTCTTGAAACAAACCAAGCACGCATCTATCGAACAGGCCAAAACGAAATGTCAACGAAGTTATACATGTGATCATTCGCATCTATATGAAGCCTTAACAAATGCTATGGAAACTGATTGGGGACTGAGACATACATCGAATGACTAAAAAATGATCCAATACACGCTTTTAAGCGATCAAGAAATTCAAGAGATAGTGAGCCCTTTCGGCATCAAGGAAATAACTCATATCAATAAATTGATGGGTGGTTCTGAAAACACCAATTACCTTTTAAAAACTGAAAGTCATTCTTATGTTTTAAACTTATTTGAGCATAAATCCTTAGATCAAGCGAACGATTTAGCTCAGTTACTTTTACACCTTCAAAGAAATGACTTCAAAACCTCACAGCCTATATTAACACATGACCAAAAGTTAATTCTAAACTGGCAACACAAACCCGTCATGGTCAAAAATTTTTTTGAGGGTAAAATCATGGATGATCTACCCCAGCATGTACTCTGCTTAATTGGAGAAAAATTGGGTCAGCTGCATCAGTTACCCCCGATAGACTATTTACCCAAAATACTTCCTTATGGATATGAGAATTTTCATTTAGTCAATGAATATACCGAAACATCATCCTTTTCAAAATGGCTGTTTGAAATTCGGGGTTATATCCAACCTTATCTTGACTTGAACCTTCCCAAAGCGTTGATTCACAGCGATCTTTTTTCTGATAATGTAGTGGTGAGTCATGATGAAACTAGTATTACAATTTTAGACTTCGAAGAAGCCGCGTATTATTATCGTGTTTTTGACCTTGGCATGGCCATCATAGGCCTTTGCGCTGTACATGAAAGACTTAATGCTGAAAAAGTAAGCCATTTATTAATGGGGTATGCCCAAGTAATATCGCTCACAGCTAACGAACAAGCTGCTTTACAAGCCTTTACGGTTTATGCAGGCACTTCTATGTCCTTGTGGCGCCATCGAAACTTTAACCATGTACACCCGGAAATGGGACTCAAAAATCATTATAAAGCCTTACAATCTCTGGCAAATGACGCGCGTCATCAACCTGCAGATTTTTTTAAGCTGAAATTAGCCTAACCAGTGACCATAATAAATT
>CAJJCN010000032.1 GCA_905182655.1 Flammeovirgaceae bacterium UBA4465
CTATCTATCAACTCATTTGATTGATTCAAAAGCCCTACTTTATCAGGTGAACTTGCATTGAAATTAGGGAAATTTGAGAGGCCCAAGGTGGCTCCAAAAGACTCAAAAAGTCCTTGCGAACTTGACCTAGTCAAAATCAAATATTGATTCGGTGCCAAAGCAAAAGCGGGCATTTCAGATGAAAAAGCCCGGTCATCTGCAAGGCGCCACCCTTCCATAGCTACATAATAATGAGAGGTATTCCATAGCTCTACAAACTCCGCATTGGGTATCCCAGACATGGGATTCGGATCGGTCAATAACTCATTGATCTGTACTTCTCCAAACTTTGGCACCTTATAAATAATGGCCTCAAAATCTAGTTTTTCATCCGTAGAAAAACTATTTTGGGCCGTATCTAATACCTCTACAATCTCCAGTGCATAAGTCATACCCACCATTAAGGAATCTGTCAATAGTTGTACACTTGATCCCCCAGGTAAAAGCGATACTTGAACCACCTCAACTTTAGGAAATAAAGAAAAATTACTTGTTTTCAGCGCGTCCCCGAGCAGCGGTTCATTAAAAATAATCTTGATTTCAACTTCTGATATCACGGCAATATCTAGCACATCAGGGGCCATCAAATCAGGGATTTGATCTGCCTTAACCCCTACCTCATCAAAGAAAAAAGCTTTTCTACGCGAACTGGAATGCCGCACTAAAAAGCCGAAGTATCCACTTGAAATCAGACGGGTATCTAAAGCCGTCCCCAAGATTATCGTATCTAATGATTCAGAGGAGAGGGTCTTCAGTATCCATTCCCCGGTTGAGCTCCTAAATACCTGAATACACACATCTATACCCTCAGCAATGCCGTTCATCGGATCGCTTATCAGGGGGATGTTGGAGGAAGTATGATATAAATCAATCCCATCATTAGATCCAGATTCTCCCATTTGTAAATAATACCCCTTGGGGTCATCATTGAGGTCCACTCGATCACTGAGTAAAAAAACCTTCACATAATTACTCCCACTAGGTGGGCTTTCATAACGTATATAAAACTCCCAACTCAATTCAGTTGATTGTGATGAAAGGGCGAGCTCAGTGGCAATGAACAACGTACCCGAACCAGAAGGCCCATCCGAATTAAGTTCGCCGTGGGTAATTGAAAAATCCATTCCCCTTCCCGATTCATTGGAAGTGATCCATAAGGAATCCATTGACAAATCCCCACCCTCAAAATCATCAATGATTTGTGCCTTAATTGTGAAGCTCCATAACATCATGAGTATCCCGATCAAATCTTTCATAAAAAGATCATTTTATTATTTAATCCTCATAAGTTAGAAAACGCCTGCTAGGCTTAAAAAAAGAAGTGAATGAACCTGATTATTTTTGTCTTGAAATGAACTAGAGATGTTTCAATTGAGAAAATTACCTCACAGTCAAAGGGATATTCAAGGAACCTCCCCTCATGGGTCTGCAAATCTCTTGAGTCCAGCGCCACACTTCAAAAAATTCTTACTCCAGTATCTTTACTTACAATCTTGAAACTCATCTTATTTAAAGATTCCTACAAAAACAATCCAAATTGCCCGATCTATGACTCCCTATTTTTCTATCGGACTGATCAACAAAATTAAATGTTATGATGACTCTTTTAATTTTTACCATGAAAATCACTTTCTATCATCCCAAAAGTTAGGTTTAATTGCAGCTATAGAGAAAAAATGGCTAAATTTGAATTCTTAATTTTATCTTTTCATAAGAATTACACCCCCATCAAATTCAAAAAAATAATAAGATAAATTTAAAAATAAGTTACCAAGTCATTAATAAAATTATATGAAAATTGCAGTTATTGGTGCCTCTGGATTGGTTGGACAGGAGGTTTTGCGTTTACTTGAAATGAGAAATTTCCCATTTCAAAATTTAATCCCTGTGGCCTCCCCTAAATCAATTGGCAAAATGGTTCAATGTAAGGGTCAATCCTATCGCATCATCGGTATGGAAGATGCGATCGCATTGAAACCTGAAATAGCTATTTTTTCTGCAGGGGGTGGGACTTCTCTCGAATGGGCGCCAAAATTTGCTGAAATTGGCACTGTAGTTATAGATAATTCCTCCGCTTGGAGAATGGACCCAACGAAAAAATTAGTGGTTCCAGAAGTCAATGGACATGTCATTACCGCAACGGATAAAATCATCGCTAATCCGAATTGTTCAACCATCCAAATGGTTTTGCCTTTATTGTATTTACATGAACATTATCGAATCAAACGTATCGTCGTAAGTACCTATCAATCCATTACCGGTACAGGTAAAGCAGCCGTGGATCAAATGGAAGATGAACGGGCAGGTGTCAAAAATCCTAGAATGGTATACCCACATACCATAGATAAAAATGTATTGCCCCACATCGATATCTTTCAAGATAATGGTTATACCAAAGAGGAAATGAAAATGACCCTCGAGACTAAAAAAATCATGAATGATGATAAGATTCAAGTGACCGCTACCTGTGTGCGCATACCTACCATAGGGGGGCATTCTGAATCCGTCAATATTGAATTCGAAAAAGATTTTGAACTCGCCAAAGTCCGCGAACTCATTGCCCAAAC
>CAJJCN010000033.1 GCA_905182655.1 Flammeovirgaceae bacterium UBA4465
GTTTGCATTTGTATAACTGAAATCGGAGTAGCCGAGTAGAGAATCGGAGTCCAATTGAAAACTATCAAAGCTATAATATCCCAAAGCTGAAAGGGTGTTTTTTTTATCAATTTTATGATCAATTTTAAGAATAAAATCATGAAAATCAGCATTCTGATTACTTAAGGGGGTATTACTTATTTTTTTGAGCACAAAATCAGAATAGGTTGCTCTTCCTCCTATCATAAGTGATGTTTTATCTTTTACAAGGGGGCCTTCAAATAAAAGACTTGAAGTGACTGGTCCAATACCCCCTTTGACAATATATTTTTCCTTATCTGGAACCTTAGTGGTAATATCAAATACCGAAGAAATACGACCTCCATATTTAGCGGGAATACCTCCTTTAAATAGTTCCATACCCTCTAAAGACTCTGAATTAAAAATAGAAAAAAATCCAAAAAAATGTGAAGTATTATAGACGGTAGCTCCATCAATTGTAAAAAGGTTTTGATCTGCTTTACCCCCTCTAATATTAACCCCAGCAGCACCCTCACCCACTGCTTGGACTCCGGAAGTTGTTATCGCGGCCTTGACTATGTCTCTTTCACCCAAGAGGACAGGTATACTCTTAGTCTCTTCGATTCCAATTTTAGTAACCCCCATTTGGGCCTGCTCAATATTAATATCACGATCACTGTTGACTACCACCTCATTCAAGGCAATAATATCTACTTCCATATCAACATTGAAAGTCCCCTCAGAAAAAAGAACAATATTACGATACGTATTTTTCATCTCAATGGATTGCAACAATAAAATGTGCTTGCCGGTGGGTATACTTAAAGTATAAAAACCAGATGCATCTGTCGAAGTACCAACAAAGGGTTCTTCAACATAGATAAAAGCTCCCTCAACAGGCAACTCATTGCCTGACTGCCTGACATAACCTGCTATGGAAGCCGTTTCACCCATGGCAAACTGATATTGATCTCCCACCTCATATACCTTCTCCAATTCATTGATCCCCTCCTGATCTTTTTGGTATTCCTTGGCAAAGATCAACCCCTTTTTAACCGGTTCATAGTTTGACTCACGATTGAAGAATTTGCCAATTCCAAACTGAGTAATGATTGGTTTCTGGTAAGAAATATATATCCGATTTCCACTCAAGAAATAACTCAGTTTTTGATCGGTGAAAACTTTATATAAAACCGTATCTAATGGGGCATTTACAAAATCTCTCGAGATTTGAACCGTATCAATCCAATTGTGGTCATAGAAAAATTCAATTTGAAATTGTTCTTCTAAGTCTAAAATGATCGATTCTAAGGGTGAACTAACATAACTCCCATTAAATTTTGGAATCGTCTGGGCAGAGGAGCAGACGGATATCAATAAAACAAGTACAAAAAATAAAGCTCTCATCATTCCCACTTCATTTGATGACAATACATGGCCAATTTTTTAATGTGTTCGTCTTGATTGGGCTTAATTATTAAGCCATTAGATCCTATGAAGTCTTTTATTTCTTGTTTGTAACGGGGATAAGCTTTATAGAAAGAAGATTTATTGTTGATCTTAATCTGTTGCCTTTTAGTAATCAAGAAATAAGAGGCCAAAGGATAATAAGTAACCCCTGAATTCGCCTCAGGCGTAGTGCCAATAACTTTGTTTTTCGCCCTTCTCACCAAAATCTTGATCTCCGGAGCTTCAAACAATACTTGATAAAACCCGGGTCTCTCTGGTGCTTCAATTCCTTCTAATCTCTTAAATATCTTGTCCCCAATTTCGAAGTCCGAAATAAGATACTGAGCCAATTTCAGTGGTTCCATCTTGGTTGAAATATGGGTTACATTTTGAATAAGCAGTAGATCGTGAAAGGTATTATATAACATATTGGCTTCAAAAGTTTGACCTTTATATGTAAGCCTTCCAGGCTGCCAGTTTTTTTCAATGAAATATTCGTGTGAATGGAGTGATTTGTTCAGAAAAGGATAAAGGGTGCCCTCAATTAATCCGATGTTTTCTTGGCCTATCATCGAATCATACCAAAGTGTCACATGGTCATCAAGATCCAGTGTAATGACGCTATATTGTCCCATTACATTATCCAATGAGGTAAAAAAAATAAGAATGAAAATAAAAAGAGCTTTAAAAAACTTCATGAAAAAAGTAAGAGCTTAATTATTATTTAAAAATTAATTATTTTTCTCAAAAAAGGTCTTCTTATAAAGTGGCTCAAAGGAAACGGATGTAATATATATTAAAACCAATCCCTGATGAGGTTAAAATAAATATGATTTGGGAGAATTGAAATTCGTTTGAAAGCCGCCCTTATTTTTATACATTCAGTCAAAGCTTATCCTTTTGTTGTGAATTAATTAGTTATTTCAACCTACAAAAACTTTTTAGATGAAAACTGCAGGTAGAGAATAATTTTTTATTGCCATAGTTTTTAATAGATTAGCTGGTATGAATTCAATCATTTATGGGATCCAATATTTAACCCGTTTCCTTGGAAAAACCATTTCTTGGAGCTCTCTTATTTTGATGTTTATCATTGTCACAGATGTATTCTTTCGCTATGTTTTTAGTATCACCTCCGCAGCAACTTTTGAGATAGAATGGCATCTATTTGGGCTCATGTTTCTGTTGGGTGCTGCCTGGACACTGGATCAAGATAAGCATGTCCGTGTGGACCTTTTTTATCAGCGCTTTGGCCCAAAAACGAAGGCTCTGATCAATCTGGTTGGCACACTAATATTCCTGATCCCTTTTTGTTGGGTCACTATGATCACAAGTATAGATTTTGTCCAAAGTTCATTTTTACTCAATGAAACAAGTCCAGATCCTGGTGGATTACCCGCACGGTATTTAATTAAATCAGCCATTCCCATAGGTTTTGGTTTATTGATGCTTCAAGGGGTCGTACTCATGCTCAATTCAATCAAAAAATTGCTGAAATAATGTACGAATACCTACCCATTATTTTTTTTATAGTTGCTTTTATATTGATTCTTATAGGCTATCCTGTCGCCTTTACTTTAGGGGGTGTAGCCGTTATTGTAGGGGTTTGGATGTTTGATGTTGATTTTTTTTATCTCCTCTCTCTACGGATTTATGGCACCATGCAGAATTTCGTCCTTTTAGGGGTTCCCCTCTTTGTTTTCATGGGTATGATGTTGGAAAAATCGGGCATTGCTGAAAAACTCTTAGAGACCATGGCCTTATTGTTTGGTAAATTTAAAGGAGGCTTGGCTTTGTCTGTGATCGTCGTAGGTGCTTTACTTGCGGCCTCTACAGGTATCGTAGGTGCTACGGTCGTGACTATGGGACTGATCAGTCTTCCTACCATGCTCAAACGGGGCTATGCACCCACCCTTGCGATGGGAACGATAGCAGCTTCGGGAACTTTGGGACAAATCATTCCCCCTTCTGTAGTGTTGGTACTTCTGGCAAGTGTATTGAATGTTTCGGTAGGCTCTTTATTTCTTGCCGCCATCGTTCCTGGTTTCTGCCTGATTGGTATGTACATGATTTATGTTATCATCTTTGCTCAGATATACCCAAATCAGGCACCGGCGATGCCCTCCGAAGAAGTTGCTCGTTTCCGAGATAAAGGATTCTCAAAGGAAATCATTCAATCCTTTTTATTGCCTTTGCTTTTGGTCGTCTTGGTGTTGGGGACAATTATTGGAGGTATCGCTTCTCCCACCGAAGCGGCTGGAATTGGGGCGATGGGTGCTTTAATTCTCACAGCCTATAAAGGAAAACTGAATAGGAAAATCCTTGCTGCAGTTACCAAAGAAACGCTCATGCTCACCTCTATGGTTTTCATGATTCTGATTGGGGCTACAGCCTTTTCTTTGGTCTTTAGAGGGCTTGAGGGAGATAAACTTTTCTTAGAGATGATCTCTAAATCTAATTTGGGGCCTAATGGTTTTTTGATTTTGGTCATGATCATGGTTTTTATTGCAGGATTTTTTATCGACTTCATCGAGATCATATTCATTGTCGTGCCGATCGTTGCACCCATATTTGCCAGCATGGGTGTAGATTTAGTGTGGGTAGGCATATTATTGGCCATCAACCTTCAAACCTCCTTTTTAACCCCTCCTTTTGGATTTGCCCTCTTCTACCTCAAAGGCGTCGCTCCTCCAGAAATAAAAACCAAACAACTCTATATTGGGATCCTTCCTTTTGTAGTGATTCAGATTATATTTCTCGGTCTTTTAATTCTTTTCCCACAATTATTGAAGGTCTTTTGAAAAAAATTTAAAGCATTATGATTGATGCAAATTAAAAGGTTGATACAAAACTATCTCATGGCCTATGCGCTCTTAATCTTTTATGAATAAGACTTTAATTTTTTGAAAAAGGACTTAGGTTCTAGATACCATATCGGTCACTCAGCTATTGATCCAATTATGAGGCCTAATAATTCTGGGTATTTTAAATAATTATCTCAGAATGAATGAGCTCTATGGGTAAATAAAAAAGCAGATATCACCCTTAGGTAATATCCGCTTCTCTTGTTCTTAGTCGGGATGACTGGATTCGAACCAGCGGCCCCCACTACCCTAAAGTGGTGCGCTAACCGGACTGCGCCACATCCCGAAAAACAACTGAGCGCTGTTGCC
>CAJJCN010000034.1 GCA_905182655.1 Flammeovirgaceae bacterium UBA4465
AAGGCCCCAAATAAATGAGATTCCCAACTGACGGCTTGATTGAAATCAAAAGCGGTATAAATCAAACTACCATATACAGCCAGAACTGCGATAGAGATAATCAATGCTCTGAATTTACCCTCAAAAAAACCAATAGAGATTAAAAAAAAAGCCAACGCATAAATCAAACCACTCGCGCCAATATGAAGAAAAGTTCTTCCAAAAAACCAAACTAAGATGTTGGTAAAAAAATAACATTGAAGGAAGATTCTATTGGCGATTTTCGGATAAAAAAAATAAAGAATGGTCCCTAGAAATAATACGGGTACTGAGTTAGAGGAGATATGATGTAAATTTCCATGAACCAATGGACTCGTAAATATTCCAATGATACCAAAATAGCTCCTAGGTAAAATACCCAAAAAGCCGAAGTCAATATTAAAAAAGAAACTTACCGAAAAAAAAAGCCACATCAGCAGGAGAAATCTGAAAGGCCTAAGAACGGAAGATCTAGCTGCAGGGTGCATACACTTTATTCACGGTAAACATAAAACTTCTAAGTTTGATGTGAAGAATAGATCTTTAGTAATCTATTGAGGGGAACGAATCATTTTAAGCGTTAATAGTTTTGCCTCCTCATAAGTTACCGACATATATCCCATAATACCTCCAGAGGCCTCTGCGATCCGCTTGGCCCATTCTTCGATGCTGGCATAAAATTTAATAGCAAAATGCTTTTCAAGCTTAGGTAAAATCAAGTTTAATTTTCTCAATTCTTGGATAAGATCACCATTTCTTATGTCTAAATCATCCGATGTTTTTGCAATACAAGTAAGCAATTTTTCCTCAAAATTTTGTCCTACCAGTTGGTAATAACCAGCCAGCTGTTTGGTCACATGATGCTGCTTGGTGTGCGCCAATAAAATGGCCTCTTTCTTCTCTTTCTGATCAATGTTGCCATCTGCACCAGCAATCAAAACGGAAACGAGAATAGGAACACTCAACATCAAATCAACTTCATCCTCACGTAATTCTTCAAATTCCTTTAACATGCTATTATTTAAACTTTTTTATCATTGCGAAAATACATCAAAAAATAGCACCTCAATAATTTTCAATTAAAAACTTATTTTTTCGTGCCAATTTTTTATAATCGGACTTTCAGTACCCATAACTTGAGGTTTTTTATTCCAAACATAAAGATCGAAAACTGCCAAAACACGTGCGACAAGCTCTCGCATTCTTACTTTTGTGGGTACCGATGTCCTAGAAGATCTTGGTGAAAACCCGTAGGCTTTTAACTCATGATAGTTGGCTATGAACAGTGCCCTATACAAATGAAAGTCTTGAGTAATGATAATGAAATCATTTTGTCCAAATATCTGTGCACAACGCACTACTGAATCTAAAGTCCGCAATCCGGCATAATCTAAAGTGACCGCTGATTCAGGGATACCTCTCTCTTTCAAAGCATTGAGCATATCTCGAGGCTCATTGTAGTATATGCTCCTGTTATCGCCACTCACCAGGATATGGCCTATGATCTTACGCTCAAAAAGTTCGGCTGCAGCATCCATCCGCTCTTCGAAGAATTGATTTTTGACTCCCTTGGCCGTAAATCGAGAAGTCCCGAGCACTAAGCCCACCCTTTGGGCAGGTGGCAAAGTATCGTCTTTGAATATTTGATCCGAGGTACTGACTAAAATCCAAATATTGAGAGATAGTATGGATAAAAATCCAAACCCCAAAGAAATAAATATCAGTTTAAACCATTTCTTCACAACCGCTTAATCTATTTGACCTTCCTCAACAAAGCTAAAATATTTATAATTAGGAGATTTTTTGTAAATCGCTCAATCAAAAAAGTTCTATTTGATTGTCTTCTCGTTCTACCTCCTCTTGAATAAAAGATTTTAACAAGGCAATATCCTCCTTTTCAGGGTCCTGAGTCTCCTCGCCCTCTTTAATACCAGAAACTACTTCAATTTTGACTACATTTTGTAAAGGAAATTTATTTCCCAAGGCTTTCCAGCCTTTGACATCTATTAAAGTATCCAAGTTTAAAATTTTCTGTATTTTTTTGTTTTTTTCCTTATAAGTCACAGATGCTTCCACTTTTATCGCATCACTGGCAAAATACAATTTTGAATTTTTGGTCTCAGAGATGAAGAAAAAAGGTTTTTGTGTTTTGACTGTTTCGACTTTAAACCTTTTGATAAAAAAAGCTTTGGTACTCCCTTCCTGATAGACGCTAGTAATGATGCCCTCAGGTATAAACTTGGTCAAATGACTTATGTTTTTGGATTCATATCGATTGCTCATTTCAAAAGTGGTCAACTCATAATGACCGTCATGATAAAAAACAATGATCAAATCTTCTGCTTTGAAATTTCCCAAATGGAGGCCCCGATCATCCGTATTTAAACGACCAATCACTTCATCGTACCAAATATCTAGTCCACCCAAAGTAGACGCCCCTGCCGTTTTCAGCTGCACCTTTCTAACAGGATACTTAGTGACTATATTTCCAGAAGCCAAGCGACCTTTGATTTCATAATCTGCGAAATCAACATCAATAATTTTCTTTCTCGCCGTACTCGCTGCCGTCAAATGTAAGGTGACCAGCTCCGCCTCTCCGTTCGCATTGGCCGTAAAATACAATACTTTAGATCCTTTGGCTTCTTTAGCCAAACGATACTCCTTATCTCTAGTCACACTCAGTATATTAAATCTCTTGATCATAGATCTACCCGAAGCTCCATCTTTATAGATCATATTGTATACCATGCGCTCGTCTCCTTTCTTGTATACCGCCACATGGATGATGCCTTTTCCCACAAAAACTTTGTCTTGAATTCGCGTAACCACACAGACGCCATCATTTCTAAAAACAATGACTTCATCAATGTCCGAACATTCACCTATGAATTCGTCTTTTTTGAGACCCATCCCAATAAAGCCTTCCTCCCTATTTACATAAAGCTTGGCATTATTAGCTGCTACAAAAGCTGCTTTAATCGTATCAAAATTCGCGATTTCAGTCTTTCGCTCCTTCCCTTTACCATATTTTTCGAGCAACCGCTGATAATACGAGATTGTAAATTCGATCAAATGGTCAAGGTCGTGAAGCGTTTGCTTAAGTTCCTCCTCAAGCCTTTTCATCATTTCGTCGGCCTTAAAGGCATCAAACTTTGATATTCTCTTGATTTTAATCTCCGTCAAACGAACCAAATCCTCCTCAGTGATCTGGCGATAAAATTTCGATTTAAAGGGATTTAAACCCTGGTCGATGGCTTGAAGTACAGCTTCCCATGTTTCAGCTTCTTCAATATCCCTATAGATCTTATTTTCAATAAATATTTTTTCAAGAGAAGAAAATAAAATCTTTTCGAGGAGCTCATTTTTACGTATTTCTAACTCCTGCTTCAAAAGATCTCCCGTTTGATCCACACTGTGCTTAAGGATTTCTTTAATCCCAACGAAATGGGGCTTATCTGATATAATAATACAGGCATTGGGTGATATAGACACCTCACAATCAGTAAAGGCATATAAAGCATCGATCGTGATATTGGGGGATACACCACTGGCCAATACAATTTTAATTTCTATTTCAGCAGCGGTATTGTCAATGACTTGTTTGATTTTTATTTTCCCTTTATCATTGGCCTTAACAATGGAGTCAATCAGTGATGAAGTCGTCGTTCCATAAGGGATTTCTTTGATCAGTAGGGTCTTACTGTCTTCCTCTTCGATGATGGCTCTGACCCGTACCTTACCTCCCCTATGTCCATCATTATAATCGGTTATATCTATTTTTCCTCCCGTTTGAAAATCAGGAAATAACTTTACAGATCTTCCTTTTAGAATATTGATACAGCCAGTGAGCAACTCCACAAAATTATGTGGCAACATTTTGGTTGAAAGTCCCACGGCAATACCTTCTACTCCTTGAGAAAGTAATAAAGGAAATTTTACGGGAAAGGTTACCGGTTCTTTCTTACGACCATCATAAGATAGCTGCCAAACCGTGGTTTGCGCGTTAAAAATAACATCCAAGGCAAACTTTGACAAGCGTGCCTCAATGTACCGAGAGGCTGCAGCACCATCGCCAGTACGCACATCGCCCCAGTTGCCTTGCATTTCAATCAATAAATCCTTTTGGCCTAGGTTTACAATCGCATCTGCGATGGAGGCGTCTCCGTGAGGATGGAATTGCATAGTCGTTCCGATGATGTTGGCCACCTTGTTGAAGCGACCATCATCTAATTCTTTCATGGCATGCAAAATTCTTCTTTGCACAGGTTTTAAGCCATCCTCTATGGCAGGAACGGCCCTTTCAAGAATTACATAAGAAGCATAGTCAAGAAACCAATTTTCATACATCCCCGTGACGGGAAGTACTTCGTGAATCTCATCCTCTTTTAAATCGTCATTCATATTTCTTAATCATTCTATCTTCGCGCGTTGCTCATTTAATACCCTTCAAGTTTCATAATTGTATTAAAATAGCTTTCTATATACAGAACGGGACTCGTATAATGGTCTTTACCTTCAAAAGTGATCAATGTAATGATGTCAGGCGAACCTCCCGCAGCCAAGAAAGCATCATAAGTATCCACGGAGTTTTGATAAGGAACGGTAAAATCAATATCACCATGGAACAGATACATGGGGTTCTGTGGAACCCAGTCCAGCAAGCTGTTTTCATAAAAAAGTTGAGAAATTTCTGAAAATTTCTCATTATCGGGGTCTGACAAAAATTCAGGGGTAATCAACACAGCAACCGTGTCGTTTAAACGACTGTTTATTTGTTCGTCTCCTGTGATGCCATTAAAAATACCTGTGACAATTTGGTCATAAGGTTCATTAAAAATTTGACTTGCCCATGCCGTATCAAAGTCATAATAGGTTCTGTAAGATTCTGCAACATGAGCCATGAAATAAGGGGTTTCATATACTTCTTGGTCAAAGAAAAAATCACGTACCCCTTTCATATCATAACCTCCAGAACTTGGAAAAGATGCTTTTAAATCAAAATATTCAAGATCATTCTCTTCTATGTATTTGTGTGCGGCCATGGCTACATACCCCCCTTGAGAATAACCACTCAAATATAGTTCTCCATCTGAATTGACCTCTTCTTGAACCAACAACTCCCTTACTGCTCTCAGCTCGTCAATAACGGCCAAAGCAGACATTTCTTCAACGTAGTATGGATGCATAATATCTCTAGAGATTCCAAATCCGATGAAATCGGGTACCACAGTGATCAGACCTGTTGAAGCCATCCCAGCAAATAACAAGTTTTGGAAATCATTGAGAGGCAACTCACTCGGAGCATCTCTGTTTGCCGTGATGGTGCCATGGGCAAAAACATGATAACTAAACTTAACTGAATCCATTACTGGGATATAAGCCATGCCAGACGCCATGATTTTCTCGCCCTTATAGCTCGTCTCATAAATGACTTTCCATATCTGAACATCATATAAAAATTGTTCTAAGGGCAAGTCTAACCCGCTCGAATTAAAGACTATTCTGAGATTTCCTGATGTTTTTGTAACTTTTTTTTCTGCTGAAATCAATCGACTCTCAATGGGATCTTCTGGCTCATTTAATACCTCTTCTTCTAATACCTCTTCTTCAAGGGAAGAAATGTCTTCCGATGCCTCATCACATGAGGTCCAAAAAAAACCTGTAAACAACAAAAAATTGCAAAAAATAAAAGTAACTAAGTTTTTATGTATTATCATCTTCCTCTAAAATTATTGCCTTTTCTTCATGAATTAAATCTTTCTCCACCCTAAGTTTATGAATGATAAATTGCTGACGGTCTGGCGTGTTTTTCCCCATATAAAAAGACAATAAATCTTTGATTTTAGTTTCCTTTCTCAAAATAACGGGTTCAAGACGTATGTCTTCTCCAATAAAAGCTGCAAATTCATTAGGTGAAATTTCACCTAAACCTTTAAAACGGGTGATTTCTGCATTTTTCCCCAATTTCTCGATAGCAGTTTGACGTTCCAACTCATCATAACAATAAAAGGTCTCTTTTTTATTCCTGATACGAAAGAGGGGTGTATCCAAAATAAATACATGACCGTTTCTGACCAATTCAGGAAAAAACTGCAAGAAATAAGTCAACAAGAGCAAACGAATGTGCATCCCATCTACATCCGCATCCGTAGCGATAATGATTTTTTTATACCGTAAACCTTCTAGCCCGTCTTCAATATTCAGGGCATGTTGTAATAAATTAAATTCTTCGTTTTCATACACGACCTTTTTGGTGTGGGCATAGCAATTAAAGGGCTTACCTCTCAAACTAAAAACAGCCTGAGTTTGTACATCTCGAGTCTTGGTGATCGAACCGCTCGCCGAGTCACCCTCGGTAATGAAGATCATGCTGTCATTGCGTCGCTCTTCTGCTAATTTCTTGTCATTAAGATGTACCCGACAATCTCTGAGCTTTTTGTTGTGCAAGTTGGCTTTTTTGGCACGCTCATTCGCCAATTTTTTTATCCCCGCTATCTCCTTTCGCTCGCGCTCAGATTGTAAAATACGTTTTAACAACAAAGCCGCCACCTCACTGTTTTGATGCAAATAGTTATCTAATTCCTTTTTTATGAAGTCATTAATGAAGGTACGCATCGTAGGCCCCTCTGGCCCCAAGTTTTGGGATCCTAATTTGGTCTTGGTCTGAGACTCAAATACGGGCTCTTGCACCCTGATTGCAATCGCAGCCACGATACTTGCCCTGATGTCTGCCGCATCAAAATCTTTTTTAAAAAATTCTCTGACCGTCTTGACAATGGATTCTCTAAAAGCCGCCAGATGTGTACCTCCTTGGGTGGTGTATTGACCATTCACAAAGGAGTAATATTCCTCTCCATATTGATTTGAATGGGTCAAGGTAACTTCAATGTCCTCTCCCTTCATGTGCATGATGGGATATCTGATGTTTTCTTCATCCGTCTTACGTCTCAAGAGATCTAATAAGCCATGCTCTGAATGGTATTTTTTACCGTTAAGCACAAGGGTCAACCCCGCATTCAAGTAGGCATAATTCCAAATGAGATTATCTAAATAATCGGGAATAAAATGAAAATTTTTAAAAATAACATTGTCAGGCTCGAAGGTGATGTAGGTTCCATTACGATCTGAGGTACTGGCCTCCTTAGCGTCATGAGTTACTTCTCCTTGATTAAATTCGGCCATTTTGGTCTTGCCCTCACGGAAAGACTGTACCTTAAAGTAGCTAGATAAGGCATTTACCGCCTTGGTGCCTACTCCATTGAGGCCCACTGATTTTTGAAACGCTCCAGAATCGTATTTGCCTCCGGTGTTGATCTTTGAAACACAGTCAATGACTTTGCCCAATGGAATACCCCTACCGTAATCTCTAATTTTAACTTTATGATCACTGACTTTGATATCAATGGTCTTACCAAAGCCCATCATGTGCTCATCTATACAATTGTCTATGATCTCCTTGACCAATACATAGATACCGTCATCATGTGCCGAGCCATCCCCCAACTTTCCAATGTACATACCTGGGCGAAGACGAATGTGTTCTTTCCAATCTAAGGACTTTATACTTTCTTCGGTGTAGTTGGAATTACCTGTTGCCATTTATAAGGATTGAATATGTTGGATAGCTATAACTAAGTGGGAAATTATAAAAAAAAAGGCAGGTATTATTAAAAAATATTTGCTGTACATTCGACCTATCATTTAAATAAATGTAATCAACGCATTGAATTACAACTATTTAATTAGTCTAATGATTTTTTGGTCGACATGAAATAAATTGCCAACACCATCCAAATCGTTAATAATATTGGACCTAAATAATTTAAATAAGCATAACTCGAAAGTTCAAGACTTGACGTATTGTTGAGCGCTCCAAGAAATCCTATCAGAAAACAAATATAAAAATTGACTACTATGGGAAGCGCTGCAAACCAACCGGCCGAAAGGATTCCAAATCGTTGCGCTATTTTAGGTGCTACGATCTTAATCAATAACCACAGAAAAACATTGATCACCAAAAATATTAACGCACCTAGATAAAAAAAATCGGTTCGATGAAGAGTAGGCGTTGCATCCTCCAAGGAGAAACTGACTACAGGATCTAAATAGGCATATACGAGACTCAAGGTCCCTAAAAAAATGACTATGGACAATAATCGAACAAAATTTACGGCTCTGAGCATAGAAGGATGTTATTTGAATGGCGTAATATAGCTGATTGAATACGACAAAACTAGAGTCAAAAACGATAAGATTTAAAAACATTTGATTTTTATATTCCTAAAAATACCTTAATGTTTTTCCGTTTTTAAATTCGTATACTTTTGGCATATCTTATTTGACTTGTCTACCATGCTTGATCACTAGGTCAACTCTTTGGAGCAGACTGATATGACGCAATACATTTCCTTTGACGGCTATGATATCCGCAAATTTCCCCTCACTGATCGTGCCATAATCAGCCTCAACTCCCATCATCTTGGCCGGCCAATAAGTAGCTGCCTTCAGTGTATACATGGGATCAAAGCCAAACTCATTGACCCAGACATCAAGTTCATTCCAAGTAGATTGGATATGGAATTTCATAGGGATACCACTATCGGTACCGATCATCAATACCACACCCGCTTCTTTAAGTTGATTTACCTTTTTTTCCAAGGTAGGTCTTCGCATGGGCGTTAATTGAAAATAAGGCAATCTATCTGGATGCATAAATGAATTTCTAATGTCTTGTACGACCGAGTCCGGCAATCCCATATGCCAGTCATCTCCATCTAATATCTCTGGATTATCTCTCAAGGATTCATAATTGTAAAGTCCCTCTACTGTAGGTGTCCAATACAAAGGACCTAAATTCATTTGGGCAGTTCTTTCCTTAATGGCACTCAATATATCTTCTGGGTATTCGGGAGCTGACGATAATCCCGTATGCTCAAAGCAATCAACCCCTGCTTTCAACCCTTTTCGAATTTCTTCGGGTCGATGACTGTGAGCCACTACGGTCAATCCTCCTTTGTGCGCCTCGTCTACAATGGCGAATATTTCTTCGTCGGTCATCTGATCTTGATCTATGAGCTTAATACAGTCTACCCCCGCATCGACAAGTTCTTTTACTTTGGCCCGAGCATCTTTGGGCCCATCCACGCCCCACCTAAACTGTTCTGTACCGGGATAGGGTTGCTTTTGAATAAATGGCCCACTCATATACATGGTCGGGCCGGGTATCTCTCCCCTATTAATAGCATCTCTTACTGCCAAACTTTCCTTGAGGGGACCTCCTAAATCTCGGGCGCTCGTTACCCCAGCCATCAGCAGTTGTTTTGCAGAAGAAGGCATGATGATCTTTTCAAACAAGGGGGGATACGTTTTATCCCAATACGTATAATCCGCATGGCCATTGATCATCAAATGCACATGCATATCCCAAAGGCCAGGCAAAACGGACATGCCTTCGGTCGAAATGATTTCGGCATTTGGTGGTATTTCAATACTGCCCAAGGTGCCCACGGCAGCAATGCGCGTCCCATCAATGATGATGACGCTGTTCAAAATAGGCGTTGACCCAAATCCATCTATCAAAGTACCTCCCACCAAGGCTTTGATCTGGGCATTAGAAACTACAGATGCAATTAAAAAAATAAAATAAGTGATCCTTTTCATATTCATTTTGGTTAAAACAGTCATCAATCTTTACTAAAGATAACTGATTTTAATCATTTTAAATAAATTAGCTACCCTTGGCTTAAGACTGATCAGCTCAACTTGCGCGTCCAATGGTCAGACTCACTGAGTTGGTTTATCTTGCCCGCCTGTTGTGCTTGTTTCAAAGCATCATCCATCTCTCCGGAAGAGGTCAGGTGAAGATACCCACATTGATCACAGGTATAAAATGCTCGCGTTGAGGAATTTTGGTATTTGACATGAATCCTAATCAAAGCTTCTTTGGCCTCCCGCTCAGTGTAATAAATACTTTTTCTTGAAGGACAGTCGCTCATGTGATTGAATTGGATTTCAAAATTATATAATTTAGATGATATAGTAGTACCTTATGTTTTTTGACCTGTTTCAATACCATTGAATTTTTCATCCACTTGATTTTTTTAATACCTAACATATTAAATTTACAAAAAATAAGTAGTTTAGATACCTATGGAACGTTTGATTATTTCAAATTTTGAAGATTTTGAATCTAGAATAGGTACCGTCTTAGGGTACTCTGAATATTTTACAATCAACCAAGATCAAGTGAATAAGTTTGCAGGGGCAACGCTGGACCATCAATGGATTCACACAGACCCCGAACGAGCCGCGGCAGAAAGTCCTTTCGGTGGAGCCATTGCTCATGGCTATCTTACCTTGTCTTTGGTTCCTTACCTATGGGCGCAAATACTAGAAGTTCAAAACCTAAAAATGATGGTTAACTATGGTATTGAAGCCCTCCGATTCAATCAACCCGTACCCGTTGGTGCGCAAGTCAAACTACATGCTACATTGAAATCCGCCCTCAATTTACGCGGTATTAACAAGATAGAAGTCGATGTCAAACTAGAGATAAAAGACCATAAAAAGCCCGCATTTTCAGCAATTTTAGTGTTCTTATATCATTTTAATGAGTAAAATAAATCCAAACCATTCAATTTTATTGAGCACATGATCATCCATAAAAAGATAAAATCATGGCTTCTTATCCTGCTCATGACCCCTTTGGGTGGATTGATAGGATGCAATCGAAATAATGATCATCTATGTATTTGTTATGTATATACCAATGGCGTTCAGACAGGTATTGAAGAATTAGGTGATCTCATGGATCGCAATGAATGTGAAAAACAATCCTACTTCATCAGCGATGATAATTATTCTAGCTGCCAAACCGCAGGTGCAGGTTCTCAAGTTCCCAATAGAAATTAATTTCCTCTGATTGATTTAGCTGATTGTGAATCAACTACTTTTTGTTTTGTTTTGGAACAAACCGATGATAAAATTCAGGTTGAAACTTGCCATATTGGATAGTCGGCATGTAATACGCATTTCAGAAGCACCTCCTTTTGTTTGGCCTATGGTTGGTTGGATTAAGGAATTATATTGAAAATGAAAAGATAATCCCCTTTGGAGAACGAGAATAAGTAACCACCCAAACTCCTTTCAAAGACTAAAATTCATTAACTTCCTTTAGAAAAAAGAACTGAAGATGATGAAGTTACTCCCAAAAAATATTTCAGCAATACTTTTTGTTGCCGGTATTTTTTTTAACATTTTAAATGCTCAGGCTCAAAAAGTGTACTCAGTAGATGCCGCTTATAAATCTGATGTCAAAGTGTATGTCGTGAGTTCAGCCTATCAAGCAGACCTCTTGGTTTACAAGGTATCTTCCAACTATCAAGCAGGAGACAACGATGGCAGATGGTTTTTTACAGATTCAGATTATCAAGCAGACAAGAACATATTTTTTGTCGCCTCTGACTATCAAGCAGATCTAAAAATATATTTTGTCTCATCAAATTATCAAGCGGGCTGGAAAAATGTTTCTAAAAAACATTTATTGTATTGAAATCTTTCTTATAAATTGAACAGGCACAATTTTTCAGATGTAAATAGATTCACAATTCCTCTGCAAATCATATCTAGAAACTTTTTTTAAATAATTTATGGTTTCCTAAACAGTACATAGCCAGTATTGTAGGAAATAACAGCTGATTCAAGGATAAAAGAGCCTTAGAAATAGATTTAATGACCTGTTTGCAAACTTTTTAAGCTATTTGGTTTCCTTCTTCACAACCACTTTAATCCTTTGTTCGCCTCCGGATAACAGTGTATCTATTTCAATTTCAATATTCCCATCTTCACCCAACATCATCGCTCCATCAGATTCAAACATGATCATATCTGATCCCTTCATATGTTCCATATGAAGACCGCGCGGACCTTCCATCATTCTAGGACCTTTTTGACTGTTTTGGTTACCCAGTAAATAACCTAACAGACCAAAAACTACTGCAGTCATGGTGATTAAAAACCAATTTTTATTTAAAGATTTCATCATTTACAATTTTTAGTTAAAAAAATATTATTGATTGATCTTCAAATGTATCTGTTTTTATGAGAAGCGTACTACACCTTAACATAGTTTAACACCCATTACGACTGATTCATTTTCATCTTCATTTCAAATAAATGAAGATGAAAACATACTATATGAGAGAAAAAGTCTTCTAATGAGTCAATTAAAAGTACAAAAGGTGATGAATGAAACTGAATGAAGAACCTAACCCTGATTTGAGTGTGACTTTTTGAATCAAGGTCACTTGATTCATGTTGGCCTTAGTCGTCTGAGAAGAGACTTGATGTTTCGGAAGGTACTGAAAATTAAGAATAATGCTTAAATAGCAATGATTCAACTTGATTAAATGCAACGGCTTGTTTGAGTTAAATCCTCTTTATTCTAAGGGGTTCCTAGCCCTGTGCACTTATAAAAAAAAATGCAGACAAATGTCAGCATTTTTTTTATCAGTTTGGAATGTATTAGTCTTTATCAACATAAACACAAGTAATGTCTTCATCCTCGACTAATGCTTTAACTAAATCTAACATTGTTTTAGTAACTGTAACACCATCATCAACATCTCCAACGCACTGCGTAAAATCGTCGATAACTATACCTTGACTAGAACACTCGAGGCATTGAATAGTTGCTGCATCATCGTCATCGCCACAACTTGAAAAGATGGCTACTGAACTAATTAAAGTTATAAGCAGTAATTTTTTTATATTATTCATAGTATTTCTTTTTTTATAATAATT
>CAJJCN010000035.1 GCA_905182655.1 Flammeovirgaceae bacterium UBA4465
TCAGCGTCATTTTCTTATTTATTATTGGATATCTTCAGTGAGAATTCCTGTTTTTAATCAATGATGGTTAAATTTGAATGTATGAAAGCGCAAAGGTTCTTTACATTTATTTTTTTGATTGCATTATTCAGTTTTGCAAAAAGTCCTTCCGAGGATAATTTAAAATCTGAAATCAATTGGATCAGCTTTGAAGAAGCGGTGGCGAGAACGGAAGAGAACCCCAAGATGATTTTGGTTGATCTATATACGGATTGGTGTGGGTGGTGTAAAAAAATGGATCGTGACACCTACAGTCGTGCCGAAATCGTAGCGTATGTCAATGATAAATTTTATGCGGTAAAGTTTGATGCCGAAGGTTCTGAAGAAGTTAATTTTAGGGGTTATACCTTCAAATTCGTGGCTTCAGGTCGAAAGGGATATCACGAATTAGCTGCTGCACTCACACAAAATAAGCTCAGTTACCCTACGACGGTTTTCATGAATGAAGAGTTACAAATCATTCAGCCCGTGCCGGGTTACTTGGATGCGCCTACTTTTGATGTGATTGCCAGATACATGGGAGATGGCAAATATAAAAATACAGCTTGGGAGGAATTTCAAAAATCTTATCAAAGTAAACTTTGAAGTAACTTTTTTGGATGCGCCGCGTAAACCATGAAGCAACCTTTCGGATGTCAATGGCATCCTCTAGATAACCATTACTCATTAAAAGATATTTATTATGAATAAGAGACTCATTTTTAGTTTAACCCTATCAATGATAGGATTCTTTTTGTTGGCAGATCCAATTCAAAGAAATTTACAGCCGTTCAAGCAATTATATGTAAAACAAGGCATAGAGGTCACGCTTATAAAGGGCACTGAATATAAGGCAAAGGTGGATGTTTCAGGATGTGATTCCCAAGATGTGCTGACTGAGGTCAACAATGGCCGATTAACCATACGTATGAGGCCAAATGGGAGGTATAAAAATATTGAGGTAAAAGTAGCGCTTACTTATGTGAATCTCAATGAAATTGATGTGTCCTCGGCGGGTATTGTCATGGGATCAGACCTATTGGAAAGTGAAGTATTAGATATTGAGGTAAGTAGTTCCGGTTCGCTAGAATTAAACATTCTTTCCAATAGATTAGATTTAGAGGTAAGCAGTGCTGGCTTTGTAGCCTTGAATTTGGAGGTAAATAGACTCGAAGTAGATATTTCAAGTGCAGGTAATGTTGAGTTGACCGGCCAAGTACATGACCAAGCATTAGATATAAGTAGTGGGGCTCACTATGAGGGATTTAAGATGATTTCTGAAAGAACATTAGTGGACATAAGTAGTGGAGGACTGGCACAAGTTTATGCTAAGGAGAAACTAGATGTCCATGCAAGCAGTGGTGGATCGGTAGAATTTCAAGGAAGTCCAGTTAGTTTGAGCAAACGCTTAAGTAGTGGAGGTTCTGTAAGTAAATATTAGTCACTTAAATCCAACAGCTTTGATGTCTTTAGGAAACGGGCGAAGTTCATTAGGGAGTTTGCCATACGTATGGTGTATCTATCTCTTAGTCCTGGGATGTGAAAGTGTGGAAACCCAACGAGATCGATTTTTTACTCAAGGAAATGAAGCGATTGAATCGAAGTCTTACGAAAGGGCAATCAATTTATACACAAAAGCCATCAAGATAGATTCTGATGATGCCGAGTCCATCAATAATAGGGGAGTGGCCAAACGGGAATTAGGTAGGATTTATGAAGCGATCCAAGACTATAACGAGGCATTATTGATTAATGATGAATTTTGGGATTGCCTGCATAACCGGGCCATGGCCTATCAAGAGGCAGGTGATTGGTCGAAAAGTATCAGAGATTACGATTTACTTATAGCTCATCAAGATACTTCCATTTATCACCAAGCCAAGGCTTTGATTTTCACAGATTCAAAAGATTATGATCGGGCCATTGCTGAGTTCAATCAGGTACTGGAACGAAACCCAGAGGATACTGAGGCCAAGATCAATTTAGCAACCTTAGATTTTTATCTGGGTAATAAGAAAAAAGCGGCAGCTACTTTGGAGGAAATCTTGCATGAGTCTCCCAATGAAGCCTTTGGATACAATACACTCAATCAAATATACTTAGAGTTATCATCATTGGACTTAGCCTATCAGGCCATCCAACAGGCCCTTAGGGTGCAGCCCAGCAATGCTTTTTTTCTAAATAATAGGGGGTTTACCTATCTAGAGATGGATTCTATAGCTTTAGCCTTGAACGATATCAACCAAAGTATTGTTTTAGCACCCGAAAATCCATGGTCTTATCGAAATAAAGGTTACTACTATTACAAAATAGGAGATTTTGCTCAGGCCATTCGTTATTTGAAACAATCGCTGGAGATGGATGAAAATGTAAAAGAAGCTCATTTGATGTTGGGCATGACCTATTTATCAGACGGCCAATCAGCAATGGCTTGCCAGGCATGGGAAATGGCGAGGGATTTAGGTAACGGAAAGGCCCAACCCTATCTGACCGATCATTGTAATTAATAGAGCAATTATTTTTTGAAAATCAACTGATACAGAGAAGTGACATGGCTGAATATAATGATGGGCACCATGACACCAGGCAGGAAAATGAAGGGGAAATATAAAACGGCTTGGTTAGGCATATCTGATACGGAAGGATCCCAAAAATAGGGAGTCGCCTTTACAGTATGAAATACGAGATTAAGGACAAGCATGAGAGCAGCTACATTCCAAACAATGGCCCCTATTTTTTTTCTTATATGGGTTCCAATCAGAAAAATAGCGGCAAATGGAGCAGAAATACCTGCAAGAATATCCAAGTTTTGACCGTAAAATGTAAGATTTAATGGAAATAGGCTATAACTGGCTAACCACCAAAGTATCACTCCAATGGGTATTCTTGTCAGGTGAATGTAGGTAAGCGGTACCAAGGAAATGTTTTTTATGAACTTTCGACTTTGGCGGAGACTAAATAACATAATGATCACTATAGCAGGAGGAAACATAACGAATATCATCCGAGGAGGACGCGCATCAAAGTCTAAGAAAAAAGGGGTTAATGTCAATAACCAAAGTCCCAACATCCAGAAAAAAAAGGAGGCTATAAAATATTGCATGAGGTTGTTTCTGGATTTTCTATTCTTTCTAGCACCATAAAAAAGGGCATAAGTAACAAACAGCAGCACGGCGATCAGGGATAATAAAAAGATAAAACCGATATAAAAAGGAAGGTCTTCCCTATTATTTTTGACTGAAAATGGCATTGAGATTAAATAAATTTAATCATTAAAAAATAGATCGGCTTTAAACGCACAGATGGCTTATTTTAATTTAGGTGACGTACATAGCGCGCACCAAATATAATCTTCGTCGATTATGTTAAATAATTAAGGCTTTGATAGTTGCTGAAATACAATGAATCAGTCCGTGGATGTAAGTATGATGAACCTTAGCGTACCGTGCCTATTTAAAAAAACCTAAAGCTTATCTTTGATACTAGAAGATTGGATTCATCTTTAGGCACTGTTGTTTTTATTTTTTTAGAAAAACTTAATGAATATTTGATGTTAGATGCTCATTTGGAGGGAATACTCAGGAAACGCCTACAGGGGAAACTACCAGGAGCTCATGCTCAGGATAAGATGAGGGCTCATATCATCCATGAAAAGGCGAATCGAAAACCTTTTGAGCTACCTCCCCAAGAGGGTGCGGTCATGATACTATTATATCCAGATGAACATGCGAGTGATTGGAAGTTTCCCCTGATTCAGCGACCTCCATATGATGGGATACATGGTGGGCAAATCAGTTTCCCTGGAGGGAAAAAAGATCATACAGATAGAGATTTGCTGCAAACAGCCCTTCGTGAGACCCATGAAGAAATAGGCATTTCAGATTCAAATATCAGTATTATCGGGAGGTTGAGTAGGCTGCAGGTAGAGGCGTCTAATCATGTGATACTTCCTGTGATTGGCTTTATGAGTCAAAAACCTATATTTACACCTCATCCTTATGAAGTAGCGGAGATTATTGAAATCCCTTTGGCCAATTTATTTGAAAAAAATGTGATCAAAGAAAAGGAGCTACTGACCAGAGGAGTAACTTTACGCGCACCCTATTATGATGTAGATGATCGTTTTATTTGGGGTGCAACTGCGATGATACTTAATGAACTGGTAACCTTAATTAGACCCTAATGAACGAAGCTTTAATTCAAAATGATGCGGTAATATTTGGTATCCTGATGTTGATGTTGGGAGCTGTTTTTTATACCTCAGATAGTAAGTTAGGGTTTTGGAGAAAATTTTACGGTTGGGTTCCGTCCGTACTTGTTTGTTATTTTTTACCCTCTTTGCTTTATAGTTTTGGCATCATTGATCCTTCAAAATCTAATTTATATTTCATGGCCTCTCGGTATTTATTGCCGACTAGTTTGATTTTATTAACGCTTTCGGTAGATGTTAAGGAGCTCATAAAACTGGGTCCTAAAGCCATTATTATGTTTTTTACAGGTACTGTCGGTATTATCTTAGGGGGTCCGATAGCCCTTCTTTTGATTTCTTATATTGCACCTGAAGTCATCGATGCACCACCGACCGAAGAAATATGGAGAGGCATGTCTACCATTGCCGGCTCATGGATTGGCGGTTCTGCCAATCAAACGGCAATGAAAGAAGTTTTTGAAGTGGGGGGACCCTTGTTCTCGAAGATGGTGGCAGTAGATGTGATCATGGGTAATTTATGGCTGGCCATTTTAATGCTGGGTATAGGTAAAAACAAAAAAATCAACCAATTGTTAAAGGCTGATGATCGAGCGATTGAAAATTTAAAAAATCGGATGGAAGATTTCCAACAGAAATCCACAAAAACAGCTTCTTTATCGGACATTGTTAAAATTTTGGCAATTGGCTTTGGATGTATGGGCTTGTCTCATTTTTTGAGTGATCTCATCGCACCTTATTTAAGTGTTAATTTTCCACAGTTGCAGGATTATAGTTTGACTTCAGGGTTCTTTTGGATTGTCGTGATTGCAGCTACATTGGGTGTCGCACTGTCGTTCACCCGTGCGCGATCTTTGGAGCATGTAGGTGCATCAAAATTGGGTAGTTTGATGGTTTATGTTTTGATCGCTACTATTGGCATGAACATGAATATATTAGCTGTTTTTGAAAATCCAGGATTGTTTTTAATTGGATTTATTTGGATTGGGTTTCATGCCATATTACTGATCGTAGTAGCTAAAATCATCAAGGCTCCCTATTTTTTTATAGCGGTAGGTAGTCAGGCCAACGTTGGAGGGGCAGCGTCTGCACCTATTGTAGCTGCCTATTTCAGTCCATCTTTAGCTCCCGTAGGTGTGCTGTTGGCCGTGCTAGGATATGTTGTGGGTACTTATGGAGCATATATTTGTGGTTTATTACTACAAGGGGTGTCACCCTAAATGGAGTACCTAGCGAGCAGTTAAATAGATGAGTGACTGTTTTGAGTAGCTTCTTCCGCCATTTTTTGTGCCAATTCGGGGCCTAAATACTTTTCAATTCCATAATGGCCTAAATAAAGAATGGGCGTGCTCAAAATGGCAATGACAAATTTGAAAATATAATTGACAGACCCCACAGCCAATACTTGAGTAAGAGGCCATTGACTCTCTGCTGGAGCCAATAGATAAAAGGCCAAAAAGAGCACAACGAAGCTGTCAATTAATTGAGAGATCAACGTAGATCCTGTTGCTCTTAACCAAATCAATTTAGCACCGGTAAATTGCCTGAGTTTTTGAAAAATATAGACGTCTAATAATTGACCTATTAGGAAAGCAATCAAACTTCCAACGATGATGCCCAGACCTTGGGTGAAAATTTTATTGAAAGCAAAGTCTATATTAAAGGCATTTCCAAGTGCATCTAGATGGTTGATTTCTAACCAAAATTGTGCAGGAGGCAGTAGGGTGATGGTATAAATAATAAGGAAGGCATAGCTGATCAATCCGGCGGTCAATAAGCTGATCTTTTTAATACCTTCCTTACCAAAGTATTCATTGATAATATCAGTGCTTAAAAAAACGACAGGCCATAAGATCACGCCTGCGGTAAGATTAAAATCAAGATTAAAACCTAAAATCTCAATATGAGCAGGTGTGAGACCCATTAATTTTTCTGCAGAAAAAATTTTAACACCCATGATTTCTGCAAGCAAGGCATTGGCTATAAATATGCCTGACAGTATCAAGAACAGTTGTTGCTTCTTTTCTATTGCGAGGGTCTTATTCATTGAGTTCAAATATGTAACCCTCTAATGCCAAGCGGGCATTTTCAAATTCGGCTTGTACTTCTTTTAATAAGGGATTTAAATCTTTATATCGGGTAGAAAAATGACCAACAATGAGTTTGCCTACTTCGGCTGCTGTTGCCATTTGTCCTGCTTGTGCTGCAGTAGTATGATAGGTCAGACTTGCGCGCTCCTTCATATCCTCCATAAATGTGGCCTCATGATAAAGTAAATCAACCCCTTTAATCCATTTGACAAGATCTTTATGGTATTTTGTATCTGAACAGAAAGCATATGAATGATGCTTTCTCGGTGGCAGCGTAAACTTTTGATTCAAATATTTTATACTACCATCCTCATGGATCACATCGATTCCTGCTTTTAGCTGTTTGATTTCTGAAGGGTTTAGGGTCTCATTTAAATGAGTTTTATTCAGTCTCCTCAAATTAGGCTTTTCCTCGAACAAAAATCCAGCACATGGAATGGAATGCTTCATAGGGATACTCTTGATCGTTAATTTGGGTAGGTCAATGAGGAGCTCTTGAACGTCTTCTTTCCATTCAGTCAGCTCAATAGGGAAATTGAAGACCGTACGTGAATGCTTGAGCTGAATTGTGATGATTTCAGAAAGTCCAGGTGGACCAATCAGAGACAATGGATGCTTGCGCCCATAGAGGTGCATGGTTGAAAGAAGTCCAATCAATCCATAATAATGATCACCATGAAGATGACTGATCAATATGTGATTGATCTTGGAGAGTTTCACATGGTACTTCTTAGCCTGCAGTTGGGTGCTTTCTCCACAGTCAATCATGAAGTGCTTATTGTCCACTTCAATGATCTGTGAGGTATGATGCCGGTTGTAGGCAAAAGAAGCAGCGCTAGATCCTAATATTTTGACTGAGATACCCAATTAACTTTCTTTTTTGAGCATGTTTTCAAGATCTTTCAGCATGACAGATTCTATGGCTTCTTCCAAGGTAGGTACGAAGTCTAGTGTATTGGCTGAGGGGTTGGTTTTGATTAATTTTTCTAGTTCCAGAGGGATCTCACAGAGGATAAAAGAACCTAATCCTTTAAAAAGATGATGGCCTAACAAGAGCATAGATAAACCTGAGGTATCGAAGTGAGTCATGCAGCTCATATCTAGGATGACATGACTTATTTTTCTTGATTTAACCTCTGTGAGTAGCTCTTTAAAACTTGAGTGATGGCTTTCACTGAGCTGAGATTCTAGTATTTCAATAAGGGCATAATTTTCTTGCTCAGTAATTTGGTATTTCATGTTGTTTTGATCCAAGTTAAAACATTTTGTTCTACCCGATTGAGTACCTCTTTTTGTGCTGATCGAATGAATTTTTCTCCCGTGATTTTTTCAAATAATTCAATATACCTTTCAGAGATGGTTTGAGTAAATTCAGGGCTGATAAGAGGTATCTCTTGTCCTTCTAAGCCTTGGAAACCATGCTCTATAAGCCATTGCCTTACAAACTCTTTGGATAGCTGTCTTTGGGCTATGTTTTGCGCTTGGTGTGACTGATAAGAATCTAAATAAAAATACCTCGAAGAATCAGGGGTATGAATTTCATCAATCAGCGTGATTTCACCCTTAAATAGACCAAATTCATATTTGGTATCGACTAAGATGAGGCCTTGTTTTTCAGCCAATTCAGTTCCCCGCTGAAAAAGGGCCCTTGTATAAGACTCCAATTGTTCATATTGGGCAAGCGAGATGAGCTGCTGAGCTATAATATCCTGCTTTGAGATGTCTTCATCGTGGCCTACTGCGGCCTTAGTTGTAGGGGTAATGATGGGCTCTGGTAATCGATCATTCTCTTTAAGCCCATCGGGTAATGAAACCCCACAAAGCATTCTTTTCCCCGTTTTATAGGTTCTCCAGGCGTGACCTGCTAAATATCCTCGAATGACCATTTCTACGGGAAAAGGGTCACATTTTTTACCAATACTTACATTGGGATCCGGAATGGCTAAAATCCAATTGGGGACGATGTCTTCGGTAGCTTTTAGAAAATGGGCGGCAATTTGATTCAGTACTTGTCCTTTAAAAGGGATGGCGTTTGGTAAGACCACATCAAAAGCGGAAAGGCGATCACTGGCCACCATGATCAATTTATCATCAAAAAAGTAGACATCTCTTACTTTGCCTCTATAGTAACCTGTTTGATTGGGAAATTTGAACTGAGTATGTTGTATGCTGGCGTTCATGAGAAACAAATATAAGGATTTAGCTACTGCAAAATTGAATATTAGAATCGATTAATATCCTCTTTCGATACGATCAAGCCTTTTCGATAAGTTTCTTTTAAAATAGGCCGACCCTTTGAGTTATAATAGATCCAATCATTGGTCCGTCGTCCACGATAATAATAACCTTCATATTGCTTGTTGCCATTTTCAAAAAAGTGAATAAAAGGCCCCTCAAGTTCATTGAACTTATAGGTAGCGTATTCTTTTGGTTTTCCATGCGTGTAAAACGATTTCCATTGACCGGACTTTACACCAAAAACATATTTTTTTGAACTTAGGGTATCAAGATCATTCAAGGTCAGTTCGACGCCATTGATCTTGCCATTTTCATAAGGTGTTAGCTTGTAGATTTTGTTCTTTTTGGTATAATATTTCCATACTCCGTGAGGGACCTGATCTTTGAATTTCTTCTCAGAAGCCAGCACGCCATTGTTGTGATATTCTAAAATCTCTCCATTGTTGCCGTTATTACTAAATTTTGATATTTTAACGACCGTACCCTTTTTATTGTACTCTGTATTGTTTCCGATTAAAAAGCCTCTATTGTATTTGAGTTTGGCCTTTAAGGAGCCGTCGGTATGGTATCCGAAATAATCTCCTTGAAGTTGTCCATCTTGATAATTACCCATTGAGGAGAGTTGCCCATTCTTATGGTATTTTTTAACATAGCCAGACCTTTTACCACGATCATTATAGACCTCTAATTCAAGATTCCCATTGGGATAAAAGGTTTTATAGAGACCATTTAAGAGTCCATTTTCATAGGCTGCTTCGAGCATAATACTCCCAGACTCATAATATTGCTTGACGACACCATTGGGCTTACCTAAGGCATAAGTAATGTCTTCTTTTTTGTTACCATTGGGATGATAGGTAGTAACCAGACCGTCGGGTTTTCCTTTTTTGAACTCAGAACTTCCTTTGACTTGGCCACTGGGATGGTATAGTTTTACGGCTCCCAAAAGGCTATCTTGTCTGAAAACAGCTTCTTGGATCAATACGCCTTCAGAGTTGTAAACCAGTGTCACTCCTTCTTTTGCGCCTTTTTCATAATTACTGGTTCTTTGAACGCTCCCGTTGGGATAGTAATTGATGAAGGTACCTGCTCTTAAATTATCATCATAACCGCCTTCAATGATTAAATGGCCATCCGCATCAAACTTTTTGTAGGGCCCTTGAAGAATGGCAGTATCTTTCCATACGATATGATAAGCTTCATTGATCAGTGTTCTAGTCTCATCATAATAAGTTTTTATTTCTTGTTGGCTCCAACAAAGTTGACTCATAGTTAAGTAGCAAAGCATCAAGAAAGATCTCATGAAGATTTTGGAGAAGATGAGTTAGATGAGGACATATGATGTGTTTTTCTTAGATAACATTGAGGCCACGCATGACAGCTATATTTCTGCTCTTATTAGATAGAATTATCATAAAGATGAGGATATTTTTATATCAAAATTGATAAAAATCACCAATCAGGTTTTCCTTTATCTTGCTTTTCTTTTGCTTTTCTTTTTTGCTGCTGAATATATTGAATTTCCCCGTTGCGCATGGCTTCAAGGATCATTTCTGCTTTTTCAGGGCTGATGTTCATTTCAGCCAATTTTTCTTGGGTACTCTTATCCGCTTCCGATTTTTCGTCAGAAGCATCTTCTGGTGCGGATTCGTCTTGATTTTCTTCTTCACTCGGATCATCCTTTTGATTTTGCTCCTGCTCATCACTTTCCTGATCTTTTTGCTCTTCATTTTCTGAATCGCTTTCTTGATCTTCCTTATTTTCCTGGTCTTCTTTATTCTCTTGGTCTTCTTTATTTTCTTGATCTTCCTTGTCTTCTTGATCTTCCTTGTCTTCTTGATCTTCCTTGTCTTCTTGATCTTCCTTGTCTTCTTGATCTTCCTT
>CAJJCN010000036.1 GCA_905182655.1 Flammeovirgaceae bacterium UBA4465
TCGCATCGCATTGATTTCAGCCACAGGATCAACCAGAATGGGTAAATCTGTAGCTGCTGCGGTAGGCGCTCGATTGGGTAAATCGATTCTAGAACTGGGTGGTAATAATGCCATGATCATAACCGAAGATGCAGACCTGGAAATTGCCATTCCAGGTGCCGTTTTTGGTGCCGTGGGTACCGCAGGACAACGATGTACCTCAACCAGAAGATTGCTCATACATGAGAGTCAATTTGAAGCCATGAAATCTAAGTTGATACATGCCTATCAACAAATTGCCATTGGGAATCCCCTTGATGAACAATACCACATGGGCCCACTCATCGATCAAGATGCGGTAAAAGCTTACGAAACGGCACGAGTGAAGATCGCTGCTGAAGGTGGGAAAGTTGTGGTCGCCGGTGGCGTATTGACGGGTGCTGGCTATGCATCAGGCTGCTATGTAAAACCTTGTATTTATGAGATGGAGCCACATCATCAAATGGTCCGTGAAGAAACCTTTGCCCCTATCTTGTATTTGATGAAATATAAAAATCTAGATGAGGCCATTGAAATTCAAAACAGTGTGCCTCAAGGTCTTTCTTCTGCTATCATGACCAACAACTTGCGTGAATCTGAACTTTTCTTGTCTCATGCAGGATCTGATTGCGGCATCGCCAATGTAAACATTGGCACCTCTGGTGCCGAAATAGGAGGCGCCTTTGGCGGTGAAAAAGAAACGGGTGGAGGGAGAGAGTCCGGTTCGGATTCTTGGAAAGCCTACATGCGAAGGCAAACCAATACGATTAATTATTCCAAAGAGCTTCCCTTGGCACAAGGAATTAAATTTGATTTTTAATTGCGATGGACTTAGCCGCATTGAAATTAAAGGTCCATCAAAAATGCTTACACCTGGCTTTAACGAAAATTGAAAGCTTAAAATCAGAATTGGTGGCCCTTCAAGAAGCTTCCAATCAAGATACCAAAAGCTCAGCAGGTGACAAGTATGAAACGGGACGTTCGATGATAATGCTCGAAAAAGAAAAATTAGGCGTTCAATTAATGGAGGCCTATAAGTTAAAAAAAGCTTTGGACTTGATTGATGTTAAAAAAAAGTTTCTCAGGGCTGAATTGGGCGCCTTAATACAAAGTGGGGGCCAATACTACTATTTAAGTACAAATTTTGGGCTGCTAACCATCGATGGCCATGACATATTTTCGCTTTCAGCGCTTTCCCCCATCGGACAAGCCATGCTAGGAAAGACGGTCGGGGAGCCCTATGATTTCAGAGGTCAAAAGTTTCCTATCGAAAAAATCGCTTAACGCCTACTGCTTCACGCGATCAAAATACTCATTTTGCAATTGAAGCGTTTGAGTATCTGCCTTGACCGATTTTATAGCTTTGGCTAAAGCTGTGATTTTGGCTTCTGTAATGACTTCACCTAGTTCTCTAGATGCCTTGGCGCCTTCGCCGGCATAATGATTGGGATAACTTGCATACCACCAAATAGCGGTATATAAATCAGGATTTAAATCCAATCTTTTTTGATTTGCCCCTGATTCGCTGGTGGCGGTCTCCATCTTAACCAGATCAGGTCGCAAGTACAACAAGGAGGATGTTTCATTTTCGCCCCCATGCTGATCCCCTTTTGGGTCAGATTTACGTATCTGCCCCGCCTTTGCCATCACCTCGGCTGGCAAAGTAGGGTCGAAAAAGTATATTGCGTAATCTCGCTTACGCTCTAGCTGCGATTGAATGAAATACCTGATGAGTTGTGGGTTTCCTCCATGCCCATTGACTATAACAATCTTATTGAATCCATTTCTGGCAATCTCCTCGCAAGTAGCATCCAACAATTCCCATACCAGCTTACTAGGCAATGAAAAGGTGCCATATTGCTGTCTGGCCTCATTTATTTGGCCATAAAAATAATCTGGGAAAACTACCGCATATTCTTTTTTTGTAGCCCTTGCCGACCATTCACGGACGTGAATCAGGTCCGAACCAATAGGTGCATGCGGCCCATGTTTTTCTAATATACCCATCGGTAAAATACATGTTTTATTAGATTTTTCAAGTGCCCGTGGCCAATCCGTCGCCGTAAGCTCATCCCAACGGGCAGGCAATTCTTGGGCATTTAATTGAAAGCTTAAGAGCATTAACATAGACAAAATTCGCATAATGATATTTTTTTAAAAACAATCTTCAACGATGATTTTCTAGTACAAAAGAAATAATTTAGAACAAAAAAATGACTTTTGCCCAGCCATTAAAAAAACAAATTGATTGAATCAATCAAAATAAAACCAACATGAGCCTTTTAACGAGAGGCTGATAACACAAATAAGATTAAATGTTTCATGCTAAGAACTGAAAAAAAACATCTTCTGGCCGTCTATGGGACCTTAAGAAAAGGATACGGTAATTACGCCTCCTATTTGCTAACCGCCACCTACCTCGGAACTGTTACCACCCTCGAAAAATACAGACTTGTGGTCATTGATTATCCTTGTTTGCTTCCCTTCAATGGAGAAGGACATCAAGTCATGGTCGACCTATTTGATATAGACGCCAGCACCCTGAAAAAAATAGACGCTTTGGAAGAACACCCTACGGTCTACCAGCGCAAAAAAATTGAAATGAGCAATGGAGACCTCGCTTGGATCTATTTCAGAAACATAGATCATCAGCCCCCTTACCTCAAAGCCTATACAGACCAAACGAAAATTTAAAGATTACTTTGTTTTGACATTTTAAAAAGTTAGGTTGCTTTACTTAAATAAACTAACCAAAAAATCATCATGAGACTGCTTTTTACTTTTTTCGCCACACTCTGTATTTTAAGTACCCAAGCACAAGAACCGGCTTGGATGGATTATGATTGGCATGTGCCCGTCGAAAATGAAGCCCCCATCATTCAGATTCTAGACGACTATTTTTCAAAACCGGCAAACATCCCAACCGGTATCACTTACAATCTCTACAAAATGATGTTCAATGGAAGTTCGGACGTGACCCATACCTTTCAAGTGATAGGAACTATTGATGATATAAATGAGATCAGTCACTTTACAAGAAATGCTGATTTTTCACTCATGTTGGAGAAAATAAGAAATCATATGGATCCTAGAGGACGCTATGCCGGAAAGGGTGATATCTCGATGGGTACACCGAATAAAGATAATATTGAATTTGTGATACTTGATCATGTAGAAAATCCAGCTAAGCGAAATGCCGCCGCGCTAGAGCTATGGGCAAACACCAAGCCAAATAATTATAGGGCCATTGGGGCCGTGATTAGCGGAAGGGAAGATGGTATTACCCATTATACTCTTGTAGAAAGAACCAATCTAAAGGAGCTTTTGGGATCAAATTCTACCACCAAAGAAGAATCCATGGCTTGGGAGAAATACTTAAAAGACCGTGGGGAAATGAAACAAATTAAAACCATGACACGAAAACTGGCCAAAAGCTGGAATTAATTTAAATTTTTATCAACTAAAAACAATAAATCTATGAGACTTTTAATTCTATTTTTAATGTTTTCTACCTCTTTGATGGCACAGGAAACCATGATTTATGAAAACATCATGTTAACTCCTAATAAAAAGTTAGAAGGTAAATTAATCTCAGGTGTAACATTACATAATGCTAAATATCACACGGGAGGCAAAAGTACGGCCAGTCTCTACAGTATCTTGACGGGACCCAACTCCGGAAAATATGTTTGGGTAGATGGACCCATGACCTATGCTGATTTAGATCAACAACCCGATGCTGGTCATATGGCAGATTGGGGTAAAAACATTCAAAGTTACCTAACCGATGAAAAAATTAAGCATGCGCAACTTGATTGGGCGGCTAGTTATACTCCTGCCGAATTTGGTAGTTCGGATTACCTTTTGATCAGAACCTTCAAATTGAACAATAAATCCAATAGTATGGCAAAAGTTCTAGAGGCCATCACCAAAATCAAAGAGGTACTGGTCGCCACAAATGCCTCAATAGTACGTCGGGTATATGTCAGCCCTTTCCGTTCAGAAAATGGTGAAGATATTTCTTTGGTATATCCTTTTAAGTCATTTACCCGATTTGAGAAGAGTAACGGACTGCCTGAAAATTTTGCTGCCAGTTATGAGGAAATCAATGGTATGGGTAGTTGGAGAAGAGACATCGCAGAAGTGCTAGAGACCTATACCGACGGCAGATATGATGAAATAAGAATATTACAAAAATAATTTAGTTTACCGCCTAATTAAACTCAGGCATTCACTAGCAAACTATTTTTATTTTAAATAAAAGTTAGAAAAAGGCGATGATCGATTCGCCCTTTTTTATATTGAGTGACACTCACGAGAATCGTTCAACTTTACTAGTTAAAGGATCCTTAATTGCCTTAAAGAGATCCTTTTTACCTCTTGTATTTAATGATTACATTTTATAGTTTTTTTTGTAAACCTTGTTTTGCGATAAATTCGATTTTCTCTAAAACCGTTTGATCGATCCCCAAATATGTTATATATTGAAATTCAAAAATCATTCCAATGAAATATTTAATGCTTACCTTCTCTCTCTGCCTGTGTCTAAATTTATTTGGTCAAGGAAATGATGCTTACCTTAGGCTCACTTTCATCAAAGCCAAAGAAGGTAGTAATTATCGTGAAAATCTAACGCAAAAATTCGCACGTCTCCACCAGCAAAGAATCGAAGATGGAATTATCAATGGTTGGGATTTATGGCAAGTCGTCAACTCTCGCCAAACGCCTTTTAGCCATGTCATTGTCACCTTGATGGATATATCCAAAATGGACAGTCTTTACTCGGGTGTCAACATGCAAAAAGTTTTTCCAGACATGACCAATAATGATATTGAGACCTTTTACGAAAATAATATTGCCAGTCGTGATATCATCGGTGATTACATCATCACTACCGTCAAGAGTATTTCAAAGACCAATAGTATTCCTGATGAATTTATGGTGATGAATTTCATGAAAGTTAAGGAAGGCAAATTCAAAACTTATGAAAATATGGAAATTGATTTAACCACAGCAGCCATGCCTAATGAAAAATTTAGAACGGGTTGGACTTTACAAAAAAGAATCGATAAATATGGTACCGATCTGTTTTGGAATTATCTAACCGTAGATTGGTATGCCAAATATTCGGATTACATCAAAGCATCGTCAATGCCTGTCGTCGATGCAGATAAGAATTATCAATCCATGATGGCGATCAGGGACCTTCGCGATCGTGCCGTTCTCCGAAAAGTAATATCTGTAAGGTAATATGAAGAGGAATTTAATTGAGAAAATAGCACTCAAGTTTTAAGTCAAGAACTTAACTGATTTATGACAACTAGAAGTCTTTGATTCAAGGGTTAAATAGCCCTTAGATAAAAAAATATCACAACCCTCAACAAAAAAAGATATTACTTAGTGTGCAAAAAATCAAAATCAACGACCCAATAAATGATTTCAATCTCATTCTGTTTGTACGTTAAGATTGAATCCAATAAATGCGATGCTCCTTCTACCCGACTTCTGTGGTATTGTAGTTGCTCTGATATGTAATCAAAATTTTTAACTCTTCGGTAAACATTATATTGCATGAAATAATCTTTTTGGATGTATTCTCTGTTATCATGCCAAAAATAATTGTACTCCGCTTTCACATCTCCTAATTCCTCGACCCAACGGTCAGAAATGCGAGACACGAAATCATCAATTATACTTTGAGGAACTTTGTAAGCATTCTCCTTTATATAAAACAAAGTACTCCCTGAATAAATTTGTGTTAATTCATGCTCTAAAGTATCATCAAGAAATCGAAACGTACCATCCAATTGTACAGAGTTATAAGTTACCTCAGGCGGATCGTAAGGCATCGCTTGTTCATAAACGCTTAGGGGAGCAAAGGCAAAGGCTTCTTCGCCTTCCCCCATAACGTCCAAAAAGACAGAATCATCGTCGTCTGCCCATCTCTCATACTGCTTGTTAAATAGATCTCTGAACCATGCTGCACTTTCAATATATTCATCCGTATATACAAGGATTTCAGCCAATTCAACTTTCAATTTTTTCATGTTATTGATATTATCATCTCGGTGGTTACTGTCCTCTCTTTTTTGATCCACTGCTAATGATAGAAATACACCAAAAAAGATGGCGAAGAACTCAACCAACATTTTTTTTGCTCGGTCAAAGAAATCTCGAAAACTAAACTTATCGCCGATGGTGAAGAGTTTAAGAAACCAATTCAGCTCCTTTACCGGTATTTCATCCTCATCGTGATCTTTCATAGTCAATAAAGCTGAGTAAGCTGCCTTCACTTTAGCAAACTTCTCTACAAAAAAGGTCTCATTATTGTTGGCAACAGGATCCAACTCTTTACTTAACCGCTCATAAGCTTCTTGAATCTCTTCCTGAGAAGCTCCTTTCTTAAGCCCAAGGGTTTTATACTTCGCTTTCATTAGGGGCAAATTAAACTGATAATTCCTGCATAAGATGAGTTTGACAAGATAATAAATAAAATCTGAATGTGAAATAATAGGGTCTAGCTTAAGAAAAAGGCAACTGTCAATAGAATGATTAATTACAATAGCTCAGAGACAAGTAAAAAATATTGAAAAATAAATCAGATCCCATGTCAAATTTAAAGCTAAAAATAACTGTAATTAGTCTATTAATACAGAATCACATAATAATGGCTCTCAAGTTTAGAGTTAGTATTAGCAAACAATCTGAGGGGATCACATAATGACATTAAATCGCTATTTAACTACATACATTCATCCCTGTTTTAGCTCAAAAAAAAGTGTCACTTTGATCTGAACCTCAGATACTTTTAATCTAATCCACTTAAAAAAACAAAAATGATGATTAAATCGTTAGCGCACATTTTAGCGCAACGTAGGCCTTTTTAAATATGAAGATAATTTTTGAAACCCTCATTAATCTCCCTATTTAATTTAAATTTGATTTCTTAATCTTTAAACCAACATAAAATGAGAAAATTATTTATTTCAATGGTACTTGCCTTGAGTACCTACATGATTCAAGCACAAGAGTATGGCGTGTATTCAATGCATTTCTTGAGAGTGGAAGGCAACACAGACGACTTTGAAAAAGTTCAGTCTATGTACATGCAAAAAGTGGCCAAACAAGCTGTTGAACAAGGAGATATCACCTTTTGGGCATTTCTGAAACATGTAGCCATGGACAATATTGACGATGAAGAGAGATACAACTATGTATTCGTTCAGTCAAATACCAGTATTGAGGCCCTCCTTAGTGAAAAAAATAGCTGGTGGAATAATGCAGCTGATGTACTGAGTTCAGAAGAACAAGCCCTTGTCAGTGCTCTTAGTGCTACCCATACTTGGACGGCCGATTCAAGACATATTTACTCTGATGAAGGCAGTATCGCCAAAGGACTTGGCGGTTTTATTCAGTTCAATTTTGCTCGTCCAGAAAATGTAGATGGCTTCATCCAAGAAAATTTAACCTTATGGAAACCCTATTTCGAAAAAAACATGGATAGCATGGGTATGGTCAATTGGGGCGTTGGAAGAAAACTTGCTCCATTGGGTGCCAATTGGGCCAAAGTATCTACATGGGATATGTTCAATACGCTAGAAGAGTTAATGAACTATCGGATTGGGTACAAGCTTCCAGCAGACCTGCTAAAAAAATCCAAAATGAAGGATCATAATCCCGATGGTTTTATGATGATGCCTATTTTCCAGATGATCGCAAACTCTGCACAATAAAATAGGTTAATAAACCATTAAACTTACAAACTTTTTTTTAAACATTAACAAACCAAAATCATGAAAAATATTTTAATATTCATAGGATTGTCATGCCTAGTTTTAATGAGCCAAGCGCAAGCCGTTTACCAATTAAATGGCGTTCGCATATCACCTGAAAATCAAGCGCTATTTGAGAAAATTGAAGTAGACTATGTCTCCAAAGTAGCGCAAGATGCCGTCAACAAAGGCCAACTGGTCAACTGGGCACTCATCAAGTTGGATGGAACCATAGGTGAGGCCAACACGGGCTACAACTATATATTTGTTAATGGCTTTGCAAGTATTGATGCTATGAATGAAAGCACTGATTGGTGGTCCAATACCAAAGCCATCATAGGAGTTGACCCAGATATATTGTATCGCGATTTGAGAGAAGCATCCGGCATCTATTACTACCAAAGGCAAATGGAAATTGCTCCCACAGAGGCCTTCGAATATATAATTATGAATTTTGGTCACGCCAATGATCTCGAAGGATATTTGAAAGGCGAGAAGGCATGGATGACTTATCATAAAAAAAACATGAGCAAAACTGGATTGAAAGCGTGGGGTGTGGGAGCTAAATTTCTCCCCGTTAATGCCAACCAAACCACCAACGTAATGACCTGGAATGCCTTCCAATCGAAAGCTGAGGCCATGAAAGTCTTAGCTAATGATGTCAAAGGTACGAGTGCCTGGCCAGAAACTAACTTGGATGAAATCATGCCCGATGGATGGGAAACCATCGTATTAGGTCAAGTTTTATCCGCTACGGGTCCCGTACAATAATTCTATAAAAAGTCCCTTTAATATTATAATAAAGGGACTTTTTATGTGTTCTTGACGCTCTTCCATTTCACCCCCTATTAAAACTGGGAACTATAAAACCGCTATTTATATAGCTATTTAAGTAAAGTATAACTTCAATTTATTTAATAAAAGCTTTCATATATTGATAAAAATTACACAATTTATGCTTACATTTAATGTACTATTTAAAAATTTAAATGAATTTAATCAGAAAATTATGAAAAAAGTTATAGTCACTTTTATCGCCTTCTTTATATTCTCTCTTACTCAGGCAACACCTATTATTCCATCATTGAACCTCAGTGAAACTGCTGTTTTAACTGACCTAGAGCTAAACAAAGAAGCCTCTTTTATCGCTTCTAAAGAAATGCCAGGTAAGAAAAGAGCTAATAGAAGAAGCAGTAGAAAAAATAGAAGGAAAAAAGAAAGATAATAAGACGATTGCTCATAATTTTACTACCACGTTCATAAGTAGAAGTGAACGTAGTAGTAAACCTATGAAGGAAATAATATTTCTATTTAAAAAAGAAAAAAATGAAAAAAGCAATACTCTTTATTCCTGCATTATTATTTGTCTTTCTCGTTCAAGCGAGTTCTTCAAGTAACATGTCAAATCTAGCTTATAGCCCTTTTGTAAGTGTGCCTTTTTTGGTCGAAAACGTTTTTGATATTGATCATTCTCTGAATATCAAAGAAATGCCAGGTAAAAGAAGGGGACGAGAAAAAAGAGCTGAAAGAAAGCTCAGAAGAAAAAAAGAAAAATAAATTCAAATTTCAGCATACCATTTTTTTGTGATTTAATACAAAATAAAAAAGGCTATATCTCAAAATATGGCCTTTTTTTAGTTCATACTTCTGAACGTGTTGATTATCAAGCAACCCCCGGTACAGTTCTGTCTTAAATCCCCTTTCAACGGCCTCAATGAAATGATCTTATCCTGACTTTAATGGAATTATAGATCCTTTTAAGAGCCGTCGGATTGGAATTTAGTAGTGAGCATTGTTTGATTCACTTCGACGCTGAAAAGCCCCTAATTTTTTATTAGCCTTCTTAAGAAACGCCCCTTTTCAGTATATATTTCTAAATAATAGGACCCCACCCGATAACTATTTAATATCAACTCAACGTTTTCACGGTTAAAACGATATTGACCGACACGTTTCCCCTCAATATTCCAAATATTAACCGATTTAATGCGTCCATTAGCGGTAATGTGTAACACCTCTTGAGCCGGATTAGGGAAGACAGATACTAAAGGTTGTATGATATTAAGTCCCCCCAGAATATTATCATAAACGGGTAAACTTAATTGCCCTTCCCAATTAGCTCCATCGTTATTGTCCAATGAAAAATCTTTTACTGCTAAATAAGCTCCTCCACCATCTGCCTCAGTAGGCCAGGGGGCTTCATCTGAATAAGAAACCTCATCTATTATATTTCCATAGCCATCAAGCAATAGAATTTTTTCACCTTGATTGGACAAGCTCCTAGAAAATTCATCAAAAGGGGTAAATCCATAACGTTCTTCAAAAGATTGTGCCTCACTGGCTAAGTATAAACTGGAATTTCCCCTAATAACCACCCCTTTTGGGAATTGGTAAGTCAAGCCCAATTCACCCAAATAAAGTCCCGTAAGATCCACAGATGCATCCCCAAAATTAGTGATTTCTATAAACTCATAATCACTTGAAACTTCATTCTCTTCAGCCAAGGGATGGTAATTGATTTTAGTAATCACAAGTTCTGGCTGCACTATTGATGAACAGGATGGGGTGGATGTCAATTGATTGGATAGCCAAGTATTTCTATCACTGATAAAGGTTTTAAGTTCACTGACTTGCTGATCAAATATGCCTGTGGTCCCCCACAAAGCTTCTTGCCGGTCTGCTGCTTCTGAAATGTGAAGTACCGTTTCATTGATAAAGTCCATTACTTTCAGCGTATTGAGTGGCATCCCGGGATCAGTAAGTTCTTGCCATCTTTTATTTAAATAACATCTATAAACCGGATCATCAAACAAATCTTTCCAAAATTTTGCACCCATATTTCCCCCATCATCAAACTGCCATCCGTAGGTGAAACTTCGATCATACCCCCACATAAAGAGATCATTGCCATAGGTTAAATTGAAATCCCAAATCGGTCCTGCACGTAACTTTCCATTACGGTCTTTATGAAAGAATGTACTGAATTGATAACCGTCTACATTGGCCGCAAACTCATTTAAAATCATGAAATCAATAAATGAAGGAACATCTATCACTGATGGATAACCGTCCTCTAATGAACTATTTTTATTGCCCGATGTATTTGCCAAACGTTCAAACTCTCCTTTGATATATTGATGTTGCGAGGGCTTGATCTCTGTGGATTTTGGATATTCATGTACAAAGCTACTCTCCCATCCACCATAATTAGCCATATTCCAAGCTGTTAAGTCTGCACCCTCTGTCTTATCTGTCTTCGTAATATACCCTCCCGTAAGATTGGGTAATGAAAGGTCCTCTGGTTGAATTTTCTTTATATTGATCCGATTATCATCGGCCTTTAATTTCTCTTGAAAAAGATAGATCCCCTCATAATTTCCATTCAGCATCACTTCACAATATTTACCTCTCGAGGCATATTGACCTATTTGGTTAGACAATTGGTAACTTAAATAATCTCTGATCAGCGAAGAGTCGTAGGCAATCCCATTTAAAATCCAATCATTCTCTTTGGGCATTCCTAATATACTCACGTCCTCTTTCTGTCCCAGACTATCATAAGTAGTCAAAGCATATTGCTTTTTAGGCAATAAAGATGATGACGCTCCACGTACTTCTATCTTTATGGCCCCTTTAAAATCTAAATAATCGAGGTTGGTTACATCCGAAATATCATTTCTTAGATCTACGCTCTTATCCACAATAATCATGTTTGCTGCAATTTTGGGTTCTGATGGAATCGATTGACTGTTCACGGTTTCTAGAACTACGATAGGTAAATTAGATGATTGAAAATCGACATAAATAGGCGCTGAAAACCAACTTGGTGTACTTCGATAATTGTATTCGGTATTATTGATTCCAAATGAAAGCACGGGCAAAGCGGTCATGTCAGATGAAGTACTTGATTGATTGTGTACTTGGACAGCTATGATATTGGTTCCCTCAATCAAAAGATCCAAATCTACCTTAAAATATTCTGGTTTTTGCCCCTCCGGCAGTAAGGCATTATGGTGCCCATCACTCAACTGATCATAAGTAGGCGTAACCCCAGAAACCAAATCTCTTGCGATTTCTTGGCCATTGAGATATGCCACAAACCCATCATCATAGTCAATATCTAATCGTATCTCGTCTATTGCATTAAAATCAATGATCTCAAAAGTTTTTCTCAGGTAAATTGAGATAGTATTTTCAGGAACTAAAGTTGCATCATCATCATCTCCATAGCCAAATCCTGATATCCCTCGAGCCCAATTTGAATGATCAAAATCCAGCTGACTCCAATTAGTACTTGGTTGACTGCTTGGCAATGTATAATGCCATTCATCTCCCGGCAAGACCACGCTCTCCCAATGATCAACTTGAGAAAAACAAAGCATAGGTATTAAACTCACTAAAATTATTGAAAAATATCTCATGTTATTTTCTTACTGATTCATCATGCCGTTAAGGAAAAAAGAGCATCGAAAAAGGGTCATTATTATTTGGTGAAAATACAAAAATAGTAAGGGGGATATGCTTAATTGGGAAGATCATGGAACTCACTTAGAGTCTATTAAGAATATTTGTTGTTCACTTTTTTCTTGACGCGCTACTCTATTTACGCTTTAATGACCTTTAAAAATAGTTACAAATCATGCCAATGGCCATGTGCTGCTGACCATACTTTACCTGCAGGAGCCGGTCCAGTAGGCCTGGTATTCCCATTTTCTTCACTCTTATTGAACAACCCATAGATCGCGGATATAAAAAGGGCAATCAATACACCTATTATCCAAAAAGATTTGTTTCGCTGTGTACTGCCCATCCCCTTTGTAGCGTGGCAACTTTTATACTTCTTGCCACTTCCACAAGGACAAAGATCATTTCTCCCAACTTTTTCCATTTTCTTACTTTATAAGTCCAATTTACAAAAAATGCTGATGAAACAAATTATTTTTTGTATTTAGAAAGCGCGGCCCTCTCGTCTATTTAAATCCGAAATGATACTTAAAACATTAATTAGACTAAGACCCTATGCCTTCCCTTTTGATTCAGAAGTAGGCTATTCTGAATCCAAAAAAGGATAATTATAATCGGTGGCCCCCATGAATGTTTCCTTTATGGTTCGCGCACTTACCCATCTCAATAAATTCATTTGAGCTCCGGCCTTGTCATTGGTTCCAGAACCTCTAGCTCCTCCAAATGGCTGTTGCCCTACCACCGCTCCTGTCGGCTTATCATTGATATAAAAATTGCCAGCAGCATACTGCAAGACATCCGAAGCGCGCTCGATAGCATACCTGTCTTTACTAAATATTGCCCCTGTCAAAGCGTAGGGTGAACTTTGATCTACTAGCGTAAGGGTAGCTTCAAACTCATCTTGAGGATACACATAAATAGAAACCACCGGTCCAAATATTTCTTCACACATCGTTTCATAACGTGGATTCTTGGATAAAATAACCGTTGGCTCAATGAAATAACCCGTCGAATCGTCGTAATTACCTCCCGCTATGATTTCAGCATCGCTAGATGCTTTCACGCGGTCAATGTATTGAGTGATCTTTTCATAGGATTTCTTATCAATTACTGCGTTAATAAAATGAGTAAAGTTTTCGGGAGAACCCATTTTAATACGCTTTAAAGTACTTATTAAGGTCTCTCGCACCTCCTCCCATAAATTATCTGGAAGATATACGCGCGAAGCTGCACTGCATTTTTGACCTTGATATTCAAAGGCCCCTCTCACTATGGCTGTGGCAACCTCTTGAACATCGGCTGAAGCATGGGCCATAATAAAATCCTTACCTCCGGTCTCGCCGACAATACGCGGATAACTGTTATAAATATCTATATTTTGCCCAATGGTTTTCCAAAGATTCTTAAAGACTTGAGTACTTCCTGTAAAATGCAATCCTGCAAAATCCGGATGGTTGAATACAACCTCTCCCGCAACAGGACCATCTACATAGATCATGTTAATGACCCCATCTGGTAACCCCGCGGCTTGAAAGACCTCCATGATTACTTGAGCTGAATAAATCTGTGTATAGGCTGGCTTCCATACAATCGTATTTCCCATCATTGCGGGGGCAGTACATAAATTACCCGCAATGGATGTGAAGTTGAATGGTGTTACTGCAAATACAAATCCTTCTAAGGGTCGATACTCCATTCTGTTCCAGACACCGGCTGAAGATTTGGGCTGCTGACTATAAATTTCTTCCATATAAGTCGCATTGAACTTTAAGAAATCTATATACTCGCAAGCGGCATCTATTTCGGCTTGATAAACATTTTTGGACTGGCCGAGCATGGTTGCCGCATTAATTTTAGCCCGGTAAGGCCCCGCTATTAAATCAGCTGCCTTGAGAAATATGGCAGCTCGATGCTCCCAACTCATCTTGGCCCAAGATTCCTTAGCTGCCAATGCCGCTTCAATAGCGTCATGAACATGACTCGCATCTCCCTCGTGGAAATACCCTAGCACAAATTGATGGTCATGAGGAGGACTCATTTTAACTTTTTTTCCTGTCCTAACTTGCTCAGATCCAATATGCATAGGAACATCTATTTCCTGAGATTTTGCCTGTTTTAAAGCTTCCTTAACTGCCTGCTTTTCAGAGGAGCCCTCGATGTAATTAAGCACAGGTTCATTTATAGGTTGGGGTATTTTGAAATTTCCGTAAGACATTGTTTATATTTTTAATTTCTACAGTTCAAATATAAGCAATCACAAACAGTTTTTCAGAAGAGTGCAGGGAGTTCAATCAAGTCATGGACTTGTAATTGCGAGGGTGCTATGAGTTCTTTTTGAGGATTGTACCAAACAGATTTCCATCCTGCATTCTTAGCTCCTAAAATATCTGTTTGGAGGTTATCACCAATGATGACTATGTTTTCTAGGGATCCTCCACTGTAGTCAAGTGTGAAATCAAAAATGCCTTTGGCGGGCTTTCGATAACCTGAAGACTCAGAGGTCACCACCCATTTAAAATAATGATCAATCTCACTGTATTTCAATTTGATATTCTGGGTGTCATCAAAACCATTGGTAATGATGCCTAATTCGAAATCTTGTGAAAGTTTGTCAAGTACTTTACCTGCATTGGGCATCAATGCCTTCTTCCTAGGACATTCAATGATGAATTTATTTGATAATTCTTTAGCTAAGTTAAAATCTGTGTTTTTCACGGTATTCAAAATGTAACCAAACCGATTATTTCTAATTTCATACTTATCTATATCCCCCACATTATAGCGATGCCACAGCTTTTCGTTCTGTTCTTTAAATGTTTTGAGGAAATGGGTCTCGTCCCTGAAAAATCGGTCAAGAACGAAAATATGATACATTTCAAGCAATGTAGCTCGCGCATTGGTTTCGTAATCCCACAAAGTATGATCTAAATCAAAAAATAACTGCGTCACGCTCTCAATTCTTTTGCTTTTACCTTGTGTGCGGCCAATTCTCTATTAGAATCCATAATAGCAAATAACTCAAGATCTCTCAATAATTGAGGGTCTTTTTGAAGAAACACCATCATCTTACTCACGATTTCTATCACCTCCTCTTTGAGACTGTAAACCACCCACTGATCTAATTTATGCGATTTAACCAAACCCGCATTTTTTAAATAAGCGACATGCCTTGATGTTTTTGTTTGTGTAAAATCTAGAATTGAGACCAAATCCGAAATGGTGAGGTTTTTTGCTTCGAGCAGTAATTGAATAATTCGGACCCTAGACTCTTCCGAAAAGGACTTAAATACCTGTGTTCCTATTAAAAGACTAAATTTTTTGAGCTTCAAAATTGATATTTTTTGACTAAGTTATCATAAAAGTCAACTTTTTGCATTTAGTTCGTATGAATTTATTACTTTTTGATCCTTGAAAAAAATAAGCACTTTCGTTGTTCTCTCTCTTACTATATTTTCTATGGCCTATGGTCAAAGTGAAAAAATTATGCCAAAAGTCATCCAATTCACTGGAGTCATTTTCGCAAATGATAGTGCATCTATTGTCCCAGGAGTTCACGTTTATGTCCCTCAAGGAGGTCGAGGAACCACTACCAACCCTTATGGCTTTTTTTCAATGCCGGTCTTGGAAGGGGACAGTATTATTTTCTCCGCAGTAGGTTTCGATAAAACCTACTATATCATCCCTGCTCATAAAGAACCCAATAGTTTGAAGTTAGTCGTCTATCTAACTGAAGATATATTTTACCTGGAAGATGTCGCAGTATTTCCTTACCCCTCTGAAGCTACTTTTAAAGCGGGTATTTTGGCTACAAGGTTACCCAATGAGTTTGATCAAAGTAATCTCAATGTCTGGATGAACAGTGAAGTCATGAGAGAAATGTATCGCAATCAAGTCAACAGTGGCAACGCCAACTTCCGCAATGCCATGAATGAACAGATGAATTACAATCGATATCAATATCAACCCGCGGCCAATAATTATTTAAACCCTTTTGCTTGGTCCTCCTTCATCCGATCACTGAAAAAAAACTAAAGGGCTTGTAGCTTTGAGGCAACCCTCATATTTTCTTCCCAAACACGAAATGCATTTTGGGAACAAATTTTTTCGATGTCCTGATCACTATATCCTCGCATTAATAGCTCATAAATTAAGTGAGGATACGTTGAAACGTCTTTCAGCCCTTTGGGCAAGGAGTTCCCAACACCATCAAAATCTGAACCCAATCCCACATAATCAATCCCTGCAATGGCTACCACATGATCAATATGATCTACAACGGTTTTAATATCCTCAAAAGGATCCATTTCGATTAAATATTGAGCCGCATAGGCTATATAAGTTGAGTCATTTTCTGATAAGCCTTGAGCCTCTCTGTATTCAGCTAAATATGCCTTGATTATGGAAAACTGATCCTGAGATGCTTTTGATAAAAATGAAGACCCAAAATTAATTTGGATTACGCCACCTTTTTCCGCTAAAAGTTTAATCATATCATCATTCATATTGCGCATAAATCCAGGTGTAAACTTTCTACAAGAGCTGTGGGAAGCGATAACAGGAGCTTGAGTAAGGTCCATCACATCATAAAAAGCACTATCTGAAATATGTGAAACGTCGATCATGATTCCCCATTTATTCATTTCATGGACCACCTGTTCCCCAAATGGACTCAATCCATTCCAAGTATCTTCACTCGTATCATACGAGGAATCACAAATTTCATTGTCTAGGGAATGAGTCAAGGTAATGTACCTGATGCCTCGATCAAAGAAATATTTCACATTGGCCAAATCCGATTCAATAGGCGCTCCATTTTCCATACCTAAAGGCAGTGAAATAAGTCCTCTTTCAAAATTGTTCTTTACTTCACTTGGTGTACCTGCAGAAGCAAATAAATTCGGGAAGGCTTTGGGCAATCTACCTACCATATCTATTAAAGAGTCGGCAAATGCTTTAGACCCTCCTGATATTTGAAGTGCTGCCGGAACATATATCGACATAAAAGGCGCATCTAGTCCCCCAATCTTGGCTTTAGGGTAATCAAAATTACCCATAGTTTCAATAGATACGTCTTCAAACGAATTAAGCGACATGAACCCTTTCTCTTCCATGCGATAGGGTAAATCAACATGTCCATCGGTAATGATAAATTTTTGACTCAATAGCTGGGCCCGTTCGCGCAGTTCTGAGAGATTATCGTTTTGACTTTTTTTTGAACGCTCACCGGAGCAAGCAAATAAGAAGGCAGTAAAAATAATCCCTATTTTAAAAAATAATTTCATAAGGATAAGTTACTCCTTTTTTAGGGTTATTCAAACCGAAAACACGTTTCTCAATCGCTTAAGGCATATCTTTCAAACAGTCAATCAAGTCGTTTTGAAAAAAAACACCAAGACAAACAACTATTTCTTGAATACTAGAATGTTTTCTTTGAAATAAGTTGATAAATTTAGACTTGAAAGAATATTAGCACTTTAATCAATTGTATGCCATGATGCCCTTAATGCCTGATCACATCCTCTCTGTCTGGAACATGTATGGTAATTACACTGCCATTTTATTGATCGCAGCTGGACTCTCAATAGTTTTGAGTCATTACATGAAACTCCTGATCACGGGTGATAAAAAGTCTCGATACGATTACATTAACAAGAATGAGATCAAACGTCTGTGGTTTTCCTTTTTACTTTTAGCCATCGGAGCAACCCTCCTGCTCAATACCTTATTCTACCCCACAACTTGGCTTTGGTTTTTTGTAAGACTTTTCTTAAGTTCTATGATGACCATCATCATAGGGGTCATCGTTCAAAATATGCTTAAGTTTTATTTCCCTTTCTTCATTGAAAAGAGATTGAAAAAATTAAGATATTCACCAAGGGTTTCGACTGAGGGCAATTTGATGAAATTGTTAAGTGAAGAAGAAGAAGATGTTTATTTAGATGAAGGCATGCAGGCGGAAGAAAATGCTTATTCAGTAGATTATGACGTTTGGATTGATGAAAAAACTGGGTTTACAAAAGTCGAAAAATACAACGGTAGACTCCATGCCTTAAAATGTGATAAATGTAATTATCAAACACTGAAGGTCTCCAAAGAAGAAATTATACAGCCCTCGACCCTGGATGAAGAAGGTGAATTAATAAAATTTCTAAGTTGTGGATACTGTGGCCAAAAATCGAGGAAATCTCACAAAATATCAAAGCTTAGTCCAAAAGCACTGGCCAAAGATTAATTAAAGCTAACCCTTGAACGCAGCAAAGCATTTTGAAAAGAACCCTGTAACTGCACAGCTTCTTGATCGACAGGACCCCTTAAAAGAATTTCGAAAAGAATTTCATATCCCCAAACGAAATAATAAAGAGGTTATTTATTTCTGTGGTAATTCATTGGGCTTGCAGCCTAAAATCACTTCCTCCAAAATTGACCATGAACTGAAAAAATGGGCACAAAAAGGAGTTGAAGGTCATTTTGATGAAGATCCATGGGTTTCACATCATCATAAGGGTAAAACAGCCATGGCCCATCTTGTGGGAGCCAAAACTCATGAAGTGGTCGCCATGAATAACCTGACCACAAATTTGCATCTTCTACTGGCGTCTTTTTATCAACCGGAAGGTAATAGGAAAAAGATGATCATTGAAAAAGGGGCTTTCCCGTCAGATTATTTTGCAATCACCTCTCATATGAAGCAAAAAGGCATTGCTCCAGATGACCACCTCATTGAAATTACCCCTGATAAAAATGGTTATTTCTCTACTGAAAAAATTTGCCGTACCATTCTAGATGCCGGAGACGCATTGGCCTTAGTGATGCTTCCGGGCATTCAATACTATAGTGGTCAATTTTTAGACCTAAAATCCATTACACATGCGGCGCATAAGGTTGGCGCCTATGCCGGATTCGATCTCGCACATGCTGCGGGGAATATCCCCATGACCCTCCATAAAGATCAAGTTGATTTTGCTGCTTGGTGCAGCTACAAATATTTGAATTCTGGACCAGGGAATGTTTCAGGAGTATTTATACATGAAACACACGGAAACAATTCTAATTTTCCAAGATTAGCAGGTTGGTGGGGGCAAAATGAATCCATTCGTTTCAAAATGGAAAACAATTTTGATCCTATTCCTGGGATCGACGGGTGGATGCTCAGTAACGCCAACATTATTTCCTCTGTAGCTCATTTGGCTTCTCTGGATATGTTTGAAAAAGCCAATATTCACGAACTTCGCAAGAAGAGTGTTTTGTTAACAGGATATTTAGAATATTTACTGGTAAATAATGCTTCAATCAAGCCGCATATCAATATATTAACTCCAAAAAAGGAATCGGAAAGAGGTTGTCAATTGTCGTTGTATTTTTACGATCAAGGGAGATTGGCCTTCGACCACCTTACAAAAAATGGGGTGGTACTGGACTGGCGTGAACCAAATGTGATTAGAGTAGCCCCCGTACCCATGTACAATACCTTTGATGAAGTTGAAAAGTTTGTGGGCCTTTTAGCGCAGGTTTTTGATTGAATGGATGCGTTAAAAGATTTTTAGGCGGTTTCGATCTCCAATATTTTTACAGCTGCTTGAAAAATGCCCTGTGGATCAAAACCACATTCTTTATGCAATTCTAGCTGTGTTCCATGCTCTACCATACGATCAGGAATTCCCAACCTCTCTAGTTTTACTTGATAACCATGATCCACCATAAACTCCGCCACAGCACTTCCAAATCCACCCATAAGACAACCGTCCTCAACAGTGACTACATGCTTGTATGATTTGAATACTTCATGCAACAAAGCTTTATCTATGGGTTTGACAAAACGCATATCGTACAAAGCTGCATTCACCCCTATTTTTTCCAATTCTTTGCAGGCTATGAGCGCATAATTTCCTACCGTACCAAAAGTCAGTAAGGCGATATCTGTACCCTCTTTTACCGTACGACCCTTTCCTAGTTCAATTTTAGAAAAAGGTGTTTTCCAATCAACTAAAACACCTTTTCCCCTTGGGTACCGAATACAAAAAGGACGGCCTTCGTGCACGGCGGTGTACATTAAATTTCTAAGCTCAGATTCATCCATGGGTGCGGAGACTACCAGGTTAGGTATGCACCTCATAAAGGCAATATCATAGGCTCCGTGATGCGTGGGGCCATCTGCTCCAGCGAAACCCGCTCGATCAAGACAAAATACCACATGTAGATTTTGGACACAAACATCATGAATCACCTGATCGTATGCCCGCTGCATGAATGTTGAATAAATATTACAAAAAGGTATCGATCCTTGTGTGGCTAAACCCGCAGAAAAAGTAACCGCATGTTGCTCGGCGATGCCCACATCAAATGACCGCTCAGGATATGCCTCCATCATAATATTCATAGAAGATCCAGAAGGCATGGCAGGGGTAATTCCCATGATTTTTGAATTCTCATCTGCCAATTCAACTAAAGTATGTCCGAAGACGTCTTGATATTTGGAGGGTTGTGGTTTCAAGGATGAAGTCTTATGTATTTCTCCCGAAATTTTATCAAAAGTACCTGGAGCATGCCATTTGGTTTGATTCTTTTCCGCCGCCTCGTACCCCTTACCTTTTTTGGTGATACAATGTAAAATTTTTGGCCCCGGAATTTGTTTGAGATCATTGAAGACCTCTACTAAATGATTCACATCATGCCCATCTACGGGTCCAAAATATCTAAGATTGAAAGACTCAAATAAATTGCTTTGCTTGAGTAAAAAAGATTTTATACTATTTTCTACTCCCGCCACGAGCTCCTGCGCATTCGGGCCAAATTTGCTAATTTTACCTAAAATTTTCCATGCCTCATCACGAAACTTATTATAGATCGGTGAAGTGCTAATATCCGTCAGATAATCTTTCAAAGCCCCCACATTAGGATCAATGGACATGCAATTATCATTCAATACGATGATTAGATTGGAGTTAGAAACGCCCGCATGGTTCATGGCCTCAAAAGCCATCCCCCCAGTCATGGCTCCATCCCCGATGACCGCAATATGCTGTCGGTCCTTTCCTTCTGTCTGATTGGCTATGGACATCCCTAACGCTGCGGATATACTTGTAGAAGAATGTCCTACTCCGAAAGCATCAAATTCACTTTCATCACGCTTTGGGAATCCAGACAACCCACCATAGACGCGATTGGAATGAAAATGGGCTTTTCTTCCTGTTAATATTTTGTGACCATACGCCTGATGCCCCACATCCCATACCAGTTGATCGGTTGGGGTATTGAAAGCATAGTGTAAGGCTACGGTCAACTCAACCACACCTAAACTGGCTCCAAAATGACCTCCATAGGTGGCGACATGATCAACAATGTAATTTCTGAGTTCCTCACTAAATTGAGCCAATTGTTGTGTCTCTAATTTCCGTAAATCTGCCGGTTGATCTACGTTGGATAAAAGGGGCCCTTGTTTAATTTGCATGGATGATGGTCTTATGACAAGAAGTAGCAGATACAAACTAACGTACTTCTTTGTTATTTACAAAAATAATCTTTTTTTGGTTCTCCGAATCATGCATCTTTGCTAAAGCTGATGAATGATTCTATAATTAACGAGCCACGCAGAAAATTTGAAATTAAACTCCCTCTTTTTGAAGGGCCTTTTGACCTGCTCCTCTTTTTTATTGAACGAGATGAATTAGATATTTACGATATCCCAATTGCAACCATTACCCGTGATTTTCTGGAATATCTGCATCAAATGAAAGAAATGAATGTTGAAGTTGCCAGTGAGTTTATTTTGGTAGCCGCTACCCTGATGCGCATCAAAGCAAAAATGTTAATCCCCAGACCTGTGTTAGATGAATCAGGTAATGAAATTGATCCTAGAGAGGAATTGGTGAAACACCTTTTGGAATATAAAAAATATAAATCTGTTATTGAGCAGCTCTCTAACTTAGAAGCCACGCGTTTCCAAAGAGAAAACCGCGGCAATCTAGCCACAGAGATTAAAAAAATTTCCGCATTGGTAAATGTTGATGCCGAAGTGCAGGATTTGGATCTTTACAAGCTCATGAAAGTATTTCACAAAGTTGTGAATCGATATGAACTACAAAGGAATAAACCTATTCATCAGGTTATCCCCTATCCCTACACTATCGAAAGTCAAAAAGAAGCCTTGATTCAAAAGCTTTATTTGAGCGAAAATCAGCGCATTTCTTTTGAAGATTTATTGGCCGAACAACCTGAGAAAATACTCGCAATTTTTAACTTCTTAGCCGTCTTAGAATTACTTCAACTCAAAAAAATAATGCTGCATCTCGGTGAAGGTTTTAATAACTTTTGGATGGAGCCCAGAATCAGTAGCCTTTAAAAGCCACAGCCCTGCATCGCTCGAGGCTGTTTCTTTTTGATTTATTTCATTTTTTCTAAATTTGAAAAAAAGAAATCTCCTTCAATCAACGCATTTTCATTTGAATCAGATCCATGAATGGCATTTGCCGAGATAGAAGTAGCAAATAGTTTACGTATGGTTCCTTCAGCTGCTTCGACTGGATTGGTCGCCCCTATGAGTGCTCGAAAATCTTCTACCGCATTTTCTTTCTCCAATATCATGGGAATAATGGCCCCTCCAGACATGTAATCCACCAAGTCATTATAGAAAGGTCGCTCTCTATGGATTTCGTAAAACTGCCCCGCTTGAGCGGCTGTAAGTTGCGTCAATTTCATTGCGCTAACTACGAATCCGTGCGCTTCAATCATCTTGATAATTGCCCCAGAGTTACCGGAGGCTACCGCGTCCGGCTTGATCATTGTAAAGGTCTTTTTCGTTCCCATTTTGGCTTAATAAAAGGTATAAATTTTTTAGAGTGACAAAAATAGGTATTTTAAATAATTAGTCACCTCAAATTAAAAGTTTTGTGTTTAACCTTAATTATTATGACTTTTGCTTCCTTGTTATATTTCTTAAATCAAGATCAATGAAGCCCATTACTGACTTAGTCCCCATTTTAGGAGATTTCAAAAAAATCATCATCACGACACATGCAAGTCCTGATGCTGATGCCCTCGGATCTTCTCTTGGACTTTTTCATTTTCTAAAGGCAAGAGGTCATGAGGTTCAGGTAATCACACCCACAGATTATCCTAATTTCATTTCTTGGCTCCCCGGAAACGATCAAGTACTTAAGTTCGACTCGAAAGATGATGGTTTAATTCTTGAAATGATTCAATCCTATGAGTTGATATTTTGTCTGGATTTTTCAGGTCTCAAAAGAATCAAAGGAATCGCAGATGCGGTGGCTTCCTCTCCCGCATTAAAAGTTATGATCGATCATCATCTAGATCCTGAAGATTTTGATGACTACCGCCTTTGGGACACTTCTGCTGCCGCCACTGCTGAATTAATTTATGATTTTATCCTAACAATTGAAGGTAAAAAAGCCATAACTGCGAATATAGCAAACTGCCTTTATGCGGGTATTATGACAGATACTGGCTCATTTCGACACGCCAACACCACCTCCAAAGTACACCGAACGGTAGCAGAACTAATTGATTTAGGGGCGAATATTAATCAAGTAAGCCGTTCCATATACGACAACAATACCATCAATCGACTGAGATTTATTGGCTTTTCACTGCTTGAAAAGCTCATCGTTGACCAGAAAAGAAACATTGCCTATTTCTCAATTTCTGAAAAAGATATTCAGCAGTTCAATTTAGAAAAAGGAGATACCGAAGGTTTGGTGAACTATGCCTTATCTATAAAAGGAATAGTCATGGCTACCATTATTAAGGAAGGTGAAGGAGAGGTTAAATTATCTTTTCGATCTACAGGGAATTTTGCAGTAAATAAATTTGCCAACGATCATTTCGAGGGGGGAGGTCATAAAAATGCTTCAGGAGGTATTTCATACCTTTCTTTAGCAGAGACAATTAAGAAATTTGAATTATTGACCCTTGATTTTAAAGAAAATTATGGATAGGCTCAGACTTTATTAAATAGGTCTCCTTTTTTAAAAATACACTTGATTCCGTCCGCTGACAGCACGCAACCCGTTGCCCCTTTTTTTAAATAAAAATGAAACAAATGATAATCTAATCAGAGACGTTGCGTTAATTTGTAGATTAATAGTAAAAAATGAAAAATATTCATTGCATTAAAATAACTTTTCGCTAAAAAAGCCAATAACTTTTAACTCATTCATGTCTAAATTTGAACGTATGAAATCTTCTAAATCTTATCGATTTGTTGATCATCTTCTAACACTAGCCTTCATTTTTTTAATCTCCGCCTTCATGTCTTGTCAGGAAAATGGAGTTATTGAAACCGTTGATTTTCAAGAAATATGGGAGAAGGATAGTATTACCATAGAAAACTACATCACCGATAACAATCTTGATCCCGTTTTTACCACGGCCTCTGGCGCGCGGTATGCGATCCAAAGTGTTGGAGATGGTGATAGCGTACGTTATAATGATCTCATTACCATAAATTACACCGCATACGACGGCAACGGTGTCGTGTTTAAATCAACCGTCACTCCAGCTGATTCTCAGTATTACATTTATCCGATTTATGATCCTTTAACTTTTACCTATACCTCTTCAGGTTGGACCCTAGAGTATACCTCTTTGTTTGCCACCCTTCAAGGAGATGGTTTGTCTGAAGCCATCTCATCGGCACTCGTCAGCATGAAAACGGGGGGTCAAGTTGTGATATTATTGCCGTCTGCCTTGGGCTTCGGTTCTGCAAGTGATCCGGCTAATATCATCTCTCCCTATTCTGTCCTCAGGTATGAGGTCTCCCCTCTTTATGTCCGTTGATGGAGCTTATTTTTGCCACATACAATGCGCACAAATTAAATGAAATACGTAATGCATTGGAGCCTAGATATACGGTCCAAGGCTTAGGTGACCTAAATGAAAAAGAAATCCCTGAAACCGGTAGCACCTTAGAGGAAAATTCATTCATCAAGGCTGAATATATTTTTAAAAAATATCAAAAAGCTTGTTTTGCCGACGATACGGGTCTAGAAGTATCGGTGCTCGACAATGAACCCGGTGTGTTTTCTGCACGCTATGCTGGAACAGGAAATAGTATAGATAACGTCGATTTATTATTGGCCAATCTCATCGATAAAAAGGACAGAAAAGCTCAATTTAAAACCATCATGACTTATTTTGATGAAAATGGAAAGCACTTTGTTTTTGAAGGAATCGTTCATGGAAAAATAACCTCGGAAAAACAGGGTATTGAAGGGTTTGGTTATGATCCCATCTTTCAACCGAACGGCTTTAAGGAAACTTTTGCTCAAATGCCCTTATCTCAAAAAAATGAAATCTCTCATAGAGGCATCGCCCTTAAAAAATTACTTGCCTATTTAAAATTAACATGATACCTCAACTGATCATAGGCATTGCGGGGGGGAGTGGCTCGGGGAAGACCTTCTTTGCCAACCAGTTAACTCAGCATTTTTCGAAACATCAAATAGCTCAGGTTTCTTTAGATAATTATTATTTGCCTTTGGCCGCTCAGATGAAAGATGAAAAGGGTGTTGAAAACTTTGACCTCCCTGAGGCCATTGATCATCAACGGCTTTATTCTGACCTCATCAAACTAACATCAGGGAGGCCCATTGAACTGAAGGAATATCACTTCAATCAAAAAGGAGTTACGCCCAAAATATTGATCATTCAACCCTGTCCTGTGATTATAGTTGAAGGTTTATTTACCTTTTATTATCCCCAATTATCAAAATTATTAGATCTCAAAATTTTTTTAGAGGCTCCAGAGGATGTGATGCTCAAAAGAAGAATAGCCCGGGATTCACATCATAGAGGTTATGCCTTAAATGAGGTCATGTATCAATTTGAAAAACATGCCCTGCCCGCTTATAAAAAGTATATTTTACCCTTGAAAAATCAGGCAAACTTGCTCATTTCAAATCAACATGGATTTGATAAATCCCTCCCTTTAATTTGTGATGAGATCGAGCAACATTTAAAAATAGTATCTAGACAATAAATTTCTTACCTTTGTCCGCGATTGTGAAAACAGCATATAACATATGGATCTATAAGTCCGTCATTGTTGCGGTGATGGTTCTGTCATTGACCTCTTCTATGGCTTTTGTCCCGCAGATGGAACAAAGGGTCATGGCCCCTTGTGCGTCTTCAGACAATCAAGACAATGATATAAGTACGCTGGCCATTTCAGTATATACAGCAAATCAATCCCCTACAGCGGCCCTCAATTTTAAATTTTCTAATGAATTTATTCATCTTTTTTTAGGCCTTGAAGAACGCAAATGTGTAAGTCTATTATTAAATCAATTTGACCTTTTTCTTTCTAAACATTTTCTGGTCCTGGTCCAGCGTATTATTTCCCCTAATGCCCCTTAGGGTATCCTAAAGAACGCTCACCTATTCAAATTTAAATTCTTCAATTACTTTTTTAATACTTAACAATTATGAAAAATAAAGGTTTTATAGTCTTTTTGACAGTTATTATCTCTCTTTTGTGTATTTACTACCTCTCCTTTACATTCGTAGCTCAAGGCGTCCAACAAGAAGCCACTGACCAAGCTACAGATCCTTCGGGGACTGTGAATTTCACAGAAAAACAACGGTATTTAGATTCGGTTTGGAATACCCCCATTTACTCGCTTTTGGGTCAAGATTATACCTATCAAGACATCAAGGAAACAGAACTAAATCTTGGACTTGATTTGCAAGGAGGTATGCACGTAACACTCGAAGTTTCTCCAGTTGATATCCTCAAGGGATTGAGTGATAACAACCAAGATCCAAATTATTTAGAAGCCATCAATACAGCTGAAAAAAATATTCGAGGTACACAGCTCAACTTTTTAGATGAATTTTATGCCCGCTACAAGCAATTAGAATCTGAAAAAACATTGGCTTACATTTTTTCTAATGCCTCCAATAGAGGCCGAATTAATTTGAATTCTACAGATGAAGAAGTTTTGGAAATCATCGGTACGGAAATTGATGGTGCCATTGATCGGTCATTCAATATACTAAGAACTCGAATTGATAGATTTGGAACTTCTCAACCCAACATTCAAAAATTACAAGGTTCCGGAAGAATCCAAATAGAATTACCTGGTGTGGATAATCCAGAGCGTGTGAGAAAGCTACTCCAAGGCGTTGCAAAATTAGAGTTTTGGGAGGTTTATGAAATCAATGAGTTAACGCCTATCCTACAAAGCATAAACGATATTGCAGTAAAAGAAATTGGTTTTACTTCGACACCTGATGACGACGCTCAAGCGGTTGACGCTTCCGCTTTAGAGGATCTTTCAACCTTATTATCGGATAATGATGACACTACGGCAAGCAGTACCACTGATCCTGACACCGCTTTAAGTCAAGAGACTGACACGGCCCTTGCTTCGTTAGATTCTATCAAGGACAATCAGGTGTCTCCTATTTTTAGCTTACTCCAAGCGCAATATGGATTGGTTTACAAAATAAAAGATACTTCTAGAATCAATAGGATTCTTCAGCATCCTAGCGTTAAGTCCGCCATTCCCTCCACGGTTAAGTTTCTGTGGCTTGTCAAAAAAATTGATACACAAGATCCCCTCAATGCCGTTGAACTTCTTGAATTGTATGCCATCAAGAAATCAAGAAATGGTAAAGCTCCTCTGACAGGTGAGTCTATTATAGATGCACGACAAGACCTCGATGAAAGATCAAGGCCTGCCGTTTCTATGCAAATGGATGCTATGGGCGCGAAAGCTTGGAAACGTCTCACAGGTAATAATATAGGGAAAAGAATCGCTATTGTCTTAGACGATTTTGTGTATTCGGCTCCCACAGTTCAAGGAGAAATTCCGAATGGGAATTCCTCAATCTCAGGTAATTTTACCATTGATGAGGCACAAGATTTGGCAAATATTCTCAAGGCAGGTGCCCTCCCTGCACCCACTACGATTGTCGAAGACGTGGTCATCGGACCTACACTTGGTAAATCCGCTCGTGCGCAGGGCATCAATTCAATGCTAGCTGGTTTGGCTATTGTAATTGTATTCATGGTTTTCTATTATTCTAAAGGCGGATTAATTGCCAATCTTGCTTTGTTTTTGAACGTCTTTTTCATTTTGGGTATTTTGGCTCAATTAAATGCCTCATTGACCTTACCTGGAGTTGCGGGAATTGTGTTGACCATCGGTATGTCAATCGATGCTAACGTATTGATTTTTGAAAGAATCAAGGAAGAATTACGATCAGGGTCCGGCTTAAAACAGGCCATTAGTTCGGGTTATAAGAAAGCCTATTCTTCCATCATAGATGCCAACGTGACCACCATGATTGTGGGATTCATTCTTTATACGCTCGGACAAGGACCTGTCAAAGGTTTTGCCATTACACTGATCATTGGTATTATTTGCTCTTTCTTTTCTGCCGTATTCATTACGCGAGTAGTCATTGAATGGTTTTCTAAAAAAGGAGATCAATCAAACATCAGCTTTGCAAATAAAATATCAATGAACAGTTTGACTAATTTTTATTTTGATTTTCTAAGCAAAAGAAAAATGGCTTATATTTTTAGTGGCACCTTCATTAGTGTTGGGGTACTTGCCATGATCTTTAATGGCCTTTCTATGGGGGTGGATTTTAAAGGAGGTAGGTCTTATGTTGTCTCCTTTGATCAAGCGATGGAAACGTCCATGCTCAAAACTAAGCTAACCGAAAGCTTTGATGGACAAGGAACTGAAGTAAAGACCTTTGGATCAGATAAGATTATCAAAATCACGACCAGCTATTTAACGGATGACGATACAGACCTTGCCGATGAACGTGTTAAAGCAACCTTGATCGCAGGACTGGAAGCTACTACAGGTCAAACCTACATTGCCAATGATGCAGCCGTCGATGCCACCCATTTTTCAATAGGTAGCTCTTCTAAAGTAGGTGCCACTATCGCAGATGATATCAAAAACTCATCCTATAAATCCGCTATTATTGCATTGATTTGTATTTTTCTCTACATTTTGCTGAGATTTAGGAAATGGCAGTTTGGTATCGGTGCTATTGTAGCCCTTTTACATGATGCTTTATTTGTTATCTCATCCTTTGCCATCGCAAACCTCTTGGGCATTTCATTTGAAGTTGATCAAGTTTTTGTTGCTGCTATACTTACTATTATTGGATATTCAATCAATGATACCGTAGTAGTCTTTGATAGAATCCGGGAAAATTTGGGAATCAAGTCAGGTTCTGAGATCTATCATGTGTTTAATGAATCTTTAAGCAATACCATCAGTAGAACTTTCATCACTTCATTGACTACGTTGATCGTTGTGATCATTCTTTTCTTATTTGGCGGAGAAGTGCTTAAAGGCTTCTCATTTGCGCTTTTAGTAGGTATAATTATTGGTACGTATTCATCACTATTTATTGCTACTCCAGTTGCCTTAGATTTAACATTAAAGAGTAAATCATAATTTAAACTGATACTCAAAAGAGTCAAGGCACAGGAAGCCTTGACTCTTTTTCTATTAATTATATAATGTGTAATTTTATCTTATAGAAAACAGTTTAATGGATCCAAAATTTCCTAATCGGTCACTTCTTTATTTATTAATCGTCTTTATAGGCTTTTTAATCCTATTTGGTATCGATTTGATAGATGATCCGCCTCATGCCGAAGAATCGTTGGTGGCCTTCAATGAAGCTACTTATTTGCCGACTTCCACCTTTTATGACACGGTCGTCATTAAAGAAAAAAAAGAGGTAACAGAGGAAACCGAGGTACCCGAGGTAACAGATACGCTCAAAATGGGGATTGAGGAAACCGCCTTGTCCGTGGCTCCTATAGAGCGCATTAGATCAGAGAACCCTGCTCGAAAAAAGATTATAATGACGCCTGCTGATTCGATATTTTTTGATTATTTAATGGATAGTTATAAAAATAGTGTAGTCAATAAACTTCGACCCAGTCAATTGCGATCTGATGTTCTTATTCAATATTATAATCGTAAGGATGACGCTAAACAGGCCATGAGATTAACTCAACTGGGCTTTGAAATACATAACAAATACACCAATAATTCAAAGGAGGTAGCCAATGTCCTTCGGTTTGGAGAAGATGTTGTGCTTGAAGACATTCAGATTGTCGCTTATATCTTATTGAGTCAAGGTATACCTATAAAACAAATCGTCCCATCTAGTTATCACAGCGATTGGAAACCCTATGCCATAGAAATTGGAGTAGATGCTTTAATTGAGGAACGTCCTGTTTTAACCTTTAAAAAAATTCGAAATTTTGAACGTCCTGGATCTCCACTCTAATCAATCTTTTGTTTGAATAAAGAAAGGCACCCAAAATTTAATGTTTACTATAAAATATGCCTATCATTTTTCTTTTAGATGACCTAATCGTCTATTTTACATCTCACCCTTAAATATGATTATTTTCAGACCTCTTGGTTACTTATAAGGGGCTATCTAAAATATTATTTACTCGAATCTATTAGAATCAAATAACAAAATGACTAAATCAAGCTCCTCCTTTTTTAATCTGATCTGTAACCTCATCATCCCCACGATTATACTGACTAAGTTCAGTTCAGAGAATACACTGGGCTCATTTTACGGCTTATTGATTGCCTTAAGTTTTCCCATATTTTATGGACTGTCAGAATTGTATTTTAATAAGAAAATTAACTTTTTTTCTGTCTTGGGACTCATTAGCGTATTGCTTACAGGTGGCATAGGTATTTTTCATTTTTCTGCCCGTTGGCTGGCCGTAAAAGAAGCCTTTATACCTGGCACTATTGGCGTTGCTGTGATTATTTCTACTTACACAAAGTATCCATTACTTAAGTTATTTTTTGAAGAAACATTAAATATTGAGGGACTAAGAGAAAAACTCACACCTTCTGAAAATGAATGGTTTAATGCAAGATTCCAATTTAGTTCACTCCTTTTAGGAGGCACTTTTTTTATTTCCTCCTTTCTTAATTTTTGCTTAGCCACCTGGATTGTTGTGAGTGATCCGGGTACAGAAGCCTTTAATCAGGAGCTCGGACTGATGAACTTATTAAGTTTACCCATTATTGCACTCCCTATGATGATCATTCTTATGGTTATCATGTGGTATTTACTGAATGAGACTTTAAAAAAAGTAGAATTAACCTGGGAAGAATTTTTAACTCCCAAGGACAGCTGAAGTACTTGTTCTATGAAATGTCCCCATCAAGCCTTAGACTTAGATCCTAAATCTTCCTTTTTTTGATTTAAGAAAAAAATGATCCCCTTTTACTTGAGTTGTTGCGACCATCGGAAGGGTTCCTATCCCTTTTTTGTGGCCTCTAATACTGAGGCGATGAATTAAATTTAATTCCTTAAAGCTGCTTGTTATGATGGCTTATTTAATCAATATAAATTATTTGATGGTAACTCTTTCATCAAAAAATCATGAACTTTAAGGTTATGAACCAATCCTTTGCCCACGTTACGCTCCTCGTAAAAGACTATGATGAAGCGATTGCCTTTTATATAAAAAAACTCAATTTTATATTAATTGAAGATACCCAATTATCCACTTCAAAGAGATGGGTCAGGGTGCGCCCACCGGGCCATTCAGATTGTTCCTTACTTTTTGCCAAGGCAAAAAGTGACGCTCAAAAAGCTCGGATAGGTGACCAGACTGGTGGTCGAGTAATGTTATTTTTACACACTGATGATTTTGACCGTGATTATGATTACCTCATGAAACAGAACATCGATATTATCAAAGCTGCAAAAATAACGCCTCATGGTAAAGTCGCCGTATTTGCTGATTTATATGGCAATCTTATCGATCTTGTTGAACCTATCTCTTAATTTCACTAATGATGAAATCCCTTGACGCTTTAGAAAATATAGCCAAACAGCTAGATCCCAATAAGGAGGAACGACAGCGCATCAGGACGCTTATCGTCCAGCATACTGAAAAGTTTCTTGAGGAATTACCTAATGGAAAGGCCTACTCAAATCCAGATAAAAGCAATACTTCATGGGATGAAGTCTTTCTCGAGGAAGGATCTGATCCTTCTGAAGTCGTTCGGCATACCTCGCATCAAATAGATCATGATGGAATTAACGCCGCTTCAGGCTTTGATATGGGATATGTTCCTGGTGGTGGTGTTTATACCTCCGCCTTGGCAGATTATTGGTCTGACATAACCAATTTATATTCAGGTGTTTTTTTTGCAAATCCTGGCGCCGTACGTTTAGAAAACAAAGTCATTTCATGGCTCTCCTCTTTAGTTGGATATCCGAAAACGGCTTTTGGGAACCTTACTTCTGGGGGAAGCATTGCCAACTTAACAGCCATAATCACCGCGCGTGAAGTCACTAAACTAACAGCCAAAGATCATGCCCATTGTGTGATTTATTTGGGTAAGCAAATCCATCACTGCGTGACTAAAGCATTAAAAATGGCAGGTTTAGGGGAGGTAATCCTCCGCTATATCGAACTTGACAGTGAGTTCAGGATGATTCCTGATCAACTAGAGAGGCAAATTAAGCAAGACCAACTCAATGGATGCGTCCCTTGGATGATCGTAGCGTCAGCAGGAACCACGGATACAGGTGCCATTGACCCTCTTGAAGCTATTGGATACATTGCGTTAAAAAATAAAATTTGGTACCATATTGATGCGGCTTATGGTGGGTTTTTTTTACTCACTTCGACAGGAAAAAAACTATTAAAGGGTATTGAAACTGCAGATTCAATAGTCTTAGATCCTCACAAGAGTCTCTTCCTCCCTTACGGGTCTGGGGTTATCTTGATCAAAAATGGAACGGATATGAAAAAGACTTTCAGTGATACCGCCGCTTATTTTCAAGACTTCGAGACCAATGATATAAACGTATCTCCTGCCGATTTATCCATCGAATTGACTAGACCCTTTAGAGGGTTAAGAATATGGTTACCCCTAAAGATTCATGGCCTCGCTCCTTTTAGAGCTGCTTTAAATGAAAAATTAATCCTTTCAAAGTATTTTTATGAACAAATATTGGCTTGTGGATTTCAATCGAGTGGCCCTCCTCAGCTGACCATTAATACCTTTTGGTACCCGTTGGATGGGGGGGAGAATAATGACTTTAACAAAGAGTTAATTCAAAGTATTCAGCAAGAAGGTCGGATTTTTCTGTCGAGTACGATGATCGAAAACCGATTTGTAATTCGGTTATGTGTCTTGGTTTTCAGAACACATAAAAGGGAAATTGACATTGCCATAAAAAATATCGTCCAGCACAAAGATCAATTGCTAAAAACTTGGGAGTAATCAAAAAAAAATTAACATACCCACATCAGACAAAACTCAAATTTTAATTATATTTCCCTATCTTAAGCTTGGATTTATGATGAGAAATGGAAAGTTACTATGCCTTCAATGCTTTCCGGAAGCAGGCCTTATTCTCTTTACATTAAATTTATAAAGTCCAAAACTTGTAATTTATGAACCTAAGTACTGACCAATTAAATCAATTATCTATAAATATAGATCATTGGGTCCCTGGCCACTCCGTAGATTGCGTGATTTTCGGTTTTGAAGATCAAAAAATGAAAGTATTAATACTCAAATTAAAAGGGATAAACCTGTGGACCCTCCCGGGAGGCTTTGTTCGGAAAAATCAAAATTTAGATGAGGCTGCCATATCTATATTAAAAGAACGCGTGAGCTTTCAAGATGTCTTTTTAAATCAATTTCATACCTTTGGGGGGCTAGATAGAAAAGATTTAGATTCCCTTCATGAGCTCCTCGGTGATCAGAATAAAAAACTGCTGGCTTGGTTGGGTCAAAGATTCATCACTACCTGTTATTTTGCATTGCTCAATATAAAATCTGTCGTACCTCAACCTGATCCAATGAGCAATCAATGTAAATGGGTAGACCTAAACAATCTACCAATCCTTTATGCCGATCATAAAGAAATCATTCATAAAGCATTCAGCCACATTCGTATCCAATTGAATTACCTGCCTTTTGGCTTGTCTTTACTACCTGAATTTTTTACCATGACCGATTTGCAATCTCTTTATGAGTCTCTTTTAATTAAAAAATTAGATCGTGGAAATTTTCAAAAAAAAATGTTGAAATTAGGTATTTTTGAGCGTCATAAAAAAAAAATAACCGGAGGGGCGCACCGTGCACCCTTCTTATATAGTTTTAATTTGACTGCCTACAACAAACTACTGAAAGATGGCATTGGTTTTATGTAAGACCTAATACTTTAATTTAAAAAATCGAAAATAATATGAAAATCTTACCCATAGTTTTAACAATAATCTTAAATGGGACATTGATCCAATGCAGTTCAGCACCGGCAAATACCACCGCCAACGAAAAGATCATTGCTCAAGTTATACAAAAATCCATAGTGGTTTATGGCAGTCATCAATGTCATCATTGCGTTAATTTTAAGGCGAAATTAGACTCTATTGGGTTGGAGTATACTTTTCATGATGTTGATGTAAGTGATCAATATGCCCTTGAAATGGTTGCAAGAGTAAAAGCCTCGGGCCATACTGAGGGATTCAGCATTCCCGTCGTGATTGTGAATGACCAAGAATTATTTATTGCACCTCACATCAGTAAAGTACTGGCTGCCTTGGATTGATTTTTTTTAGAAATCTATACCTTAAAGCAAAACCAAAAATAAAAGATTGCTTCACTGCAGGTATAAAAGAAATCCCAGCGTCAGGGACAATCAAGGCTTTCAGCTCATAATCTAGCTGATCGAAGCCTAAAGAGCGTTTATAGATCAAAGCAAAAGCCATAAACTGTAAATCCATATAGTCATCCTGAAAAACATTCCCATCTTCATAGACTTCTATAAGCGTACCAGAAAAGCCTTTACCAGTATTTAGAATAGATAACCCTAATCCAAGCTGATTTTGTGCATTCAATCTATTAAATACCGCCCAATGGTGATCGTGATAAAATGTCCTAATTTTTTGGTCAAAAGAAATTTCTCTTAAATATCCATATCGAAAGGTGGGCGTATAGGTTAGACTAAAAAAATTTGACAGCTCAAGCGCAATTTCAGGACTCAGGCCTATGGCAGAATAGGTCTGATTCATGTGTATTTCAGAATGATAATAATCGACCACGCGATCATCCTTGGCGTGAAATAATAAAAATTGTCCTGCGATCCCTATCCCAAAATTAATTTTGATCTGCTGATTAATATTTTTCTTCAAAGATGTCTTTTGCTGGCTGTAAAGTAGCTGTGGACTACAAAAAATAGCAAGGATGAATAGGGTTTTAATCCAACGATATTGGTATCCCATTAAATATGCTCTCATTCTCTTTTAACGCTAATTTCTACGAATAGATTTCACAAAATAAATTAAAACTAAAAAATTTGCCCTTTACGCCCCAAAAACACATAATGTAAGCCTAAATCAATTTACAGATACATCATCTAAATTGATAAACTCAATGTTTTGGTCCTCATTTAGAGTCACTCCAATGATGGCCTCTTTATTTAAGTTCCCTTGTAGGATCTCTTTAGACAATGGATTTAACAAGGCATTTTGTAATATTCGTTTCAATGGACGCGCACCCAGTTGGGGGTCAAAGCCTATTTCAGCCAAGTACAGCAATACTTTTTCATCGGCCTCAATCTTAATCCCATTCTCCACCAATCTCTTTTGTATCAATTTAAATTGAATACCCACAATTTGTCTCAGATTTTCTTTGGTCAAGGGCCTAAACATGATGGTTTCATCTACTCGATTGAGAAATTCGGGGCGAAAGGACGCTTTGGCTAAATCTAATACCTGTTGCTTTGTATCCGCTATAATTTCTTCAAAATTCCATGCCTCTAATCGCTCGAAGTTTTCTTGAATTAAATGAGCCCCTAGGTTGGTCGTCATGATGATGATGGTATTTTTGAAATTGGCAGTTCGTCCTTTATTATCTGTCAAAATACCATCATCTAACACCTGTAATAATACGTTGAATACATCAGGATGGGCTTTTTCAATTTCATCCAACAGGATGACACTATAGGGCTTTCTTCTTACCGCTTCAGTAAGTTGTCCCCCTTCGTCATAACCTACATAGCCCGGAGGTGCCCCAATAAGTCTACTGACGGCATGACTTTCTTGATATTCAGACAGGTCAATTCTGATCATACAACTTTCATCATTGAATAAATAATCTGCCAATGCTTTGGCAAGCTCTGTTTTGCCTACGCCTGTGGTTCCTAAAAATATAAAAGACCCAATGGGACGTTTAGGGTCTTGCAGGCCCGCTCTGCTTCTTCTTACCGCATCAGCAACGGCAGCAATTCCTTCGGATTGACCCGCTATTTTTTTACCTAGTTCCTCTTCAAGATGCAATAATTTAACCCTTTCACTTTGAAGCATCTTTGCCAATGGAATCCCTGTCCATTTGGCCACTACTTCTGAAATATCTGCTGCATCTACTTCTTCTTTTAATAAATAATCTCCTTTTTGCATCTCCAAAAGCTGAGCTTGATAACCCTTCAACTTTTTTTCAGCCTCAATGATCTTACCGTATCGAATCTCAGCCACACGACCCAATTCACCGCTGCGCTCCATTTGATCTGCTTGAATTTTAAGGTTTTCAATCGCCTCTTTTTGCTTTCTTATACCATGAATAATTCCTTTCTCATTTTCCCATTTGGCCTTTAACTGGTTACGAGTCCCTTCCAAATCTGCAATGGCACGACTCAAGTCCAATGCTTTGGCTTGATCATTTTCTCTTCTAATGGCTTCTCGCTCAATTTCAAGCTGCCTAATTCTTCTGTTCTGCTCGTCTAATTCCTCAGGAAGGGAATCTATTTCTATTCGCAGTTTAGAAGCGGCCTCATCGATTAAATCAATGGCCTTATCGGGCAAAAATCGATCAGTTATGTACCTACTTGATAGCTCAACTGCTAAAATAATGGCCTCATCTTTGATTTGTACCCCATGGTGCAATTCGTATTTATCCTTAATTCCTCGGAGTATGGATATGGCATCTTGAAGGTTAGGTTCAGCTACTTGGACCGATTGAAATCGCCTTTCCAAAGCTTTGTCCCGCTCAATGTATTTTTGATATTCATTCAAGGTGGTAGCCCCTATCGCATGTAATTCGCCTCGCGCAAGCGCTGGTTTCAATAAATTAGCCGCATCCATGGCGCCGTCATTCCCCCCCCCTGCTCCGATAAGTACATGAATTTCATCAATAAATAGAATGATCTCGCCTTCGCTATCGGTTACTTCTTTAATCACCGCTTTCAGTCGCTCTTCAAATTCTCCTTTAAATTTTGCTCCGGCAATCAATAAGCCCATATCAAGAGATACAATAACTTTAGACTTAAGATTCTCAGGTACATCTCCTGAGATAATTCTTTGAGCCAACCCCTCCACTATGGCCGTTTTACCAACCCCTGGTTCGCCCAAAAGAATGGGATTGTTTTTAGTCCTTCTGGCCAAGATTTGTAGTAGCCTCCTGATTTCTTCATCTCGTCCTATCACCGGATCAATTTTACCCTTTAAGGCCAATGCATTGAGGTTAATCGAATACCGATCCAATACGCGGTATTTAGATTCCGCATGCACATCATTGACCTTTTGACCCCCTCTGAGCTCAACAATAGCTGCTAAAATGCTTTTTTGGGCAAAGCCTGAATTTTTGAGCAATTGAGCCGTCTGGTCTTTCCCTTTAAGTATCCCGAGTATAATGTGCTCTATGGCTACATATTCATCCTCCAAATCCTTTAAAAAGCCCTCTGCATTTTGTAATGCTTGTACCGCTTGATTTGATAAATAAGCTTGACCTCCACTCACTGAAGGATATTTATGGATGATTTCGTCTAGTTTTAATTCAATTATAGATCTATTAGCTCCTATTTTTTTAAATAAAAATGAAACCAAATGTTCATCAGACTGTAAAATAGCTTGTAATAAATGACCGGTCTCAATCACTTGCTGACCATGGGTCGTAACGATCTCCGTAGCTTTGTTTAAAGCTTCCTGAGATTTTATGGTATAATTATTAAAATTCATATTGAGCAAGTTCTAAGCGCTTGTTCTATTGAATTCACAAATTCAATACCATTTATGCTTTTGGGTCAATTTGACTGATGTAACCCTTAATAAAATGGGGAAAAGGACAAAATGTCCTAATTTGGTTAGTCAGTTGAGCAAATGATTGAATTAACCAGTAACCCATTTAATCTGTTTGTATTCATGATTAACTAAGAAAAGATAAATAATTTGTGTTTTAATCATTACCCTCGTTTTATCTCGTTAAATTAAGATACCTTGAAAAAAATAAATAAAAAACGGAGAATTTTTCTCAAAAAATCTATTCAATCTGTAGCCGCAGCCAGTACTTTCGGTCTGGCCAGTTGTCAAACGGACGCTGCTCAAAATGTTCAAAAAGGCCCCTACATCAACTTCAATAATACCTATCGATGGAAGATGACCACTACTTGGTCTCCTAATTTTCCTATATTGGGTGAGGGGTGTAATGAACTTGCACAATGGGTTAAAAAAATGTCTGGAGGACGATTGGAAATTACCGTCTATGGTGGTGGTGAATTAATTCCAGCGCTCGAAGGCTTCGATGCGGTAAGCAATGGGGCCGTAGAAATGAATCATGGATCAGCCTATTATTGGGCGGGTAAGCTTCCTGCGGGTCAATTCCTTTCAACCATCCCTTTTGGTGTAAATGCCCAACTAATGGATACCTGGATTCTTTGCAATGGAGGTCAAAAATTATGGGAAGAGCTCTATGCACCTTTCGACTTACTCCCCATCAGTGCAGGAAATACAGGTTGCCAAATGGGTGGGTGGTTCAATAGAGAAATCAACAGTATCGATGATTTAAAAGGCCTTAAAATGCGCATGCCTGGCTTGGGGGGGAAGGTATTGGCGAAAGCTGGAGGTACGCCTATGCTCATGGCTGGTGGAGAAATATATACCAATTTGGAAAGAGGCGTAATCGATGCTACTGAATGGATTGGTCCGTATCATGATTACCTGATGGGATTCCATAATGTGGCTAAATATTATTATTACCCAGGTTGGCATGAATTAGGTACCGTATTGGAAATGCTGGTCAATAAGTCAAAATTTGAAGCCCTTCCTACAGATTTACAAGAAATCATTCGAACAGCATGTCTTCGTTTGAATCGAATCGTTCCCATTAAATTTGATACGATGAACGCCACCTATTTACCAAAGATTCAAGCAGAACCCACGGTGAGTATGAGACCTTATCCTGATGCAGTGATGGACAATCTAAGAGAGAAAACCATTGAAACCATTACCGAATTAACGGAACAAGATCCACAAAGTAAAAAAATCTATTCGGCCTTTTTGGAATTTCAAAAAAAAATTATCCCTTGGACCCAAATCACAGAAAAACCTTTTTATTCAAAAATGATATGAGGTATAAAGAATATTTTAAGCTTTGGAATGTTTTGCTTTTCCTCTTATTATGCGGTTTTTTCCATTCACCCGTCAAGGGTCAAGACAGTCTCAGAATTACTTCGGCCTTCATCGGTTTAGACTTTGATTCGGCAGAACTTTCACAAATGAAACCTACGATAGCCGCACATCTTTTACAATTTAATGCCTTACGAAGACAGGATATTTCAAATAATATGCCCTTAGGCTTAATTTGGATCCCACCGGTAAATCATTCTCGTATCCCAACCAAGCAAGCCCCCATTGATTGGCATCTTCCCACCACTGTCTCTCTGCCAAAAGATAAAAGTGAATTGGCTTTTTATCCCGTAAATAAATTGGCTTACCTGATTAAAAATAGGCAAATCACTTCTGTAGAATTAACCCAATTGTTTCTCAATCGACTGAAAAAATATGGTGATACCTTGCAATGTGTCATCACCATAACGGATTCGTTGGCCCTCAGTCAAGCCCAGCGAGCAGATCTTGAAATCAGTCAAGGCATCTATCGGGGACCGCTACACGGCATTCCCTATGGTGCCAAGGATTTATTAAATGTGGCTGGATATAAGACGACTTGGGGTGCGGCTCCTTTTAAATCACAAATGTTTGCTGAAAATGCTGAAATAATTAACCGATTAGAAGTTGCAGGCGCGGTATTGGTTGCCAAATTAACTTTGGGTGCCCTGGCCTGGGGTGACGTTTGGTATGGTGGTAAAACCAGAAATCCGTGGGATCTTGAGCAAGGCAGCAGTGGATCTTCAGCAGGATCAACATCCGCAACAGTAGCCGGATTGGTCCCTTTTGCGATTGGAAGCGAAACCCGGGGTTCTATTGTTTCTCCATCTACTCGATGTGGCGCTACGGGACTGCGTCCCACTTTTGGACGCGTAAGCAAAGATGGAGCCATGGCGCTCAGTTGGACCATGGATAAATTAGGACCGATTTGCAGAAATGCCTTAGACTGTGCATTGGTACTCGAAGCCATCAGAGGAACCGATGGCAAAGACCTCTCGGTAAGAGACGCTCCCTTTAACTATCATTATGATTCAACGATAAAAAACCTTCGTATTGGGGTGCTTACTCATGATCAAAATCCTGATTTTTATTCAGAAAATGACCAAAATACTTTGTCATTATTGAAATCTCAAGGATACGATCTGGTCGAAAAAAAATTACCAGAAAATGTGCCCACGGAAGCCTTGGGTTTTATCCTGCAAGCAGAAGCCGCTGCTGCCTTTGATTTTCTTACCCAATCAAATCAAGATAGCCTGATGGTCAGACAAATAGATAATGCGTGGCCCAATGTGTTTAGAGCGGCTCAATTGATTCCAGCCGTAGCTTATATTCAGGCCAATAGATTGAGATATGAACTTACCTTGCAATTCAACGAATTAATGTCTGATATCGATGTATTAGTGGCCCCCTCATTCAGTCAGCAATTATTAATGACCAATCTCACGGGTCATCCATGTGTGGTGATTCCCAATGGCTCCTATGCCGATGAAAATCCAGGATCCATCACACTCTTGGGAAATCATTTCGATGAGGCAAGTATTTTGTCCTTGGCGCGCTTTCTACAAGAAATTACCCCTTATGATAAAGAACATCCCGATTTGTTCAGGCCCTAGTCATTTTCTCCTTAAAGCATCTGATCTTTCTTAAAAGTATCTATTACTTACCTATTAATATTACATTAATGTAATATTAATAGGTAAGTAATATTTATTTGACTTTACTGATTCTTTTTAATAAAAAAACTGAAAATTAGGCTCTAAATATTTCAAACTATTTAAATTAGCATTTACTAAAAATATTAGTAAATGTTTATCAACAACCACAGCTATTTTAGCCTTCGATACGGAACCGTCGCTCCTGAATCTATCCTCAAGATGGCTCAAAAAAAGGGTATTAAAACATTGGCACTTACCGATATTAACAATACCTCTGCTTCTCTGGATTTCGTCCGTCTGGCCCCTAAATACAATGTAAAGCCCGTATTGGGTATAGATTTTAGAAATAACGGCATACAACAATTTATCATTTTGGCTCAAAATAATAATGGATTTCAACAGATCAATACGTACCTGTCCAGCTTTGCGGACGTATCCGATATCCCTGAGCAGGCAAAGACCTTAGAGGATACGGTTGTGATTTACCCCTACACTAAATGCCGCCATTTTATATTAAAAAAAAATGAATTCTTGGGTGTCAATAGAGAGCATATCCCTGAACTTGAATACAGCAGAGTATCCCTCAATATCGATAAAATCCTTATTCTTCATACCTCCTCTTTTAGAGATAAAAAAGATTTCAATACACATCGGTTACTCCGAGCCATCGATCAAAATACCTTACTAAGTAAACTCTCTTTAAATACACAAGGTCAAGTCACTGACTTATATATCGATGAAAAGCTACTTCAATACCAATTTGCCGCATGGCCCAAACTCATTGAAAACACGTATCAGCTACTCGATCAATGCACGATCTCCTTTGATTTCGAACACATACATTCCCAAAATCAAGAAACTTTTTCGGGTGACGGAAAAAAAGATTTTGAATTACTCAAAACACTATGTGAACAAGGGCTCCCTTATCGATATCCCAATCCCAATGAAATCATTCTCAATCGAATAGAGAAGGAATTAAATATCATTCATCAAAAAAACTTTGTCTCCTATTTTCTCATAAATTGGGAAATCATCAACTACGCAAGAAGCAAAGGCTATTTTTATGTCGGAAGAGGCAGTGGCGCCAATAGTATCGTTGCTTATCTACTCAGAATTACAGATGTTGATCCGGTAGAACTTGATCTGTATTTTGAACGATTCATTAATTTTTATCGAAAAACTCCTCCAGACTTTGACCTTGACTTTTCTTGGCGTGATCGAAATGATGTCATCGATTTTATTTTTAAACGATTCACCCATACGGCACTCATTGCCGTCTACAATACTTTTCAATATCGTGCCTCAATACGTGAACTCGGTAAAGTATTTGGCCTTCCCAAACATGAAATAGATCTCCTTTCAAAAGGGGCATCAACACAAGAACATACTTTTGATCAGCTCTCGAAATTGGTCATTACTTACGCCAAAAGAATTGAAGGATTTCCTAATTACCTGGGCATTCATGCGGGAGGTATTGTGATTTCTGAAAGGCCTATTAACTATTATACGGCTACCTTCATACCGCCAAAAGGCTACGCTACTACTCATTTTGATATGGTCACAGCGGAAGACATCGGACTCTATAAGTTTGATATTCTAAGTCAAAGAGGATTAGGAAAAATCAAAGATACCCTAAGTGTTATCGCAAAAAACCATCCTAACACTTCCCCGGTGGATATTCATGATATCAAGCGCTTTAAAACTGATGGAAAAATAAAAAAACTACTCCGACTCGGCAAGGTCATAGGTTGCTTTTATGTAGAATCTCCTGCCATGCGCATGCTCCTCAAAAAACTACAAGTTGACAGCTATTTGGGATTGGTCGCAGCCAGCTCTATCATCAGGCCAGGCGTAGCCCGATCAGGTATGATGCAAGAATATATTTTAAGATGCCGCTTCCCCGATCGTATCAAAGAAGCGCACCCCATCATGTTAAAAATTATGCCAGAAACTTTTGGCATCATGGTCTATCAAGAAGATGTCATTAAAGTGGCTCATTATTATGGGAAACTTGATCTTGGAGAAGCCGATGTCCTACGTAGGGGGATGTCAGGGAAATACAGAGGACGATCAGAATTTACAGCGGTCAAAGAGAAGTTTTTCATGAACTGTGCAAAGGAAAAATATCCTATCGAAGAAGTGAATGAAGTTTGGAGGCAAATTGAAAGTTTCGCAGGTTATGCCTTTGCAAAAGGGCATTCGGCCTCCTATGCAGTAGAAAGCTATCAAAGCTTATTTCTCAAAGCCTACTACCCCTTAGAATATTTAGTAGCCACCCTCAATAATTTTGGGGGATTTTATCAAACCGAACTCTATGTGCATGAAGCACGTATGCATGGTGCTATTGTTTCTCCTCCCTGTGTGAATACTGGCGAATTAGCTACCTCTATTTCAGGTAAACACATCATTCTTGGCTTTATTTTGGTTAAATCTATTGAGACCAGTACCATACAAAAAATCGCTGCGCATCGAGAAAAGGAAGGCGTCTTTAAAGACTTAGATGATTTTATCGAACGCATGCCTCTCTCTATGGAACAACTCTCTCTTCTCATTAAAATTGAAGCTTTTCGATTTACGAAAAAAAATCCTTACGAATTGCTATGGGAAAGTCATATGAAGGTAAATAAAATAAATATGGAAGTACAGACTTTCAATCTGTTCAAAGTAGCACGAACAACCTACAAAATGCCCACGTTCAAGCAAATCCCCTTAGCTCATGCATTCAATGAAATGGAATATTTTGGATTCCCTCTTTGCAATCCTTTTGAATTACTGGTCACAAAAGTTACGCCTTCATTATCTGCAAAGGATTTAACGCATTACATCAATCAAGAGGTCATTGTATACGGGTATTTAGTTACCTACAAGAAAACACACACGCACACCGGAGCCCTCATGCAGTTTGGTAATTTTTTAGATCATACCGGTCATTTCATCGATACGGTTCATTTCCCTCAAATCACCATTCTATATCCTTTTAGAGGCAGGGGTATTTACCTACTGAAAGGGATAGTTATGGAAGAATTCGATTGTATCCATATCAACATAAGCCAAATGGAATTTTTACCTATTGTAGAGGATCCTAGATATACTGATTTAAAAAAAGGAGAAAAAACCACATAATATGATACAAGAAATAGCCGCTCGAAACATTATGCACATTGATTTAGATACTTTTTTTGTCTCTTGTGAGCGCTTAATCAATAGCCGACTTATAGGTAAACCCATCTTAATTGGAGGTATTTCTGATCGAGGTGTCGTCGCTTCTTGTAGTTATGAGGCTCGCCATTTTGGTATCCACTCGGCTATGCCTATGAAAATGGCTAAAAGACTCTGTCCTGAGGCCATCGTATTAAGAGGAAATTCAGAAACTTATTCCAAACATTCCCAAAACGTCACAGATATCATCCGAGAGGCGGTACCTCTTTACGAGAAAAGTTCGATTGACGAGTTCTATATTGATCTAACAGGGGTAGATAAATTTTATAGTTGCCAAAATTTTTCTTCTGAATTACGCCAAAAGATTATTAAAGAAACGGGTCTTCCTATCTCTTTTGGATTGTCTTCCAACAAAACGGTCTCCAAAATAGCTACCAGCGAAGCAAAGCCTAATAACCAACTCAGTATTTTCAAAGGACATGAAAAACCCTTTTTAGCCCCCTTGTCTATTAGGAAAATTCCTATGGTGGGAGAAAAAACCTATCGTATATTATGTGACTTAGGTATTCGAAAAATTCAAACCCTTCAAGAAATGCCAGTCCATATGATCAGCAAAGTACTTGGTAAAAATGGCGCTGGACTTTGGAAAAAAGCAAATGGTATAGATCTTAGCCCGGTCATCTCTTATCAAGAGCGCAAATCCATATCTACAGAACGTACCTTCAATGTAGATACCATAGACATAGGTAAACTAAAGTCCCTACTGACGGCCATGGCAGAAAATCTTATTTTTCAATTGCGCAGGGGTAATAAACTGACAGCTTGTATCACCATAAAACTTCGATATTCAGACTTTCAAACCTATACAATACAAAAAAGAATTCCCTACAGCGCTTCAGATCAAGTCATTTTACCCATGGTAATGGCATTGTACGAAAAACTCTATCAAAAAAGGCTTCTGGTGCGATTGATAGGCGTCAAGTTCAGTCATCTGGTAGGTGGAGGTCATCAAATTCATCTATTTGAAGATTCTGAAAATATGTTCAATCTATATCAAGCCATGGATAAGATTCGAGATAAATACGGAGACCGCCTAGTTATGCGTGCTTCTGGCTTTGGCGCTAGAACCATTAGTAGGTGGAATCCATTCACGGGAGGCCCTCCTCCACTGCTTGCCAATCGTCGTGCCTAACAATAAATTGGAAGTCTTGCTAAACTACCAAAGGTTTTTATGAGGTTCTTCGAAGGACTTGACTCAAATATGTAATTTTATACCTGAAATGAATTTTGTTAAAATTATTTGCTTTTTATTCCTCCTGATCTCTCATCTGATGGTCAATGCTCAGGACCTCAAGCGTGTATTCAGAGCGATTGAAAAAGAGGATGTCGCAAAAGCTAAGGAACTCCTAGAAAGTCAAATTTCTAAAGATTCCATCAACCCAGGGAGTAGGTGGATGTATGCCCGACTCTTGTCTTGCGATAGTCTTTCTGAATACTATGACCTAAGTCAAGCACGCATTTATGCCCAACAGGCAGTTGCTGATTTTCAACAGGCCAATGAAAAAATAAAATTAGCTTTTATCACGGCTTCATTTAGCCTACTTGACATCGAAAAAACCAATACTGACATCGAAAATCAAACCTATGAAAAAGCCTTATACCTATATACAATGGATGCTTTTCATTCTTTCCTTTCTTTATATCCCAAAAGTGCTTATGGCGAAGGCATCTTCTATAACATGGATAGCTTAGCTTTTGATTCGGTAATACAGATTCATAACTGGAAATCCTATGAAAACTATGTCAAGGTATATTCCACATCAAGATTTTCAGACCGTGCACAAGCCCATTACGAAAAACTCCTTTATGAAGAAAAAACAGCAAATGATGACCTTAATGAATTTAAAAAATTTATCAATGAGTACCCCGACTCACGATATGTAACCGCAGCTATTGATGTTATTTTCGAGCGAACCTTAGACCTTAATACACCCCATTGCTTTTTGGATCATCTACAAAATTATCCTCAAAGCCCATACAACGAGGAGTTGTTGTCGATTTTATACCATATGAACCCAGACGTGTTTTTTGAGCTTTCTACTTTCCCTGAATTCGAAGAAAAAATAGACTCGCTACAGGTCATTTCTCAATTAAATACGCTGCCCTTATTACCTTTCTTAAAGCAAGGAAAGATTGGCTTCATGAATTTAGAAGGGACCCCAATCTTAAAACCTAAGTACCACTCTCTTTTAAAGCAGGAGCTCCTTTGTCAAACATTACAAGCCGACATCATCGGCGTGAGCAGTGCCTCCGGAATCAAACAACTGATCAACAGGGCGGGTACTTCCATCTATTCAGGTCCCATGATCACTTATGAGGACCTGAGCTTTGGTTTTTTAAAAATCAAAGAGCCCACACAAATCAAAATCATCCATAAATCAGGCAAATTGCTATTTGATGAACTCATAGATGCCGAAATTGTCGGTGGACGATGGCTCAAAATCAGAAGAGAAGAAGGCTGGGCATTGGCCACATATACGGGTAAAATACTCACTCCCTTTACTTATGATGAAATCAACACGAGAGGCGATTTTTGGGAGTTTCGTGTGGGTAAACAAATGGCCTTTCACAATTTGTCTTTTGTTCAAGAAGGAATTGAACAACAACACCTAACTCCCGCTTTTTTAGCCGACGACTACGAGTTAATCAATGATTCCTTGATTCTTCTTTATCATGAAACCAAACAAGCCTTACTTGGAAGCAATATGAAATTCCTCATACCTTGGGAAGCAGACCGTGATATTTATACTAGCCACACCTATCATTACACGAAAGGAGTCTCTGATTATAAGATATATAATGAGCAAATCATTGAAGATTTAGGTACAAATATTTTTGAAGATCTCATTGCCCGCCCGCCATGGTTTGGTCTCAAAAAAAATCATTGGAACTTGATGAATCCAAAAGGTAAATTCATCAAGGTGGATTCCATTCAATCCCTCCATGATCTGGCATTAGTTATTCGTGACACTGATTCCTCCTATGTGCTCTTTCCCAACGAGCAATCACTTCTTATAAACAAAGAAGTTACCTTAAACAGTATGCTGTCTCGCGATCGTCAAGGAAAAATAATGGCCCGTTATTTACTCAAAACCCATAAAAATGCACGGGAAATCTACAACAAAGAGGGCAAGTTAATGTTCAAGGGTAATTTTGATCGCATAGCCCCACTAACAGATTCCCTCTTTAAAATCACCCTCAACGACCAACAAGGAGTATTAGATCAAAAAGGAAATGTCATCATTCCCATTGGCTATGATTTTATTGAGCAAAAAAACCACCTCGCACAATTACTAAAAAATGGAGAAATAACGGGATTTGATTTAGATCATAACATTAAACTCTCTGATCAATACGATGGCATATTTGAGCGATTAGGTCCTTATTATTTAACGAAAAAAGGATCATTTAAAGGGTTGATAAATCGTGAGGGTGCTGTGATCATTGACTTTAAATATCAAAATATCATAGGCCTCAATGATTCCTTATTTTGGGTACAAACAGATAGCAGCTGGTCCCTTATTACTGATCATCAAAAAAATATCCTAAAAGGAATGAGCGCTTACACACAAATTACTGAAAATGTATTTCGTTATTTAAAAAATAATAAATATGGTCTCATTTATGGGGACCAATCCATTCATTATCCTGCTGAGTACGATGCCATTCGATCTGTTTCACATCAGAAAACCCCCCTCTTTCAATTCGAAATATTTATTGCATCCGCTCCTTTCCACATCGTAATTACCAAGGATTTTAGTGGTAATCACATACATTCTCAGGCATATAGACCCCATGAATATGAGCAAATAGTTTGTGACTTCTAAAAATTAGCCCTTTGTAATCAACTCGCCTGAGCTATCAAAGCTTTGTGAATACTCAGGACCTGGGGAAGTAATAAGTTTTTTTCATCATTCTTTATAATGAAATGTGCCAATAAACTAGTTTCTGCAGCTGGAAACTGACGCGAAATGATCGCTTCAATATCTTTCTTATCTCGATGTAAATCACGGGCCAACACTCTTTTAATTCTAAGTGCACTTGGTGACAAAACCAAAATAATTTGGTCTAATTCAGTATGTGAAGAGGTTTCAAAAATTAAGGCTGATTCTTTTAACAAAACTGGACTGGAATCATGCAATGCTACCCATCTGGTAAAGTCGGCGCCTACTTCGGGATGAACCATCCCATTTAATCGAGTCAAAATCTTCTCATTATTGAAAGATTTACGTGCGATGAAGGGCCTATTTAATCCCTCCTCAGTATAACTTTCTGAGCCCAATAATTCAATGAGTTGAGACTTAATATTTGGATCATGGGCCATCAGCCACTTGGCTCGCGTATCGGCATCATACACAGGTAACCCCAGTTTGCTAAAAATACTACTTATCAGGCTTTTACCACTTCCGATACCCCCAGTAATACCAATCAATAGCGGACTATTCCTCATTTTCGTAACGAAATCTAACTTTTTGAGGGTCTATACTGACCTTTCGCAAGGTATCTGGATACTTGATCAGTACCGGTACACCCAAAGAATCTATTTTCAAAAAATCATAATCTAAGACCACATGAAAATCCTCTGGCAAAAATTCCTCTTTGAAAGATTCACTAACCCTATAGGTCACACTAACCATAGAATCTAGCAGAGTAGTCACACGTTTGGAAGAAAAATTCTGCAGGATAATTGGAACCCTTATCTTAACATTTTTAAACTTGTCCACCTCAAACTTCACATTCACTTCACGAGGATCAGATTGAATAAGGTCTTCAAATACTATGGGGATTTCTACCGCACCATCAAAATTCTCATCGATACTATTCTCGTCTGGGGTGATGTAGAAATCTTTCTCAAAAGAGTTAATAATGGATTCAGGCCCGATCAACACAACATGATCCGGCTGAATGTTTATACTAGAAATAAGTTGATGATCTTCTTCAAGGGGCAAGCTCAAGCTATCCACCTTTAACCTCATCCGCTTCGTTATTTTTCGTTCGATACTAAGGAACAAAGTATCTGTCACAATATAGTTTATGGTGAGTCCTTTCAACTGATCTTCAACAATTGGACTCAAAAATGATTGGGTGAGAAAATTAACTTCGGAAGGATTATCCAGTTCTACTCTTAGGGGGTCAACACTAAATATCAACGTCCTTCTGAATAAATTCCAGCCTCCACTGCTTACATCTATTTTAATGGTCTTAGGCAGCGGATTCATCACTACGGTGCTGTCTCTATTAAAAACGAATTCAATCGGATAACTGATCAGCGCACTATGTGGCTTATTCAGTGCCCTAAAAAGCCAAAAGGTAGCAGCCCCCATGATGGAGAACAATACTACCTTCCAGTTATTTGTGAAATTATCGAAATTGAATTTGATCATCAAATCATACCTAAGCTATTTCTTGGATACGTATTGAGCACTGGTATCTAATGAGATAGATGATTTTTCAACCACCAACTTATTTCCCCGATCTACATCAAGGGTAATCGTAGCCTCATCAACCGAAAATACTTTTCCATGTATTCCCCCCAACGTAACTACCATATCTCCTTTTTTCACTGCTTCAATAAACTTTTTAGTGTCTTTTTGCTTTTTTTGTTGTGGACGAATAAAAAAGAAATAGAATATAGCGACCATGCCTCCCAGCATGATGAATTGAGAATAGTTATTTCCTGATGCTTGTAAAAATATTATTTCTAACATGATGGCTTATGAAGGATTAGCCTTGTTCACATTTGCTTTAATTTTCAAGCGGGTCACTTTAGGATAAGTGTTGGCCGTAACGGTCACCGTCTTATTCTGAACGCCTGGCTTGCTTCTACTGTTAAACTGCACCTTAATTTCTGCTTTTTCTCCTGGTGAAATGGGTGCTTTAGGCCATACAGGAACTGTACATCCGCAAGAAGCGGTAGCACTGCTGATGATTAAGGGGGCATCTCCTTCATTAACAAATGAAAAAACATGATCCACTACATCTCCTTCGGTGATGGTACCAAAGTCAAAACTTTCTTCTGAAAAGTTGAACGATGGAAGTGGGCCGTCTGGCTTAACATTTGGCGTTTTGGCAGAAGTTGGTGCGGCAGGAGTCGTTCTTACTCCATTTTTAGTTTCTAATTGGGCCATCTTCCCTTCTAGTTTAGCTAGGCGTGATTCCAATTCTTTGTTCGAACAACTGAAGCCTATCACTGCTAGGCTCAATATCAATGTAATTTTAGTTATATGTTTCATTTTTTAATCAATTTTATTTCTCAAATTTATAAAAATAGTGACTTAAAATAGCTCTTTTATTATTTAATCAATCTGATTTTTTAATCTGATTGATTAAACCATTCACATCGTCAAGGAGCTCTTCCGCCTTTTGTTTCGTATCAACGATGATTTTTTCTCCTTCTGATCTGGCCTTATTATCTTTTAAATCTTTACCGTCTATCAATTCTACCATAAGCTCCTCCAACCTTTTTTTGTACTTATCAAGTAAGAAAGATAGCCGATCACGCGTATGAGAACCCTTTTCTGGAGCAAATAAAAGTCCCAAAACACTCCCAGCAAAAACACCGAATAGAAAGGTGAAAAATGAATTTCCTGAATTTTTACTCATGATTTTTTTATTTATTATCTATTAAACCTCTGCCGCTTTTTTTAATAATACCCTCCGAAGATAACTCGTTTGCCAAAACATCCAAAATTCCGTTCACAAATTGTTTGCTTCGTGGCGTACTGTAATTTTTGGAAATCTCAATATATTCATTGATGGTCACCTTGATCGGAATACTCGGAAAGGTCATCATTTCTGCTAAAGCCATTTTCAAAATCACCAAATCGGTCATCGCCATTCGAGAAGCATCCCAATTACTCGCTCTTTTGGAAATGATAGTTTCCAACTCATGCTCGCGACTCATCGTTTCGGAAAATAAGATTTCAAAATACTCAAAATCTTCGTCTTCGTTGTAGCTCAATGGCTGTAATTCCAGCGTGTTTTCAAAATCTAAATTCTTTAATGTTTTGAGAACCATACTTCTGATGATGGGCTTGTTTTCATTCCATCTCAAATCATTTTGATCAAAATATGCCCCAATGACCTCACTTTTAAAAATAACTTTTTTATAGAGGTAATTCACACATTCTATTTGCTGTTCTTGGGAGGTCTCCTTGAGTTCCTGATAGGCCATCATGTATTCATCCCCTTTCAAAACATCTTTATACCACTGGACCACAACATCCATTTCCGCTTTCCAGTCAACCTCTCCTTTTTTGGCTAATGCGCGCAAAGTTGGATCTTCTTTAATCTTATCAATGAATCCGTTTCGAGATAAATTTCCACTTGGGGCTGATTTCACAGGACTGCTTTTTACTTTATCCTGTTCTTGCTTGTCCACAAAGGCAAATGAAATAGGTAACAGTAGTATTTTCAGATATAATTTTTGTAACCGAGGACGCTCGGCCATCATATTCCTTTTAATACTTTTTATCTCTGCCCCTATCAGTTGTTCATATTTTAGATAGCTATTTTGAACTTCTCGAAGATCTTCTTCATCCAGTACGACCAACGTCTGCAAGGATTCCTCAACAAACTTATTTCTGAAACAGGTCTTAATTAAATTTTGTTTGGTTTCAAATAGCTCACGATCCGCGAAATCATGCAGTGCAGGATCTAACGCATATTTAGCAACCAGCTCTTCTTCGATCAGATCACATACAGATGCTTTCATTAAGAAATAGCTATACAAAGACTGCATGGCCTTTACTCTTAAAACCCTCCTATTTAACATTTTAAAGAACTTTAATCCATTTAAAGAGTAGGTGATTTGAGCCTACTAAAATCTTCGATACGCTTCGTTGCTATATTCAAGGCGGCTTGATGCGTCGTAATATTATTCACTGCTGCAAGATTAATCACATCAGTGGTCATTTTATAAATATCTTCCGTCTTTTCTAAAACTTTAGCCCGATGGTATTTTCCTTGTTGCTCAAAATAAACATTAATAATTCCCCCAGAATTGATGAGAAAATCTGGACCATAAAGTATGCCTTGATCCTGAAGCATTTTGGCATGTAAAGCCTCATCCTCCAATTGATTATTAGCACCTCCTGCAATAATTTTACAGTTCATCTTAGGTATGGTCTGACTATTAATCGTGGCCCCCAAAGCACAGGGTGCATAAATATCTACGTCTGCCCTATAAACTTCATCCGCCGCTACCACAGTGACCTTAAACCGTTCTGTTATCGCTTTAATCTTATCGTCAAAAATGTCTGAGACCAGAATATGTGCTTGTTCCTTAACCAGTAGTTCAATTAAATAGGAACCTACATTTCCCAAACCTTGTACCAATATTTTTTTGCCTACTAAGGCGTCTGTCCCATAAACTACTTTAGCACAAGCCTTCATCCCACAAAAAACACCATATGCCGTTACTGGACTAGGGTCCCCGGATCCCCCACTTTTTTCTGAAAGACCCGCTACATAAGGCGTCTCCATTCGGATGTATTCCATGTCCTGCGTGGTCATATTGACATCTTCAGCCGTCCAATATTGCCCCCCCAAACCGTTGACAAACTTCCCAAATCGGCGCATGAGTTTTTCACCTTTAATTTTTTTAGCATCTCCGATGATTACCGCTTTACCTCCGCCAATATTTAATCCAGCAATCGAATTTTTAAACGTCATCCCTCGGGACAATCTTAAGGCATCTTGTATGGCAGCTTCCTCTGAGGCATAATCCCACATACGCGTCCCGCCCATGGCAGGGCCAAGCACCGTGTTGTGAATAGAAATAATTGCTTTCAATCCAAGCACATGATCACTGCAAAAAACGAGTTGTTCATGTGACATGTCCCACATTTTATCTAAAATTGTTGGACTTTTCAGTTGAATGGAGTCTTTTCCCATTTTTAAAAGAAATTCTAATCTAACTTTGTTATCGTTTTAACTCAGAATAATAAATAAAAGTCAAAAATACCTTGTTTGTATCAAATTATCACTCAGAAATTCAATCCTTTTATAGCCTGTGAATGATTTAGCCTATCTGAACAAATACCTATTTAAATATAAGTATCACCTTATATTAGGTACGCTATTTATCATCATCGCCAATTATTTTTCCATCATGCCTGCGGTTTTGGTAAGGTATTCATTTGACCTATTACAAGGGAATTATGAACTTTTCAAACTTTTTAATGGCTTTGATCTTCAGACCGATGCTTATGCATTGTTTGCAAAATCCATTTGGATCTTAGGTATATTAATATTGATATCTGCGCTTTTAAGAGGCGTTTTTATGTTTTTTATGAGGCAAACCATCATTGTGATGTCTCGAATCATTGAATATGACTTAAAGAATGAAATTTTTGAGCATTATCAAAGTTTACCCTTAAGTTTTTACAGAAAAAACAATACAGGGGATTTAATGAACCGAATATCCGAAGATGTCAGTAAGGTTCGCATGTATTTCGGACCCGCCATCATGTATGGGATTACCTTATTCACCTTGTTCCTGATGGTCATCCCTTTTATGTTTTCTATAAATTTTAAACTGACTATTTATTCCTTAATTCCCCTTCCTATACTCTCTCTTAGTATTTACCTTGTGAATAATGTTATTCATAAGCGTTCAGAAAAAATCCAAGAAAGCTTATCCAATTTATCAACGTTCGTTCAAGAAGCCTTTTCTGGCATTCGAGTCATAAAAGCTTTCGATCGAGAGGAAGACATCAACCTTCAATTTGAAAAAGAAAGTACAGACTATAAAAATAAATCCTTAAAACTCGCTTTTGTTCAAGCGGTTTTCTTTCCCCTTATCATGTCCCTTATTGGACTGAGTGTAATTCTCACTATTTACATTGGAGGCGTTGAGGTTTTTAATGGAAGTATCAGTACGGGTGTGATTGCCGAATTTATTATTTATGTGAACTTATTGACCTGGCCCGTTGCGGCCTTGGGTTGGATCACCAGTATCATCCAACAAGCAGCAGCCTCTCAAAAGAGAATTAATGAATTTCTCAAAACAAAGACAGATATAATTTCTACTGAAAATTTAGAAAAAAATTTAGCCGGAACCATTGAATTTGAAAATGTGGATTTTATCTATCCTGATTCAGGTATTCATGCGTTGAAAAATATTTCATTCAAGGTCAATCAAGGAGAATCTGTGGCCATCATCGGCAATACGGGCGCTGGGAAAAGTACCCTCGCCAACTTAATTTGTCGAATGTATGATATTTCTTCTGGGTCCTTAAAAATAGATGGACGATCCATTGAGAAATATAATCTTTCTTGCTTAAGGTCACAAATCGGCTTTGTGCCGCAAGATGTGTTTTTGTTTTCAGATAGTATTCGCAATAATATCGCTTTTGGTAATCCGGGGATGAATGAAGAAAAAATCATTCAAGCGGCTAAAGACGCAGATTTACTCAATAATATTGCCGATTTACCTAACGGATTTGATACACGGGTAGGAGAAAGAGGCATCACCTTGTCAGGGGGCCAAAAACAGCGGGTATCTATTGCTCGTGCGGTCGCAAGAGAACCCAAAATACTTATTTTAGATGATGCCCTATCCGCTGTGGATACTAAGACCGAAAATACAATTCTTGAAGCGATGGCAAAAATCATGAAGGGACGGACTTCATTAATTATTTCTCATCGGGTATCCTCGGCAAAGCTGGCGAGTAAGATCATTGTACTCCTAGATGGTTCCATTATTGAACAAGGTTCCCACGAAGATCTATTGGAAAAAAACGGAGCCTACAAAGCTATTTATGACAAGCAATTGGCCCAGGATAAAGAAAATTGAGACTAATTTTTTGACCAAGCTTCGATGATCTTCGAATTATCCGGATAATGCATTTCAAAAATAAAATTGCTTAATTCAATATTAAGACTATCTGCTTTTTGTTTTAATTTTAGTTCTACCTCTGTCGCATTAGGCATTACTATGGGATGCATACTTAAAAAAGCGACCACCTTTTGATGGCAATCAAACTCTTTGAACTCGTAATCCATCGGTACTTTTGCACTCTCTTCTGTCAGGATAACCCCTATGAAAAGGCTCACTTCACCTTCGGTCAATTGGGGATCCTCATAACTGATCACTGTCAACGTCCCCTTCAATGTACTATCCAAAACCATAGCGCGACTTTCTGTATAATATTGCTCAATGGTCTTTGAGGTCTGACGTCCTGAAAAAGATCGCCCTACTACCAAACGATGGTCCGCTCCTAAATGGTAAACCACAACCTCCTGGTATCCACCCAAATGAGTATAAACGTAATGAACGCAAAAGGTCATGATCAGTATTGAAAAAAAGACGATAATCGCATAGGTGTTTTTTGAAGTCCACTTCATAGGATCACTTCTTTAAATTGCATCTCATGCAGTTTGGCATAATAGCCTTCCCTACTTAATAAGTCATCATGGGTGCCTTGCTCTTTGATCTCTCCTCTATCAAGCACCATGATGTTGTCTGCATTTTGAATAGTAGACAACCTGTGGGCCACGACAATCGCGGTCCTACCCTTCATTAATTTACTTATGGCCCCTTGAATTAAAAATTCTGTGTCCGAATCAACCGAAGACGTCGCTTCATCTAAAATGATGATTTTTGGATCATACACCAAAGCTCTCACAAAAGAAATCAACTGCCTTTGACCCACGGACAAAGTAGCTCCGCGTTCCATTACATCATAATCATAACCCCCAGGTAACCGCTCAATAAACGTACTCGCACCTACTAACTCAGCGGCTTGATATACTTGCTCGCGGGAGATATTTGGATTCTTGAGGGTAATGTTATTGAAAATAGAATCTGAAAATAAAAATACATCTTGCAAAACAACGGCAATATTCTTTCGTAAAAAAGAAAGCTCATAGTTCTTGATTTCCTGTCCATCTAAGTAAATGTGGCCTTTATTAATCTCGTAAAATCTGTTGAGTAGATTTACAATGGAGCTTTTCCCTGCCCCAGTGGCACCCACTAAAGCCAAAGTTTTACCAGATTTTACCTCAAATGAAATGTTTTTAAGGACCCAGTCTTCTCCATTGTAGGCAAACCAAACCTGATCAAAATTCACCGTCCCCTTGAGTACCTCTGATGCCAAAATGCCTGCATTGGAAGTGGTTTCTTTATTGTCAAGTAAATCCATTATTCTTGTCGCACAAACAATGCCCATTTGTAAGGTGTTAAATCGATCAGCAATCATTCTGATCGGTCTAAAAAACATTTGAATGTACATGATAAAGGCTATTAAAACACCCACCTCAATCCGCTCTTGAATTACGCCTCCCGCTCCGAACCAAACAACCAATCCAATACCAGAGGCCTGAACAATCTCTGCGACAGGGAAATAGACCGAATAATACATCACTGATTTGACGTTAGCCGTGCGATGCTCTTTATTTATTTCTTTAAATTTTTTGAGTTCTGTTGACTCACTGTTGAATATTTGCACAATGCTCATGCCTGTAATATGCTCCTGTACGAACGTATTGAGATTGCTCACCGCAGTGCGGACGGTATTGAATGAAACTTTGACCCGCTCTTTAAATATATAAGTGGCTAAAATTAAAATGGGCAATGTAGAAAGACTGATCAAAGCCAATTCCCAATCAATGTAAAGCATGAAACCAAAGATGACCAAAAGCTGTAATAAATCTCCAATGATGGCCGCTACGCCTTGACTAAAAACTTCCGCAAGTGTCTCAATATCTGAAACATTTCTCGTCACTAATCTCCCTATGGGAGTTTGATCAAAAAATTTCAACCTCAGTGACTGAACATGTCTGAAAAGTTTAATTCGAATATCCTTAATTACAAATTGACCCAATACACCGGAAAGAAAAGTATGTGAGTATTGGACTATAGATTGAAGTAACAACAAGCCCAAAAGCAATCCTATCATATTAATTAAACCCTGATAATCCCCTGATGCGATTTGATTATCAATCATGATTCTAATGATATAGGGCCTTAATGGCACAATGGCTGCCATAAAAATGGTCAAAAAGACCAGTATCCAAAACTGGTACATATAAGGCTTAGCGAAAGCAAAAAGTTTTTTAAGGACTTTTGAATCTACTATTTTTTTCGCTTGAATTGACTCTTGATTCACATATCTAAATTTAAATAAATATCTTTTGGATATTCAACTTCTGATAAAAATAGGCCTACAGCGGGAACAGAAACTCCTGCGTGAGCCCTTTTCTTTGTTGCTAAGATCTCACTAAAACGATCAATCGTTATTTTTTTAGTCCCCACCTCGAGCAACGTCCCCACCAAAGCACGTACCATGCCTCTTAAAAACCGATTCGATTGAACTAAAAATACATAACCGTCCTCAACTTCCTTCCACTCCGCTTTGAGTATGCGACAATTAAAATGGTTGACCTCCGTATTTACCTTACTCATCGCTTCAAAATCGGTCCAATTTAAAAGAACAGCACAAGCCTCCGCGAGGCTACTTAAGGCTACGGGGGCATGCAAATAATGAGATCTCCCTACTTTAAAGGGATTTTTACTTAAATGCATGTGGTATGCATAGCTCCTCGATAGGGCATCAAACCTAGCGTGGGCCTCTTGGGTAACTGAGCGAATGCCACAAATGGCTATTTCTCGAGGTAAATAGGAATTCAGTTTAAACTTAAGTCGTTCATTGTCAATATTTTCAGCATCAAAATGTGCTATTTGACAAGAGGCATGAACGCCCGCATCGGTGCGTCCACTCCCTACTATAGGGGTTTTTACTCCTAACAAATCACCTAGGGCCTTTTCAATGGTTTCTTGAATCGAAATCGCATTGGGTTGATATTGCCAACCATGGTACTTTGAACCATCATAGCTAATCTTTAGAAAAAAGCGCATGTCGCAAAATAAAGCTAATCTATTTGTCTTTGTACAATCGGATGTATTCTTTTGCCTAAAATAATATTGATATGATTCAACGCGTTCAATCTATTTTCCTCTCAATGGCTGCTATTACCATGGGACTCATGCTGTTTTTTCCCTTGTGGCAAAAAGTAAGTATTGAAACCTCGGAGGTGGCTACCCTCGATGCTTTTCATTTAACCTATGAAGCCCTAGACCCCATTACAGGATCTGCGCAAAATATTCTAAAAAACACATTTTATATTGCCTTATTGGGTAGCCTATCTGCAGCCCTCTCTCTTTACTCTATTTTTCAATACAAAAACCGTTTGCGCCAAATCCAAGTGGGCGCATTGAACAGTTTGGTAATAGGGATAACCCTCGGGGTATTGATGTACTTTATTTTCAAGGCAGAAACCCTTCTTGAACGTACCCAGCAAGGAAATTATCTATTTGGGTTTTACCTCCCACTGGCTGCCCTCTTTTGTAATTTTGCGGCCAATCGATTCATCCGAAAAGATGAAAAACTGGTCAAAAGCATGAATCGTATTCGCTAAGGTTTAAAATGATCCGCTGCCTTTACTGACACAAATACTGCCAAGTTGGCACATTAAAACGCTATCCGATTAAATGGAATAGTATTTGATAACCCTTTGTTATTATAGAACCAATTTAGTTGACGAACATGCAAGAAAAAGGTAACATTTCCATACATACAGAGAACATCTTTCCCATCATCAAGAAGTTCTTATATTCCGATCATGAAATATTCTTGAGAGAGCTGGTTTCAAATGCTGTCGATGCCTCTCAAAAAATTAAGCGCTTGGCTGCCCTTGGTGAGTACAAAGAAGAAGTAGGTAAATTGAGGGTTGAGATTGAAGTAAATAAAAAGAAAAAAACCATCTCCATTAAAGACAATGGGATCGGTATGACTGCTGACGAAATTAAAAAGTACATCAATCAAATTGCTTTTTCAGGTGCTACAGAATTTGTTGAAAAATATAAGGATAAAGGTGAGGATCAGCAAATTATAGGTCATTTTGGACTAGGTTTTTATTCCGCCTTTATGGTCTCAAAACAGGTAGAAATAGAAACCCTCTCCTTCAAAAAAGGTTCTGCACCTGCCAAGTGGACTTGTGATGGTGAAACGGAATTTGAAATCAAAACTTCGAAGAAAAAGACGCGAGGTACGGTGGTCACGCTGCATATTGCCGAGGATTCCGAAGAGTTCTTAGAAGACGCGAGAATACAAGGTGTTTTAGATAAATATGGTAAATTTCTACCCATCCCCATAAAATTTGGTACCAAAGAGGAGAGTGTTCCGGATGGTAAGGACAAAGATGATAAACCCAAATACAAATCGGTCAAGAAAGACAATATCATCAACGACTCAGAGCCTATTTGGACCAAAAGCCCTAATGACCTCAAGGATGAAGACTATTTAAAGTTTTACAAAGAATTATACCCCATGAGCGAGGATCCTTTGTTTTGGATTCACTTAAACGTAGACTATCCCTTCAATCTAACAGGTATTTTATACTTCCCTAAACTCAAAAAAGATTTTGAGATTCAACGTAATAAAATTCAATTATACTCGAGACAAGTATTCATCACCGATGAAGTTAAAAACGTAGTT
>CAJJCN010000037.1 GCA_905182655.1 Flammeovirgaceae bacterium UBA4465
GCAGAAAAAGTACCAGATTTATAGATCCTGAATTTGATTTAACGAAAGGATACGAGTCTTTTGCACACAAGTCATGGATATTGCCTTTCAATGAATAGTTTTCTGCGTATTAAGTTCATTTTGTTTTTATGTTGTGGGGGCTATCTTAGTTTGGCACAGATGGAAGTCTCTGGCGTCGTATATGATGAAAAAGGGAATCCCAAAGAAGGGGTAGAAATACAAATCCAAAACACCAATGTGAACTTAAAGACCGATGCATCAGGGATGTATAGTCTACAGGTTGCCGAAGTGGGAACGTATCAATTGATTGCTTTTACATACGGATATCAAATCTTTGAAAAATCAATACAAATTTCCCGTGACACCCTCATTGACTACTCACTGATTAAATTAAGTCAAGACTTATCAGAGGTAGTTATTTTAGATCAAAAAGAGCGTGTGTTCAACCTAGGGCGTTTAAATGTCGTTGAGGGTACCCGTATTTACGCAGGTAAAAAGAATGAAGTTATATTGGTGGACCAATTGGTGGGTAACAAGGCAAATAACAACGCCAGACAAGTTTATTCGCAAATTGTGGGACTCAATATATACGAAAGCGGTGATGGTGGATTGCAATTGAGTATCGGTGGTCGTGGTTTAGATCCCAATAGGTCAGCGAATTTTAATACCCGACAAAATGGATATGACATCAGTCCAGATGTACTGGGCTATCCTGAAAGTTATTACACGCCACCCGCAGAGGCGTTATCACAAATCCAAGTAGTTAGAGGAGCTGCGTCACTGCAGTATGGAACTCAGTTTGGAGGATTAATTAATTTTAAAATGCATACACCCGTACCCGATAAAAAAATAGAACTTATCGCCCGACAGTCTGTGGGTAGCTTTAATTTTTTCTCCTCTTTCAATAGCTTGAGTGGTACCACAGGCAAGTTGAGCTACTATACGTATTATCATCACAAGCAGAGCGATGGATTCAGGCCAAACTCGGTCTATAAATCAAATAATACGTTCACTTATTTAAACTATCAATTTAATCCAGAGACCAGCCTATCTTTTGAGTATACCTATCTCAATTATTTGGCCCAACAGTCCGGTGGATTGACAGATACCCGCTTTGATTTAGATCCTATGTACAGCAATCGGACAAGAAATTGGTTTGAAATAGATTGGAATTTAGCTGCCATCAATTTCAATCATAATTTTTCTTCAAAAACGAAGTTATCTGCCATGATTTTTGGTCTCGTCGCTGAGAGAAATTCACTGGGCTATAGAGGAAACCCTGTCAATTTGAATAGTAATCCTGTGGCTGAAGATGATTATAAAGACCAAAATGGGGAATTTATTTATAATAGGGACTTGATTGCAGGAACCTTCCGAAATTACGGTGCTGAACTAAGATTTTTATCAAGGTATAAATTGAAAGGTACAGCAGGTGTTTTTTTATTAGGAACCAAATTTTATAAATCTCGAAATACCGCAAAACAAGGACCCGGGAGTAACGGGAGTGATGCTGATTTTGATTTTAAATATGAGCGCTATCCAGACTATAGTAATCAATCAGACTTTACCTTTCCCAATCTGAATTTTTCATTTTTTGGTGAAAATATATTTTTCATTAATGAGAAATTCGCGATTACACCCGGATTCAGGTTTGAGTATATTTTTACCGAGAGTGAGGGCGTTTACAGTGAGGTGCTTTTTGATAATGCTCAGAATCCCATAAGTAATATTGAGCGAATGGATGATCGTTCTTTTAATCGTTCTTTTGTGCTTTTTGGTTTGGGCTTAAGTTATACTGCAGGTCTTAAAACTGAATGGTATGCTAATATTTCTCAAAATTATAGGTCGGTTACTTTCAGTGATATACGTACGGTAAGTCCTACATTCATTGTGGATCCCGATATCACCGATGAGCAAGGCTATACCTTAGATTTGGGACTAAGAAGTTTGACTACGACGACCCTTAATTTCGATGTCAGTATTTTTGGATTATTATATGATGATCGAATTGGAATCATTTTGGATGATCGTGCCAATAGAGTCAGAAAAAATATTGGGGAAGCTTTTATTTATGGTCTTGAGATATTTGGAGACGTTAATTTAGTAAGTGCACTTAATAAAGATTGGAAAGAGGTTAAATGGAGCATTTTTGTCAATACGGCATTTACTGAATCAAGTTATTTATTTTCAGAAGAAAATAATGTAACAGGTAAAAAAGTTGAGTTCATTCCCATACTTAACTTTAAGAGTGGTGTAAATTTCGGTTTTCGAAATTTCATGGGCAGTTTACAATGGATTTATCTTAGTGAGCAATTTACGGATGTCGAAAATTCCACCATCGCTGTGGAGGGAGATAATAGAAATGGACTTATTGGTGAAATACCTAGCTATCATGTCATGGACCTTTCTTTTGCCTATAGTTTCAAATTTTTTAAAATAGAATCAGGAATCAATAATCTCATGAACACCTCTTATTTCACTCGAAGGGCTACGTCATATCCAGGTCCCGGTATCATTCCTTCTGAGTCTCGAAGTTTTTATACAACCCTCCAAGTTAAGTTTTAATTAAGGTTAAAGCAGTCATCAGTTTAGGTGAACTAGTTATTATTATGGCATGAAATCATAATTATCTTTGAAAATCATGAGACCGAACGAAGGCGATTATTTAATAAATTTAACATTCCATGTTAACCTTGTTATTTTTGCTGTCAATATCAGATAAATTTAAGAAAAGAGGTAGCCGTTCATACTGCCGAATTCAGTGATTATGTATCATTGAAAAGGGGGGTTATAATGCATTTGCCGATCATAGAAAATAACAAAAATGGATACACCAAAGCGTACAGAAATAGGAGCTATAGGGGAGTTTGGACTCATAGATAAAATTAATCAGCGTGTAGTGCTCCAACATGTCTCAACATTAAAGGGTATTGGAGATGACGCTGCCGTTATTGATGTAGGAGCAGATCATAAGAAGCTAATCTGTACCGATATGCTGTTGGAGGGGGTCCATTTTGATTTAAGCTACATGCCATTGGCACATCTTGGCTACAAGGCGGTAACCGTTAATGTATCGGATATTGCTGCAATGAATGGAATACCCAAACAAATGACCATCAGCTTAGGTTTGAGTAATCGCATGTCTGTGGAGGCTGTAGAGGCACTTTATGAGGGAATTTATGCGGCAGCAAAAGACTATCAGATTGATATTGTGGGAGGAGATACTACCTCTTCGAGATCTGGTTTGGTCATTTCGATCACTCTGATAGGTGAATCGGCACCTGATAACATTGTCTATAGAAATGGGGCCAAAGATGGAGACATATTATGTCTTTCAGGAGATATTGGCGGTGCGTATATGGGTTTGCAAATTTTGGAACGCGAAAAAGAAGTTTTTAAAGTAGATCCCAATATGCAACCACAACTAGACAAGTATTCCTATATCGTCGGTCGGCAATTGCGTCCGAAAGCTCGGATGGATGTGATTCATGAATTACGAGACTTGGGCATTTTACCTACTTCAATGATTGATATTTCGGATGGGCTCGCCTCTGAAATCTTCCATTTATGCAAGCAATCCCAAAAAGGGGTCTGCATATATGAAGATAAGTTACCCATTGAAAAGCAAACCTTTGAAACCGCTGCTGAGTTCAGTATGGATCCCAATACGGCAGCGCTCAATGGGGGCGAAGATTATGAACTACTTTTTACCATCGATCAAAAGGATTTTGAGAAAATGAAAAACCACGATGATATCACCACGATTGGTTATATACATGCGCCGGATTTAGGTAAGGTTATGGTTACCAACAATAAAAGCACTATTGAATTGACCGCACAAGGTTGGATTCATTTCTAAAACCCTTCTTAATGGAGGTGAGAGGATTAATGATGAAATATTTTTTTATCGAAGCAAATTAATTTATAACACCTAAGTTTTGTATTGATCTATATTTTTAATTGAAATAATTTTTATTTTGTTGCCGAATCTTTTCCTGATCCAAGATATTGATTTGGAGTGGTTCCGAAAATAGGGTTTAATCCTATCATGGGGACTCATGAGAGTACTCAAGTCAAGTACTTATGCCATCGCGAGCTACTCAAGTAATTTTATCATTTTTACCCTGAGCCAAAATTCAAAACAGTTGAATGTTATTGACGCTTATTTGTTAATTTTAACGTTTAATTTCTTAAGCATGATCATAATAGACAAAACCATAATTTCTTCAGATATTTATGAAGAACAGTTCATCTGTGACTTAGATAAATGTAAAGGAGCTTGTTGTGTGGAAGGATACCTCGGAGCTCCTTTGGAGCTAGATGAGCTGCCGCTGATTGAAGGTGCTGTCAAAGAAGCAAAAACTTATTTATCCCAAGAATCGAAAGACGTATTAGATAAAGAAGGCGCCTATGTCCTAGATGAAGAGGGGGATTTTTCGACAACCACCCTGAGGGGTAAAGAATGTAGTTTTGCCTTTTATGATGATAAAAAAACCTTAAAATGTAGTCTGGAACAGGCATGGATTGATGGTAAATCAAACTTTCGCAAGCCCATAAGTTGTCATTTGTATCCCATAAGGATTACCGAATTACAAGAATATGAAACCCTCAATTATGATCGATGGAGTATATGTGAATGCGCTAGGATCTTAGGTAAAAAAAAAGGCGTAGCGATTTATAAATTTTTAAAGGAACCACTCATTAGGAAATATGGTGAGGATTGGTATCAAAAGTTGTGTGATGAAATTGAATTATTGAAATCAGATACTTCAAAGGCCTAAAAATAAAGAGTAGTGAAAGAAGCTCAAGGAATAAGATACGATCAAATAG
>CAJJCN010000038.1 GCA_905182655.1 Flammeovirgaceae bacterium UBA4465
CGGTGATCACGATATCCCCAAAAGTTGGCATCGCACCTTTTGGAAGCGCAAGGGTATCTGGATGGGTTAAATTGCCCTGACAATCCTTAATTCCTGTTAAAATGATTTCATGATGGTATCCAAAGGGCAAAGAATCCAAGTGAATCCATAACTTATCATTTTCACTTGAAACTATTAATTCTCTGTTATTGGCTTGTTGAATTACCTTTATAACAGCTGTATTTATGGCCTCATCATAAGTTAATTCCAGAAGATTAGGGCTCAGCTTTTCCTGTTTAATTAAATGAGGTGGTAGCGCATCTTCTCGTAGATCATTGACACTATTGCGTCTACCTGGAGTACCTCCGGTATCGGCTAAGGATGCACGCCAAAGCCAGGTAATACAAGTATCCAATAGTTCTAATTTTTCAATACTGTAACCTCCATCTTTTTTTCCTAAATCAATATATGATTCTGGCGTATAGGCAACAAAATCTATGGTATCTCCATCAATAGAAATGATGTACAAGGTTTCTCCTTCGTTATTCAAAGAGGGAAATTCCGAAAACCAATAAACGGAAGTATCCGAGCCTATGGGTCCCGAGGCGAGGGTCAAATAAGCCCCCGAACTAAAGCCCCCGACCGGCAAATGGTGATCTGTCTTTGAATCTGCCAACCGCAACGTTGAAAGCTCAAAGTCGTAAGGCGAGGCATTGTACAGTTCGACATACTCGACTTCTTCAAGACCATTAGATGGCGTGGGATCGAACATGATTTCGGTAATGATTATTTCTCCCGGTGCTGGTATTTTTGGTGGGCGGTATTCAAAAAAAAGCGAATCTCTAAGCATTTCATTCCCCAAAGAATCTACTACGCCTTGTGCGATAAGTTGGTAAGTTTTACCTGCAATGAGTTGGGGATGCGTTAATCTGAGGGCCCCTTGAACGAGGTGTACTTCCTCCACAATACCACCTTCTGAAATTTCAAATTGGGCATTTTGAATCATTGAATGATGTGATATAGCCTCATTAAATTGTAGATCAATACTCCCCGTTTGACTTTGAATGGATTGAATAGCTGGCCCTTCGGTATCTCGGATGATTTTGAGCTGATGATCGGGTCGCGACTGTCCGTATAAGTCTTTTAATTGAATCCAGCCTAAGGGGAGATACTCATTTTGAGGAATACTTTTTTGAAAAATAGCCCACAACTCTTTTTTGTTTTTCACCAAAGTATACACTGGCTCATCTAGACCTAAATGAACTATCGGCTTAAGTTTTGGGTCCAAAGGGTGCTCAAATGTCAATTTTAAGGTCACAGAATCTAGAATTTGCCATTTTTTTAAGTCATGAATATGACGATACTGAGCTGTCAATAGTGTCCCATCAACTGAATCCGTAAGGGTAACCCTTATGTCGTAATTTCTCCCTGCTTCCATTACATCTCCCAAATTAAGAAGCACTTCATGCCCATTGATCCAACGACAGTCCATCGGCTTTTTTTGATCTGCAAAAATATCCTCTATTGAAACCCCTGTTGATTCGACCGCCATCGAAAACACCAGTCCAAGGGTACTGTCATTTTGAGCATATACTTCGGATATGATCAACGAATCTATAGTGATTTTTCTACGAATACTCCTGCAATTATGCCATACATCACACCAAGAGGATAGGTAGAGTTCGTCAACCTCTTCACTAGGTAAGGCCTCATAATAAAGCCTAATTTCCAGAGAATCGGGACCATGAATGGAAATAGAATCAATAACAGCACCGCCCAAATCATAAAGATGTATCTGTTGCTCATCCCAAAGGATCTTTTCAGATGACCACAACGATAATATGCTGGGTCGATATGGAAGTGCTTCCTTAAGAAAAGGGCCCGTTTTATCGTAAATAAAGCCAACATACTGCTTCTTCATCACGTTCTTTGATAGATCTTGAATGTGATGTACCTCCAAAATTAATTTTTGCTCTGAGATAAAAGATTCTGAAAATTCTAGCAAAACCGTGGTGTCATCTAAGAGGAGGACTTGGTATGGATAGAGTGAATTCCCAACGAAATAATTATTTGGATTGACCGCCGTCCCTGGATCAATCATCTCGTTAAAATACACATGCACTGTTTTTTCTGACACCACATCAATAGCTACTACTTCGGGACCTTGCGTATCCCAATTAAAAGATTTCTTAGGCGTCAGCAGTAGGCGTCCTTCTATGGATTCCATATTTCGAACGATGACATGGTATGCCTTGTTCGGGCGAACGGCTTGGTCCATAATCAAATGATAGCTGTATGGGTCTGTTCCGGATTGAAATACCTCTTTCGGTTGACCCAATGGGTCAATCCAGTAATTCTGTGGGTTAAGTGCCGTCATAGGTGTCGGTGCCTTATTGAATTCTATCACAATCAATGATTCATTGATTACTTTTATCGATTCAATCGACTGCTGGAAAACAAAAGAAATAGAATCCTCAATTTGTTCATTTTCTAAGGTGTCAGTAAGTCCTAAAACCCTCAAATTATATCTCCTATTGATTGCCATAGGTGCCCCAAAATTCAAATAAACTTTATTTAAGGCCGAGTCTTGTCTCATTGCTCGCTGGGGTGGCCCAAAAGAAGATAGCCAATAGTGTTCCTCCAAATTAGCTGAGGCAGCGTCCAAAGGTTCATCGAAGATAAGACCCAATACATCATCTGCATACAGATCCCATCCTATTATTTTTGGAGCGCGGTTGTCAAAATAAAAAGTAGCCTCTACTTGAGTTGTATTCCCCGCACAGTCTTGAATCAGTAAATTACTGAGCGCGTAAGACCGACCCGAAGTCAACGCACTGGATAATTGGATCACCAGCTGTCGTGGTGTGTTTATGCCCACTACGGTTGCCGTTAAGGATCCGACGTTTAAGGATTGGGAAATTATTTCTGCATCAACGGATTCGTCAAAAGTCAAAAAGAATGTATCTGCATTCAAAATATTTAAATTGATCAACTGAGGAGGTAAAATATCGAGTGCATAGCTTACTTGTGAATTTTCGAAGCCTGGTGTACCACCTAATGGGTCTATAGCCGCTGAAAAATTAGCTTCCCCAGCACACAATAAGTTGGGGTTAATCTGTTCCAAAGTAATCCCATCTCTGGGTGATTGAGTATACACTAGGCTATCTATCAACTCATTTGATTGATTCAAAAGCCCTACTTTATCAGGTGAACTTGCATTGAAATTAGGGAAATTTGAGAGGCCCAAGGTGGCTCCAAAA
>CAJJCN010000039.1 GCA_905182655.1 Flammeovirgaceae bacterium UBA4465
AAAGAAAAAATATAAATGTGTAGTGTTGTGTCCGTGGCAATTAAAGAAGCTGAAGGGGAAATTCGATTTATTTGTCAATTTCATGTCATTCCAAGAAATGGAACCTCACATTGTGAAAAACTATATTTCAATTGTCGAAAAACACACCAGTCAATATATTTTACTTAGAAATAGTCTTTCGGGTAAAAAAGTTGCGACAAACGATGATGAAATAGGAGTAATAGACATAACAAAAACAAGTAGTATGTACGAAATGTTTAAAGAATTTTCTTTAGTCAAAAAAGATCATAAATCATTTGGCCACTATTCCAATAAATTTGTTTCAGAGATCTCATGTTTAACAAGGCATAAACTTTAGGTAACGCGCATTGTAGCAAGAAGCAGCCAAGTGATTAAATAGGGTATTTAGGTCTATTTTAAACTCATTACTTTCATCTTCACCACAATTACTAAATACAACAAGCCAACAAATTAGGCTTAAAAAGAGGAGGTATTATTTATTGTTAGTACAATCTATTTTTTTAATTATCCATTAAAAACTAATAGATGATAAGATAAACTCAACCTTATTACTATATTGATTGGTGTTCAATGGATAGGAGAACCTCAGGCCTAAATCAAAATCAACCAATCGAAAAGTCCGGACATCAAAAGTTAGTTCGATGCCTGCCGATTCGTAAACATCTTCAGCGTAAGGTACACTTCCGTTAAATGTAACCGGGCTGAGGGGGGTAAGATCATCGATAGAAGTATTATTTAAAATTACCCTTGAGTGATCATAAAATAAGTTTGCCTTGATTCTTTTGATGAAAAATAAGGGCCCTATGGCTAAATCAGGATAGCAAATAGGGAAGGCATAATTGAGACCCATTCGATTGATTTCATCATGGATGAGTTTGCCATAACCTCGGGGATACCTGAAATTATCTAAAAACTTGTATTGCGCGGTAAAGGGTTCTGAATGATGATCTATTTCAGCGTAGAAGCTATGGTTTTTAAAGATTCCAGGCAAATAAAGCCTACTATTAATTAAAAAAGCATGGGAAGTATTGGGGGTTATTCCCATACTTTTTTGGTAATTTGACTGAAACAAAACACCCAATCTTGGGTTGATATGCTGATAAGCTTGTCGCAGGGTAAAACGCATTCGGATATCTAATTCATAGCTAGCAAAGGAACCATCTTTTCCGGTTTCTTCCAGAGCATAGTTTACCCAATGTTGGCGGAAGTTTTGGTTGATCTCAATGAAATTATAAAAATTTCCTAAGGTTAAGTTGAAAGGCAATCGTAGGCCTAGACCTACTTTGTTTTCGGTCCAGTTTTGATTTCTTGTTTCTAGATTAGGAGTGATCTCATCATTTTTTTCGGTTTCAAAGTAGACCGGCACATAGCTATTTCTGTTTTCTAGTGCCGTTTCTAGTTTCAAAATAGGATAGTATTTTGCCCATTGTAAGCCGGCAGACCATGAACTGCTTTTTTCATTTAAATTGAATCGGTAGGCGCCTATACCAGATAAATTACTCATCTTGTTATCTGCGTATACATTAACTAACAGATTGGGTGGTACATAAGCCAACAATCGACTGTGCAGTTGTAATCGATCTGTGGTTGGATAAGGTTGCTCTTCATAAGATTGCTCGTTGATGTTTTCAAGGATGTTGTCCTTATACATGGGCTCAAAGTAATCAACTAATGAATTTTCTATGCTTTCCATAGGTTTCCAATTTTCTTTGATGAGCGGAGTGGTCTGGATGTCATAACCCATATAAGAATACGCGCTATAGGCCAGCATTTTTCCATCAGGAGAAATGCCAGGTTGGACGGCACCGAATAGGGTGGAGGTTACTTGATAAACTCGCTGATCCTGCATTGAAAGGGCATAAATATTGTCTATGCCATTAAAGATACCGTCAAAGTATATATAATTTTGGTGGGATTTTAAATGGGCTATTTTTTCGCTCCACCAAGGGGTGATGAGGCGACTTTTTCCTGTACCAAGATGGATGATTTGAATGGCATTTTTCCCTGATTTCCGTACGACTGTAGCGATACTTGTTTCATCTACCCAAGTGGGAAAAGCATATTGATATTGTTCTTCATTGTTAATTTTTTTATCCAGATTACCGCTTTGAGCATTGAGGATATGGAGCTCATACTCTTGATTGGCAGGAGCATGTACCGCAACAATTTTATCTCCATCTTTATTGATTTCTGGGACGAAATAGCGGGCTTTAAAGGTGAGTTGTTTTTTTAACTGTAGGGTATGATCAAATTTGATCACATTACTGTATTCTACATTTCCCCATCGGGGATCGTAGGCTTTTTCGGTCCAAACGAGAAAAGCTTTACTGAGACTTAGATTGGCGTTAGATGGGGAATAAAATCCAGGGCTTGTGATTCGTTTTTCAGATCCATCGGTTTGGATACGGTAGAAAGTTGGAATTTCATTGAAACCTGCCTTTTCTGCTATGAGGGTTTGTGTATCAAGGTAGTTGGGGTGAGCATAGCTGGTAAATGTCTTTTTTACTTTATTATTTACCGTTTCAGCTTCAGTCAATTCAATTTTTTCTGCTTTTTGCTCCCATTCTTTCTTTAATTTTGAAAAGGTAGCCTCATAATATTTAGGGGTGCGCATACCCGTATGGTTTTTCAAACTTTTACTGAAGGGATAAAAGTTAAAAAGACTCGATTTTACGGCCTCTTGAAGTAGGTTACCCATGATGTCTTCACCATAATCACGATTGAGAGATGCGGTCAGATGATAACCCATGTTATAAATATTGGGAATTAGTTTTTTATAGGATCCAGCACTATTTTTTTCATAATTCAATGCAGTCCCCGTCAGCAACATGGCACGATACTGCCCCTCAAAATAGGGCATCCGGCCACGTCCTGCATTACTTAAGACCGTTTCAGTGAAAACAGCATCTCCTTCAAAAAACCAAGGAGGCATGATTAAATGTGCCATTGAACTCCAGAAATAGTCACCAAAAACCTTATAGGCTGCGTTGACGACTCCTATCCGTGCATTTTGTAATTGCTGCACATGTCGATATTCGTGAATGGCCAGCAGGTCATTCCAGTCTACAGCTCCTGCAAAATTATTCTGTGGTGGATTGGTATAAAATTCTGATCGGAAAGGCCCTACGCCCACAAATGCATTGGGAGTGATGGATTGATTTTGAAGTATGATACTCACCTGTTCCTTTTTCGAACCTAAGGAAAAGTAGCTGCTGTCACTTAGTCTTTGAATGACGTTGGCAATGCGGGCTGCTTGACTATATATTCCTTCTTGATAGATGATCTTTGCTGCATCGGTTTCTATGTATTTCCATTGAATAGAGGGCGGATTAAGTCCTATGTAATAGGATTGTGCGATCAATCCATTTGTAAGGAGGATAAAACAAACGATGAAATTTATTCTTTTCATTAGAATCTATTTTTGAACGTAATACCTACGTATTGGTGTGTTTCTGCATCAAGGGTTTCTTTGGTTTGGAGATAATAAGTAGTGACGATATCAAATCGGGGCAAACTTAGAGCAAAACCGATGCGGTTTTGAAGGCGCCAAGATTTTGCTATTTCAGTATGTGGGCTTTTGGGTCCAATGAAGTTCCCCTCAATGGTGGCATTGTAGGCATTATAGATAACTCCAGGGGCATAAAAAAAATAACCTTCCATTATTTTCTTAGTGCTAGTTGAAGGCAAAGGGCTACCTAAATGACCTCCGAATAAGGAAGATGAGGCCGTATTTTTAAAAAAATTTAATCTTACGAGTACATCTTCAGAAATTTGATTGTAAACGGTGCCTATGGATATTTGAGTTTCGGAATATACATCAAGGGATTGATTGCCTGCCAAGCGTCTGGCATAAGTGCCATGAAAATTAATCACGGGGCTATTGGCCATTTGGTACTCCCAACCCGCGGGCAAGGGAATATTCAATACCTTATGCCAGGTAATTTGAAAATCGTCGGTGAGTGTATTAGGACCCATTAACCCTACCTCAAAACTTGTTTTTAAATAGTTTTTTTGCTTGAGATAAAATTCTTGATTAAAGCTGAATCCCAATATGCCCGCGTAGGGTCGGTCAAATTCTGCAGGATCATCCCAAGAGACCCTTTTGGGTGTATAGATGCGTTGGTGAAAGGAGATTGAATTGATGATTTTATATTTTTTGATTTTTCTGTTACTGAGCCATCGGAAATAAACATAAAGGCCAGAAGTGTAATATTGATCTCTTTCTCGAGAGGTGAACACATCGTTGTCAATGGTCAATCGGAGTTCTTTGATATAAATATTTGTAGTGTCTTGCGCTCTAATGAGGCACGGCCCCAGAAGGAATAGGCAAAACCAAACCAATTTGTACATATAGATCAAAGATAGGTGGGATTTACTTTTATAAATAAAAGAGAGGGCCAACAATTTAATAAAGTGCACATTTTTTTGATTCCAAGAAAAGTTCTAGGTAGTCACTAAGGAATGAATCCATACCGTGCATGAAGGTCAGTAGACATCATGTATGCATTAGGTTAGCTGATTTTAACTTAAGATTGTTTAGAAAAAAGGGGGTTAAATATGCCTATTAACGTCAAATTTCTCAAGATAGTCAGCGACCCGTCTTACAAAACCACCACCTAAAGAGCCATCGATCACACGATGATCATAGCTATGGGACAAAAACATTTTATGACGGATACCTATAAAGTCACCTTCGGGGGTTTCGATCACTGCTGGTTTTTTTTGTATGGCTCCTATGGCCATAATGGCTACTTGAGGTTGTACGATGATGGGTGTGCCCATAACGTTGCCAAATGAACCCACATTAGAGACAGTGAAAGTACCTCCGTCCAATTCATCTGGTTTGAGTGCATTGGTTCTTGCTCTATGGGCCAGATCATTAACTGCCATGACCAGTGATTTCAGATCAAGTAGCTCCGCATTTTTAATGACAGGTACGATCAGGTTTCCTGAAGGAAGTGCGACGGCCACACCGATGTTAATATTACTTTTTTTAATGATTTGATCACCATGGACTTGGATGTTGATCATGGGATGATCTTTGATGGCTTTCACCACTGCTTCAATAATGATGGGGGTAAAGGTTAGCGATTCACCCGAGGTTGCCTTGAACTTTTCTTTGAATTTATTTCTCCAAGAAACAATGGCACTCATGTCTGCTTCAACAAAAGAAGTTACATGTGCAGAAATAGATTTAGATTCAATCATTCGCGAAGCAATGATTTTCCGCATCCGATCCATGGCTATTATTTCGTCCTCACCAGATAGGGTCAGGGGTGTATCATTCGCACGGCTTTCAAGGAGTCCATCAACAGGATCTGGTTGCGAGTTTCTTGAGCTTAGGTAGTCTAATACATCTTGCTTGGTCAATCTACCCTCTTTACCCGATCCGGCTATATTTTCAAGTTCGCCGAGACCTATTCGTTCCTGTCTTGCTATATTACGCACCAAGGGAGAATAAAATCGACTATTTTCAGCGTTTGCCAAGAGGTTGTCAGGACTTTGACGATCCATGGCCTGATCCACATCAACCATAGCTTTTTGTTCCTTAGGGGGTGCAGAGGTTTCAGTAGGCCGGGTAGTGAGGGGCTCAGCGCCATCAGTCAAAAGCTCTATGATGGCTATAGGCTTACCGACTTGAATAACATCTCCTTCTTCCGCTAGGATTTCTTTGAGAATTCCGGCATGGGTAGAGGGAATTTCTGTATCTACTTTGTCCGTGGCCACTTCGAGAACAGATTCATCTTCATCTATGGGGTCGCCTACCTTCTTTAACCAGGATAAAATAGTACCTTCCATTACACTTTCACCCATTTTGGGCATCGTCATTTCAATAGAAGCCATATTTTAATATATTGGTTAAAGACGAGACAAAGATATAGTATTTTGCTATTTCACTCCAACATTTAATCGGATCATATTCAAGGCGGCTAAGGCCGACCAATGGACAATGAAGGTGCGGTCTCG